>JAYRUL010000020.1:0-30400 GCA_041919095.1 Rhodoferax sp. | reverse complement strand
GCACGCCCATGATTGCGCCCACGCAGATCTACAACAACGTGCCCACGCTCAGCCCCGAGGAGGCCGCCGACATGGTGGCGCAGGCCTGCATCTTCAAGCCGGTGCGCATCGCCACGCGCCTGGGCATTCTGGGGCAGGTCATGCATGCCCTGGTGCCACGCGTGGCGCAGATCGGGATGAACGCCAGCTTCCGCATGTTCCCGGACTCGACCGCCGCCAAGGGTGACAAGAGCGGCAAGCCGCAGTTGTCGGCCGAGGCGATAGCGCTGCAGCAGATGATGCGGGGTATTCATTTCTGAGCGCCCAGCCTGCCTGGCAGGTCTGCGAATGGTTACGGACGGGTCGGGGGGCAGTGGGATAATTCCAAGCTTTGCCCATAGGCCCTTCGGACGGTCCTTACCATGATCCTCGTCACCGGCGGCGCCGGCTTCATCGGCGCCAACTTCGTTCTCGACTGGCTCGGCAGCTCCCAGGAGAGCGTCGTCAACCTCGATAAATTGACCTATGCAGGCAATCTGCAGAACCTTGCCAGCGTCCAGGGTGATGCGCGCCACGTTTTCGTCCAGGGCGATATTGGCGACAGTGCGCTGGTGGAGCGGCTCCTGGCCGAACACCGGCCGCGCGCCATTGTCAATTTTGCTGCCGAGTCGCATGTGGACCGCTCCATCCACGGCCCAGAAGACTTCATCCAGACCAACGTGGTCGGGAGCTTCAGGCTTTTGGAGGCCGTAAGGCACTACTGGCAAGCGCTTCCAGCTATCGAAAAAGAAGCGTTCCGGTTCCTGCACGTAAGCACCGACGAGGTGTATGGCACGCTCGCCCCCAACGCGCCTGCTTTCACCGAGACGCACAACTGCGAACCCAACAGCCCGTATTCGGCCAGCAAAGCGGCCAGCGACCACCTCGTGCGCGCCTGGCACCACACCTACGGCCTGCCGGTGCTCACCACCAACTGCAGCAACAACTACGGCCCCTACCACTTTCCGGAAAAACTCATCCCGCTGATGATCGTTAACGCACTGGCGGGCAAGGGCCTGCCGGTGTACGGCGACGGCATGCAGATCCGCGACTGGCTCTACGTCAAGGATCACTGCAGCGCCATCCGCCGCGTGCTCGAAGCCGGGCGCCCGGGCGAAACCTACAACGTCGGCGGCTGGAACGAAAAGCCCAACATCGACATCGTCCACACCGTGTGTGCCCTGCTCGACGAACTGCGCCCGCGCGCCGACGGCCAGAGCTACCGCGCCCAGATCGCCTACGTCAAAGACCGCCCAGGCCACGACCGGCGCTACGCCATCGACGCGCGCAAAATCGAACGCGAACTCGCTTGGCGCCCTGCCGAAACGTTTGAGACCGGCATCCGCAAGACCGTGCAGTGGTACCTGGACAACCCGGAATGGGTGGCGGGCGTGCAGACCGGCGCCTACCGCGACTGGGTGCAGACCCAGTACGCACCCACCGGGGTGGCCGCATGAACATCCTGCTGCTGGGCAAGGGTGGTCAGGTGGGCTGGGAACTGCAGCGCAGCCTGGCCGTGCTGGGACAGGTGACGGCGCTGGACTTCGATAGCCCGGAGTACTGCGGCGACTTCAGCCAGCCCGAAGGTATCCGCGACACTGTGCGCCAACTCCGCCCCGCTGTCATTGTCAACGCCGCCGCCCACACCGCGGTGGACAAGGCCGAGAGTGAACCGGAGTTTGCGCGCCTGCTCAACGCCACCACCCCTTCCGTGCTTGCCGAGGAGGCAGGCCGCTTGGGCGCCTGGCTGGTGCACTACAGCACCGACTACGTCTTTGATGGCAGCGGCAGCCGTCCCTGGGTGGAAACCGATGCCCCCGCACCGTTGAGCTGCTATGGCCGCACCAAGCTGGAAGGCGAGCAGCTGATCCAGCAATCGGGCTGCAAGCACCTGATTCTGCGCACGAGCTGGGTTTATGCGGCGCGCGGTGGCAACTTCGCCAAGACCATGCTGCGTCTTGCGCAGGAGCGCGACCGCCTCACCGTCATCGATGACCAATGGGGCGCACCCACCGGTGCGGATCTGCTGGCCGACGTGACAGCCCACGCCGTCCGCCACCTGCAGCAGCATCCCGAGCACGGCGGCCTGTACCATTGTGTGGCCGATGGCGAGACCAATTGGAATATGTATGCGAAATACGTTTTGAGTCAAGCTGTACAAGCGCAACCAGCTATCAAAATCAAAGCGACCGAGGTGGCGCCCGTGCCCACCAGTGCCTTCCCCACGCCCGCCACGCGCCCGCACAACTCGCGCCTGAACACGGCCAAACTGCAATCCACCTTTGGCCTCCAGCTTCCACACTGGCAAGCCGGAGTGGCGCGCATGCTCACCGAAATCCTCTGAAGCACACACCATGACTGCACGCAAAGGCATCATCCTCGCCGGGGGCTCGGGCACCCGCCTGCACCCGGCCACGTTGGCCATCAGCAAGCAGCTGCTGCCGGTGTACGACAAGCCCATGATCTATTACCCACTCAGCACCCTCATGCTGGCGGGAATCCGCGACATCCTGGTCATCAGTACGCCACAGGACACCCCGCGTTTTGAGCAGTTGCTGGGCGACGGCAGCCAGTGGGGCATCCATCTGCAGTACGCTGTGCAGCCCAGCCCGGACGGCCTGGCGCAGGCCTTCATCATTGGCGAGCCGTTTGTGGGCAATGCGCCCAGTGCGCTGGTGCTGGGCGACAACATCTTTCATGGGCATGACTTCCATGAACTGCTGGGCAGTGCCACCCGGCGTACCGAGGGCGCCAGTGTCTTTGCCTACCATGTGCACGATCCCGAGCGCTACGGAGTTGCCGAGTTCGACCCCAAGGGCAAGGTGCTGTCGCTCGAAGAGAAGCCCGAGGTGCCCAAGTCCAGCTATGCAGTGACGGGCCTGTATTTCTACGACAACCAGGTCGTTGAATTGGCCAAGAGCCTTCAGCCATCACCGCGCGGCGAACTGGAAATCACGGACCTCAACCGCCTCTACCTGGAGCAGGGCCAGCTCAATGTCGAGATCATGGGTCGGGGCTACGCCTGGCTGGATACCGGCACGCATGAGAGTCTGCTGGAGGCGAGCCAGTTCATCGCCACGCTGGAGCACCGACAGGGCCTGAAGATCGCCTGTCCCGAGGAGATCGCCTGGCGCAGCCGGTGGATCGACAGCGAACAATTGCAGCGCCTGGCACGCCCCCTGGCCAAGAACGGCTACGGACAGTACCTGCTGCGTTTGCTCCAGGAAACCATTTACTGACGTCTATGCAAGCCATCCGCCTGTCCATCCCCGATGTTGTGCTGATCGAACCCAAGGTGTTCGGTGATGCACGTGGTTTTTTCTTTGAGAGCTTCAATCAGCGCGCCTTCAACGAGGCGACGGGCACTGACTATCAGTTCGTGCAGGACAACCACAGCCGCTCAAGCCGTGGGGTGCTGCGGGGTCTGCATTATCAGATCCAGCAGCCTCAGGGCAAGCTGGTGCGTGTAGTGCAGGGTGCTGTATTCGATGTGGCGGTGGACATCCGTCGCAGCTCACCCACCTTCGGAAAATGGGTGGGGGAGGAGTTGAGCGCCGACAACCACCGCCAGCTCTGGGTGCCGCCCGGGTTTGCACACGGGTTTGTGGTGCTTAGTGATACAGCAGAGTTTTTGTACAAGACCACCGACTACTACGCACCGGAGCACGAACGGTGCATCGCATGGGACGATGCCACGTTGGCGATCGATTGGCCCGTCGAAGGGCGGCCAATCCTGTCGGTCAAGGATGCCCACGGAAAAGCGTTGGAGAGTGCCGAGCTATTCCCCTGATCTTTATTGTTCCTATGGCCGTGACTGAGCCGTGACTCTTCGCATCGACTCGTAAAGCCTGTCGGAGCCAAACTGTTTGTTGTCCGGGTCGAGCGAAAACAGATTGTGGTTGCGTGCCACAAGTTTGCCATCCCATCGTGGTTCCAGAAAGAACGAAAGGAACTCTGCGCCGTGCAACGCATGCTGACTGAGCACGCGTTGCACAGCAGGGGCATTCATCGCCTTGAGCGGATGAAACTCTGTCACGCCATAGCCGCTGTGCGCGGTTTTGGCATACCACCGGGAAAAAGTGTCGCCATAAGTGGCATCGCCGTAAAGGCTTACGCCCAGTCGAATGTCTTCTATGGGTTGTAGCGAGGCCTGAATGGCATATTTGTTCGCATCCCAGCCAGGGTTGGTAAAAGGGATGATCTGGTGCGTATAGTGCGGCGTGTCTGCAAGGCAAGACTGACTCACCACTCCATCGAAAAACTTCAGGTAATCCACGACCTGCTGCCCACGGAACGCATGCCAAAAGGGCACCAGCGGGTTGAAGTAGTACGCTGATTGATCGATCGGGAAGTCGATGTGCGCCTGCAACGTGGCATCGGCCGGCGAAAAAGCCGGTAGTTGCCTTTGTGGCATGGCTTTGGGCGTTGTCTGAAACCGGTCCATCAGGGCGATGTGCCGTGTTCCCAATGGTGTCAATTTGCCAGGTCTCTGTTCAAAGAACACATCAATGCGGTGCAAGCCTGTGGGCAGACGTCGGAAGTCCAAATCCAGACGCCAGCCTGTATTGGTGTCGCCGAACTCTGGTTTGGCGGCCAGAACGTCCTGCCTGCCCTGGTTGACCTGGGTTTTGCCGACGAACGTGCCATTGCGATACACATGCACCCATGGTGACGGAGCACCGGCAGTCTGTTTTAGATAGGCCCACCCGGCAACGGGCAGGGTGCCGTGTGCAAACGAGTCGATGTGCTCGGCGAAACGACGCAAAGGTTCAGTGCGAATATCGCGTGATGGCGGCTGTATTTCTTCGAATGATGAGTAATCCGCACCCAGGACGCGGTTGAGCTGCTCAATGCGCAGAAACTCCTTTTTCAGGAACTTGCGAAAACCTTCCACCGATTGCGGGCTGTAGTCTGTGACACGATACGGTGTGGAAAACCCCATGCCCGCTTCGAAGTCGGGAAAAAGGTGGTGCAGTTCGCCCAGTAATGTCACTCCCTTGATCTTGGCGATGTCCTGAGCGGGAAGCTGGCACATTGCCTCCAGCAGGGCCTTCGTGGCCTGCACACGCCGTGCGGTCAATTCTGTCTGTGTGTTGGCAAAGGTCCAGTTGATGAGGGCGGAGTCGTAGTAGCGGCCTTGTGCGAGGGGACCGTCGCGCGTTTGTGCCAGGTTGGCGGGGTCGGTGGCCAGCGCCCTCTCCAGTGGCGCATCGGTGGAAAAATGTGTAGAAAAGAGATAAAGAATCAATGAGCGATCAGTGTCGCGCACCGTGCGCACCAGCCGTTGAACGGGCTCTTGGTCGATGATCCAGCCGTCCGCGTTGGGACGAAACAACTGTAACAGCGGGACAGGTAAGGTGTAGCCCAGTGGATAGGCCCCGAGAGATTTGCCTTGTGGCTGGACTGCTGAAAGGGTGGATTCGATCAGTGCTGCCGCCGAACCGTTGGGGCCTGTGCAGGTGGCCTGCAGACCGGCAAGATTTTGCGTCACGGCATTGTCTTGTGGCAGCACGCATGAATCGATCACACCAATCATTGGCGCCAGCAGCATGGGGCCGGCCTTGTGCGCTCTTGGCGCTATGTGGCTTGACAGCAGCGCGTGCCCCAAGATGCCTGCAGCCAGAACACCGCAGGCGGCCACACTGATAACTGCGGTGATGGTGCGGTTGGTTTGGTATGAATTCATTGTGTGCTGCTACTGAAAGAAACCGGGATATTTTCCCCTTGAATTGTCCAAAAAATGGTTCTTGATTCCGGGTGGGCGCGCGGAGCGGAGCACTTGACATCATCAAGGCTACACTCACGCTCTTTCCTGCAGATCGTTGCCCGGCGGTGTCGGTGGGCCATTGGCTGGCACAGTGCAGGCTTGGACCCTGAGCATTCATGAGCACAAACACACTTTCCGCTTTGGCTGAACCGTCGGATCTTGAAGCCGTGGCGCGCACGCGTCTCGGCGAACTGCTGGTTCAGGCTGGAAAGCTCAGTGCCCGGGACCTGGATCGTGCGCTTTCGGCGCAGCAGGAAATGGGTGGCATGTTGGGGCGTGTGCTGGTGCGTCTGGGGCTGGTGTCTGAGGCCGATGTGGCGCAGGCACTCTCCTCCCAGCTCGGCATTCCCCTGGTGCGTGCGGATGGTTTTCCAGACCTCATGCCTGATGTTGAAGGTTTGCTGCCAGGTTTTCTGCAGGCCAATGCGGTGTACCCACTGCGCCAGGAAAATGGCCAGCTTCATGTGGCCATGGCCGTACCGCAGGATGCATTTGTGGTCAAAGCCCTGCGTCTGGCAACGGGCTGCGTCATTCAACCGCACCTTGCGCTTGAAAGCGATATTGAAAAAGCACTGGCTGAACCGGTGGAGGAAGCCGCCGAGGACGAAGAGGACGGTTTTGGCGAAGGCTTTGATGGTGGCGATTTTGTTGAACACCTGAAAGATCTGGCCAGTGAGGCCCCTGTCATCCGCCTGGTCAACGCCATCATTGGACGCGTGACCGATCTTCGTGCTTCCGATATTCATTTGGAGCCGTTTGACGATGGGCTCCATGTGCGTTATCGGGTAGATGGCGTGATCCACGCGGGGGAATTGGTTCCACCGCGTCTAAGTGCTGCGGTCAATTCCCGCGTCAAGCTTTTGGCGCATCTCGACATTGCGGAGCGCCGCCTGCCGCAAGACGGGCGCATCAAGACCCGTGTAAAGGGGCGTGAACTCGATCTGCGTGTGTCCACCGTGCCCACGGTGCACGGTGAAAGCGTGGTCATGCGTGTGCTGGATCGCAACAGCGTGCGTCTTGATCTGGAAAAAATGGGGTTTGAAAAAGAAACGCTCGAGCGTTTCAACACCCTGCTGGCGCGCCCGCACGGCATCCTGCTGGTCACGGGCCCCACCGGTTCTGGCAAGACCACCACCCTTTATGCAGCGCTGGCCAAGATTGATGCCTCGGCGCAAAAAATCATCACTGTGGAAGACCCGGTTGAATATCAACTGGAGGGGATCAACCAGATTCAAGTGCATTCGCAGATCAATCTGACCTTTGCCAACGCACTGCGCTCCATTCTGCGGCAAGATCCTGACATCATCATGATTGGCGAAATGCGAGACGGCGAGACGGCGCAGATTGCTGTGCAATCCGCTCTGACGGGGCACTTGGTGCTCTCCACGCTGCACACCAACACCGCTGCAGGCGCTGTGATTCGTATGCAGGACATGGGGGTGGAGCCTTACCTCATCACCTCTGCCGTTAACGGTGTGCTGGCCCAGCGCCTGGTACGCACCTTGTGCGGGCATTGCAAGGAAGCGTATGAGCCTGGGCCCGAGGTGCGCAGTAGCACTGGCCTTTCGCGGTTTTGCACACCGGCCCAGCCTGTTTACCGTGCGGTGGGCTGTGAGCTCTGCCGTCAGTCTGGCTACTGGGGCCGCACCGGTATCCACGAGTTGCTGGTGCTCGACGAGCCCATGCGCCGGGCCATCATTGAAGGGCGCGATGCGAATGTTCTCAACGCCATTGCGGCAGAAGGCGGTATGTTGAGCCTGTACGAAGACGGGCTGCGCAAGGTGGCTGCGGGCCACACCACGCTGGACGAATTGGCCCGTGTTACCCAGGATCAGTCCGATGCCTGAGTTTATGTGGCGCGCCGCCACCGCTTCGGGCAAGGTGGAAGAGGGGTTGCTCAGTGCCGGCAGCACAGCACTCGCGCTCAAGCAACTGCGTGGACAGGGGCTGACGCCGTTGAGCATTGACGACACCAGCGATGCACCCGCTCTGGCGCGGCGCACGGGTGCGGTCGATGCCAGGGGCAGCTTTTCTCAGCCCAAGGTGCGCCAGGCCAAGGGTCCGGTCACCGTGCCGGACGTGCTCGCACTCACCTCCGAACTCGCGATCATGCTGCGTGCCGGCTTGGCGCTTGACAATGCGTTGCGCGTGCTTATCGACATGAGCCATAAGCCGAGCGTGGGCGCATTGGTGCAGGGTATCCTGGATGCCGTCAAGGGCGGCACGCCGCTGAGTCGTGCGCTGGCCGCACACCGAGAACTGTTCGGCGACTTTTACATCAACATGATTCGCTCGGGCGAGGCCAGTGGGCAGATGTCTGCCGTATTGGAGCGGCTCGTGGAACATATGGAACGCCAGCGTGCTTTGCGAGAAAGCGTTGTATCTGCGACTATCTATCCTGCCATCTTGCTCGGGGTCGCGGTGCTTTCGCTTGTCGCCATGCTGGGTTTTGTGGTGCCGCAGTTTGAGAAGCTCTTCACGGACATGGGTGATGCACTGCCTTTGCCCACGCGCGTGGTGATGTTGATGGGCCGCGCTTTCACGGAATATGGTTTGGTGCTTGGGGCATTTTTGGTTGGGGTTGTGGTGCTTGCGCTGCGCTGGTTCAAGTCACCTGCTGGTCGGCAATGGTGGCAAACGCTGGTCTTGCGGCTGCCACTCATGGGGCCACTCGCACTCAAGTACCAACTCACCCTGTTCTCTCGTTCTTTGGGGACATTGCTGGGCAACGGCGTGCCCATGCTGACGGCGCTCCACATCGCCACCGAAACCGTGGGCAATACCGTGCTTCGACAAGCGCTGGAGCGTGTCGCGCCCATTGTCAAGGAAGGAGGCAAGGTTGTGCAGGCCGTCACAGCCACCGGTATCTTTGCGCCTTTGGCAATCAACCTCATCCGCGTGGGTGAGGAGACTGGGCGCATTGGACCCATGATGCTGGAGCTGTCGAATATATTGAACCGAGAGGTGGAAACCGGCATCAAACGCCTCCTGACACTTGTCGAACCGGTACTCATTTTGGTGCTGGGTGTGCTGATCGCGGCCATCATTGTGTCCATCTTGCTCGGAATTCTGTCTATCAATGACCTCGCCATATAATTTTCGTTTGCCCAAGGATCCTTCTACCATGATGAGTACAAGTGTCGGCCGCGCGAGTGGCTCGGTGTCCGCGTCCCGGCGCTCGCGAGGCTTCACTCTCATCGAGTTGCTGGTTGTGCTTGCCATCCTTACGCTGTTGGCGGGTCTGGTGGGCCCTCGCGTTCTGGGTCAGCTGGGCGGAGCCAAGTCCAAGACGGCAGGTGTCCAGATCGCTGACCTGGACAAATCGCTAGAGCTTTTCAAACTCGACGTCGGGCGTTATCCCACGACCGAAGAAGGCTTGGATGCGCTGGTCAAGCGTCCTGGATCGGTGAATGGATGGTCTGGGCCTTATCTCAAGGGTGGGGTTCCTTCCGATCCGTGGGGGCGTCCTTACAAATATGCAAGTCCTGGCTCGAATGGCGGCATAGAAATCCTTTCGTTGGGGGCCGATGGCGCCTCCGGTGGTGAGGGCGAAGACGCTGACATTCGCAACACCCCCTGAGTGCCGCAACCTACGGGCGGATATACCGTGTGGCGTGAGCGCGGCTTTACGCTGATCGAGTTGCTGGTGGTGTTCGGCATCATGGCTCTCGTCATCGGTCTGGTACCAGTGGCATATGAGCGTATGCGGGAGGTATCGCAGTACCGTGATGCCGTGCGTTCCATGTTCAACCACTTGCGCTCGGCCCGGGCCATGGCCGTCAGCGAAGGGCGCGAGATCCGTTTCACTGCAGATTTGGCACGCCGTCGCTATGGCGTCGATGGACTGGAACAGAAGGCATTGCCTGAACCACTGCAACTGCGTGCAGTCGTGGCTGATCGAGAAGTGGCACCTCAAGGACTCGTGTCTATTCGTTTTCTTCCGTCAGGCGGTGCCACGGGTGGCAGCATAGAAATTCTGCGCGCTCCTGGTTCCGGCACACGCTTGCGGGTGGACTGGTTGTCCGGAAGAGCTACGCAGGAAGCGCTGTTGCCATGAGGGTGTCGAATAGCCAGCGTGGTCTCACGTTGCTTGAGTTGCTCGTTGCCTTTGCAATCATGGCCATGTCGCTGGGATTGCTCTACCGCGTCATGGGCGGGAGCGTCCGAAACGCGGGCGAAATAGAGCGATATCAGCGTGCAGTGGTCCTCGCGCAGTCGCTGCTGTCGCTGCGCGATACCGTGCCCGAAGGAGGGTGGCTGCAAGCGGGAGAAGCGTCGGGGTACCGCTGGCACATACAGTCCGCTCCCTATGCGACGGGTTTATCTGGTCCGGCCATTCCGACGCTCCATGAAGTTAGTATCGCAATTTCTTGGTCAGAGGACGCGCGGCAGCGCAGCCTGGAGCTAACCACCTTGCGCCCCGAGCGTAAGCCCCCCGCACAAGTGCGTCGATGATGTACGAAGGGCAATCTGGCGTGCATGATGTGCGAGGCTTCACTTTGGTGGAGCTATTGGTTGTTATGACATTGCTCTCGCTCATGGTGGTAGCCATGGGTTCTGCACTGCGGACGGCGTCGCAAACGGAAGACCGTGTAGACATTCGGTTGCAGCGCATGGATGACTTGCGAACCATCAGTGGCTTTCTTCGCTCTGTGCTCGGCCGCGTTTCTGCGCAAAAAATCACTACGCCTGTGCAGGCTGGATCAAGCCCCTATTTTTTCAGCGGTTCAGCATCGTCCATGAGTTGGGTGGGGGTCATGCCTGCCCGATATGGCGCTGGGGGGCGTTATCACTTCCGACTGGAATTGACGGATGCGGGAGTGCTTCTGTTGCACTATATGCCTTGGATTGGCGCTGCAGTGCTGCCAGATTGGACAGCCGGCCAGAGCGCGCCGCTTCTTTCTGGTGTGACCGGGCTGACTTTTCAATATGAGGATGCAGTCATGGAGCCGCCTGAGTGGTCTTCTCAATGGGCGATCATCGACAGGTTGCCCGAGCGGGTGTCGATCTCTGTTGCGACGGGTTCTGGCACCTGGCCCGAAATTGTCGTGCCGTTGCGGGTGTTGCCGGGCAGCGACCCTCGGACGAGCGGTCCGGTGTTCGGAGGTACGTGAACGTGGCGCGATACCCCGTCGGTCTGCTTGGGCGTGGCCAGCGCGGCATGGCATTGTTGGCCGTGTTGTGGATCGTCGCGGCCATGAGCATCATCGCCTCAGGCACGATGCGCACCATTCGAACGGAAAGTCGAGCCATTGCGCAAGTTCGGCAACAGTTGGAAGCAGAAGCTCTGGGAGATGGTGCGATTCAAATTGCGCTGCAAACGCTCGTTGCCAGCAACCAGCCGCTGGCGAGGATGACCCTGACCGAAATTGGGTACCGCGGCGTCACCATGCAGGTACAGGCCATGCCTCTCAACGGGCTCATCGACATCAATATGGCAGGACTGCCGCTGTTGGAGCGCCTTCTGGTCGTTGCGGGAGGGCTTCCTGCCGAAGCTGCCCAGGCAACTGCCCAGGCCATCATAAAAATGCGTGAACGCAGTGATGCCGGAAATGGTCCCCAGCGCTTCGCGGCGGAAGAAGATCTGCTGCGTGTCTCCGAAGTCGATTATGACCTCTATGCTAGACTCGAAAGCCTATTGACCACTGATTTGCGTGGTTCGGGTCGCGTGAACCCATTGGCGGCGCCCGTCGAGGTGCTCACGGTTCTGGCTGGCGGCAATACTGCTTCTGCTGCTCAGATTGCGGCTGCCCGTGAAGCGGGTCAGATAGGGGTCGATACCACGGCTTTGGATGGCAGTTTGCTGGAAGCCTCCGTATCTAGTCGAATACGAGTCCAGGCTCGCGTTCCGTTGGCCGACGGAGGGCACGTGCGGGTGTCGCGCAACGTTGATCTCAATGCCCGCACACCCAATGGCGCGCCTTGGCACACGTTTCGCACGAGCGTGCGTCTTGAGCCCCGCAAATCGTAAGCACCCCTGAATTCCTATCAAATGCCAACCATCCAAACCGATGCCCGTTTTCTGGGACTCGACCTGAGCGCCCTGGGGCGCAGCGTTCGACAGGCGTGGTCGGACTTGCAAGGTGCCTCGCTGTTCTCTTGGCTGACGCCAGAAGCCTCTGTCGTTCTGCTCCAGCAGGATGGGGGGGAATCGTTATGGTGGGGCAACGTGCATCGTGTCGTGGGTGCCAAGAAGATCGAGGCTCCATTCATCGCGGTGGAGCTGCCCGACGATCTGCTGTTGCGACGCACACTGACCATCCCAGCCATGGGGGAGGTCGACACTGCAAGTGCGGCGGTCCTTCAGGTGCGTGCGATCAGTCCGTTCGTGGAACAAGATCTTGTGTGGGGCTATCGCACCCGGCCAGGCGCGGCAGGCGGCGGGAGCTTTCTGGATCTTGCCCTGGCGTCTCGCAAACAGATTGCGCAATGCCTTCAATCGCACGTCGCCCGTTTGGGGGCGAAAACTCCAGAGGTCTGGGTAGATTTGGCCTCAGGGGTGCCCATCGTATTGAACGGCTATGGTGAAGGACTGCGGCGCGCCCGGGGATCGCGGGGGCGGTGGGCCAGATATGGACTTTTGGCATCTGCGCTGGCCTTGGTGACAGCCATCTTTGTGACCCCCACCTTGCAATTGCGGGCGCGCGCCGTCGAAGCAGTGGGTGCTTACGATGATGTCGTGCGGCGGACCCCCGCTCTGGTAAAAGAGCGCGAAGTGCTCATGCAGTCAGTAGAAAAGCTCAACGTATTGTCTGAGCTGCTCGCTGGCCGTGTGGAGCCGATGAGGGTGCTGGATCGGCTCACCAAAGTTCTGCCGGACGACACGGCGCTTCAGGGATTCACGCTCAAAGCCCAGAAGGTCACGATCACGGGTCTGACGGCCAATGCGTCGGCGCTTATGCAGATCCTGGGGGAGCAGCCTGGTGTTCGCGATGTTCGCTCGCCTAACCCCACTACGCGCATTGGGGGAGCTAACTCCAAGGAAAACTTTGTCATTGAATTTTCGCTCGACCCGCAAGAATTTGGGGTCGCCCACGCGGCGTCACCGGTCTCAGCTGGGGCTCCGTTGCATGCTGCGTCTGCGCCCTCGGTGACAGCTCCCGCGACAGCGGTGTCTGCGTCTGTTCCGGCGCAAATTTCTGCGGCAAGTGTCCCGTCTGGCGCTGTTTCATCGCCACGGGCCGCGCCGGGCGCGCTCGTCCCTGTGTTTGGCGGAAGCCCCTCCCAGGTGGTTTCAAAACCATCCACGGCAAAAACCGAGCGCAAAGGAACTCCATGAAAACGATTGCAGTGCGCCGCATGGCGCTTGTCGCGCTGCTGCTGGCCGTTGCACTGCTTCCGATCATCGGCGGCGCTGTGTACGTGCGGGGCAAGCACGCTTGGGGCAACGAACGTCTTGCGCAGATCGAGCCCCGGTATGCGCGGCTGCTGGGGCTTGAATCGCAACGTGCTGAACTGGAAGCCGCACGCCAACGGGCAACCGAGTTGCGTGCCCAGTATGTTTACTCTTCGGCTTCAGATGGGACGCAGACAGGTAACCAGGCCCAGCAAAAGGTGCGCGACCTGTTTTCATCCGCTGGGTTGCAGGTCATTACCAGCCAGGTGCTTCCGGCAAAGGAGGAGAAGGGCTTCGATCGCATACAGCTCGTCTTGCGCGCTGAAGGAGAGATTCTGGGTCTGCAAAGCGCGTTGGCGGTGCTCGGCGCGCAACAGCCGATCATCGTCATCAACGAACTCGATGTGCAGGTGATGGGGGGGCTGGCAAACATCAACCCCAAGATGCCGCCGCGTCTGTCGGCGCAATTTACCTTGAGCGTGCTGAGAGAGCGGCCATGAAAAAGCATTCGTTGCACGTCCTTTGGTTCATCAATGTCGTACTGGTGTTGGTGTTGGCGAGCCTGTGGGTTGATAAATCGGGGCACCTGCGCAACATTCACTGGCAAGCGCCCGCTCTCCAGGCGGTTGACTACGCGTCCATGGTTCCGGCCCTTCCGCGTACGGTGCCAACAGATACAGCGCAGTTCATTGCCATGCTCGATCGGCCGGTCTTCTCGCCCACAAGACGCCCGCCGCCTGCGCCTCTGCCGTCGGACGAAAAAGCGCCTGCTGACAACCTCAGCACTGCCCGGCTCTCGGGGCTCTTCCTGGGTGATGGTGATGGCGGTGCCATCATCCAGATCGCTGGAAAGCACCAGCGTGTGCGACTGCGCGAATTGGTCGAAGGCTGGACACTCTCAGCCATTCAAGACCGCAGCGTGACCTTCACGCGGGGTGGGCAAAGTCGCGCAATGCAACTGCCTCGGGCGGCTTTGACCGCCTCTGCCAGTTTGCCGTCAGCAGCGGTTGCAGCGCCGCCACCGGTACCGACACCCCCATTGCCCGTAGCAGCGCAAAATGTACCACCACCATCCGTCAAAAGTGCGCCAGTGCAAAAACCTGCGGCACGTACAGACGGGCGCCCACTGATGCCCGTCTTTGGCGGTAGCGCGTCCCAGTGAGCCAAACTGCTCGCCCCGCGTCGTGTCCAACTTCACCCCACAAGGGCTTGTGTAACTCTATGACTTCCATCCGATTCGTATTGACCGCCATTGCCCTCGCGGCCGCTCAGGCGGCACTTGCCCAAGGCGCGCAGCCGACCACGGCCGAGGCTGTCCAACAGCCTGCAGCACGCGTTCAGGCCCCCGCCTCGACGGGAAGCGCCGTTACGGGGCCAGACGCAGTAACAGTTGAGGCGGTGCAGCCATCCAGCAGCACGGCGCCCAGTACCGCTCAACCCCGCTACATACAGGGCAACGATCAGGTGCTGGCGCCCGCCCGGCCGGTGCCCTCCCTTGAAGGGGCTCCGCTATCGTTCAATTTTGAAGAGGCGCCCGTGGCGGAGGTGGCACGCACGATTCTGGGCGACATTCTCAAAATGCCCTACGTGCTGCACCCCCCGCTCGCCGGAACCGTCACCTTGTCCACGCGCACCCCGATACAGCCTGACCAGGCGGTGTTCTTGCTGGAGAGCGCACTGCAGGCCAATGGGCTTGCCATGGTGCGCGATGTGAGAGGCACGTACCACGTCGGCAAGGTCGATGCGCTCAAAAGCATCGGCAGTGCAGTGCGCCAGTTCAGCGGCAGCGGTGGTGCTCCATTGCCCCCCGGGTATGGGGCTATCGTGGTGCCATTGCGCTACATCGGTGCGGGCGAGATGGCGACCATCCTCCGGCCGCTGGCGCCCGCCGAAGCCATCGTGCGCGTGGACAGCGTGCGCAATCTGCTGGTGCTTGCGGGCACCCGCAGCCAGGCAGAGGGCTGGCTCGATCTCGTCAACACGTTCGACGTGGACCTGCTCAAGGGCATGTCGGTGGGGCTTTTTCCGCTCAAGCACGCAACCATCAAGGAAGTCGAGGCTGCCTTGCGGCTTGTCAGTGGCTCCGCTCAACCGCAGGGCAGTGCGTCGGGAGGATCTTCTGCGACAACAACCCCAGGTGCGGGTTCTGCCGTTGCGGGTGGGGCTGCTGCTGCCGCCATGCTGGGCGAAGGCAACCCATTGTTCGGTGCTCTGCGAATCATGCCGGTGGAGCGGCTCAACAGCATCCTGGTGGTGACACCCCGTGCGGCTTATCTCGAAGAGGCTCGCAGATGGATCGAAAAGCTGGACCAACCCAGCGACAACGGCGCCGAGGCGCAATTGTTCATTTATCGGGTGCAAAACGGCAACGCGCGGCACCTTGCCAATGTGCTGTCCGGTATCTTTGGGGCCGGTCAGGCCGCTAGCCCTGCCGCCAACAGCGGGGTGTCGCCGGCATTGGGAACGGGCTTTGGTGCATCGCAAGGCCAGTCGGCCTTTGGCAACATGGGAGGCGCCGGTTCTGCATTTGGCGGCAACACCTGGGGCAGCTCCGGCAATACGGGCTACGCAGCCAACCGCACTGGCGCGTCGTTGGGCGGCACAGGGGGCTTTGGCCTAGCCAACACCACGCAGAGCCGCACCAACCAGGGGGGCGCTACCGCCACGCAGGGCATGGTTGCGGCGAATGTGGGTGGCGTTCGTGTCATGGCAGATGAACTCAATAACTCCATCCTGGTATGGAGTACCCGCGCCGAGTTCCAGAAAATCGAATCCACACTCAAGCGCCTGGATCTGCCGCCCACCCAAGTGCTCATCGACGCATCGATCGTCGAAGTCACGCTGAACGACAGCCTTCAATACGGCCTGCAATGGGCGTTTAGCGGCGGCACCTCGGGGGGGCGCACCGGGGTGGGGCAGCTTTCCACAGGCGCCAACAATCCCAACAACAATGGCAGCCTCAATGTGGCGGCAGGCAGTGGTTTCACGTATTCGCTCATCAACTCAGCAGGCAATGTGCGGGTCATCCTGAACGCATTGGCGAGCCAGGATCTGCTCAAGGTCATTTCCAGCCCCTCACTCATGGTGCTGGACAATCACACCGCAACGATGGCTGTCGGCGACCAGGTCCCGGTGCTAACCAGTACCACCGATTACATCACCAACACCAATGCCATCACCAGCACCGTGCAGTACCGTGACACGGGGGTCAGCCTGGCAGTCACACCTTCCGTCAATGCAGGCAACCTGGTCACCATGCAAATTGATCAGAGCATGACCGACCAATCGGCCAGTAGCGGCGCCAACAGCCAGCCCATCTTTTTGCAGCGCCAGATCAGCAGCAAGGTGGCTGTGCGCAGCGGCGAAACCATTGTTTTGGGTGGGCTGATCAAAGACAATCGGACCGAAGGCAAGAGCGGCGTCCCTCTTCTCAAGGATGTGCCGCTGCTGGGTAACCTGTTCGGCAACACCAACAACACCGGCAAGCGCACCGAGCTGCTGGTGGTCATCAGCCCCAGGGTGGTTCGTACCGACCCCGAGATACGCGAAGTGAGCGAGGACTTGCGCAACCGTTTGCGAGGCCTGGCGATTGTCGAGATGCGTGAGCGTGTCAATGGGCGGCCGGCGCCTGGCACGCCAGCGGTCGAGTCAACGCAACCTCAGTGACTTATGTGTAAATCGATATGAATGTTCGATAAACGTAGAAAATGATAGAAGGAAGCAATCAAAATGAAACCTGATTCGTGGATTCGCTGGACCAAACCTGTCTGGATGCCCGCGCTGGTCGCAGCCGCAGCCATGGCTGTAACCGGGTGTGCCACCATGATGGCCTCGCCTGAAAAGGCCGTTCAGCAGCGCGCTGGCGAGTACTGGCAGGCACGCGTCTCTGGCGACTACGCCAAGGCCTACGCACTGTCTACGCCCGCATACCGCAAGCTGCACACCCTGGAGCAGTTCCGCATGCAGTTTGGTGCCGGCGCTGCCTTGCAGGGTGCAGATGTTGTAAATGTCACATGCGAGCCTGAAAAATGCACGGCCCGCATAAAAATTAGCGCTGCGCCTGCGTTGGCCGGCATGAATTTGGGTACCATTGCAACTCACCTGAGTGAAACTTGGCTGTTGGAAGATGGCCAGTGGTGGCGCTACCAAGATCTTTAAGGGATTGAGGCAGTTCCCTAGCCGGGCCGAGGGGAGTTTTGGATGCGCGGGTCTGTTGTATTTGGTCAACAAAAATTGGCTGGCCTGCTCAATCAAGTGTAGTTCTCAGAAGCGCTGTGCTACGATTCCCTGGCGTAATCAATCGTGGTAGTTGCGCTTACCAACTTTTTAACTGGAGTTCTTGTATGAAAAAAAATGTGATGGCCCTGAGCATTGCTGCCATGATTGGTGGCCTGGGCTTCGCTGGTGCCGCTTCGGCGGACGTGATTGTTGGCGGCGGCACCGGTACTGGTGCTGACGCTCAAACGGTTACCGATATCCAGGCTGTGGGCGCTGGCCTGATGGTTAAGGCTGCTGCAACTGCGCTGGAAGTGACCCGTGCTGGCGTGGGCCACGCATTGGTGGTGCCTTATTTCAACGCGCAAAACGGCAACATGACCGTTCTGCACGTGACCAACACCGATCAGGCCAACGGCAAGGTTGCCAAGGTCCGTTTCCGTTCTGCTTCGAACTCTGACGACCTGCTGGACTTCCAGGTTTTCCTGTCGCCCGGCGACGTGTGGACGGCTGCTGTGGTGGCTGATGCCAACGGTCTGGCCCAGATCGTGACTGCTGACAACACCTGCACGGTGCCTGCTCTGGCTTCTGGCGTGCCCCAGTCGTTCAACAATTCCACCGCCCGCCTGCCTGGCTACCTGACGGAAACGCAGCGCAATGCCCTGACGCGTGAAGGCTACGTTGAAATCTTCGCCGTGGCTGATATCACCAACGTGAAGGCTTGGGATGCTGCCGGTAATGCAACGGCAACCACCAACTTCTCGCCCCTGTACACGGCTACGAAGCACTCCGGCGGCGTTGCGCCTTGCTCGGTGGCTGGCTCGGCTTCGCGCACGTTGCTGAACACCATTGCGATCTCGGACTTCGCGAACAACGCGGCTGGCCAGGATGCTGCTGCCAAGGCGGGTCTGCAGACCTCCACTGGTGGCCTGATGGGTGACTGGTACATCATCAATGTGCCGCAAACCACGACGTTCTCTGGTGCTGCCACTGCGGTTGTCGCCAACACGGGTGTGGGTACCGCTCCTGCCCGTGCCAACTTCATGCACTTCGCACAGTTGGGCAACCCTCTGGTGACCCTCAATGCTGACGGTGCGAACGGCGTGACGGCTGATCCCCTGTTCCGCAATGTGAACGTGTTTGATGCTACTGGTGCCTCGGTGGCGACCGCCGCGTTGCCAATGCTGAACTACGACGCTCCCGATCTGTCGACCCCCTTTATTGGTGCTGCTTCTTCGGTAGCCGCCCTGACCCAGGCGCGGAACCTGCTGGGGGCTCTGTCGGTGCGTTCGATCACCAATCAGTACGCGCTGGATGCTTCGATTACCGCCAAGACCGACTGGCTGTTCTCCATGCCCGCACGTCGTTACAACGTGGCAGCTAACTACGCGGCTGTGACCGGTACGAGCGGCGCAACTGGCGCTACTTCGGCTAACCCCAAGTACCGTCTGTTCACCGACATCAACGGTGCCGCTCTGCCTGCGCCTCAAACGGGTAACCCGTTCTACACTGCTGTGGGTGCTAATACCGTGATCGGTGTTCCGGTCGGTACCAACCCCGCTTACAAGGCGGGTGGCAACACGACGGTTGATAGCACGAATGGCAACATCTGCGTGTACGCCGATGGCCAGAAGTTCTATGACCGCGAAGAAACCTCTTCGACCGCCGGTCCTGTGTTCTCGCCAGGTACTGCCAGCTCCGTTGCATTCTGCGGCGAAGTCAGCGTGCTGGCCTTCTCTGACACCGGTACCTCGGTTCTGGGCGCTTCGGTGGCTCGCAACACGATCACTTCCGGCATCTACACGAACGGCTGGGGTGTTGTGAACACGGTCAACTCTGGTCTGGGTCTGCCACTGGTGGGCGAGGCTTTCATCAAGCTGAGCAACCCAAGCGCTGGCGTGGGTACTTCCGGTACCTACGGTATCAACTGGGTGCACCGCTTCACGCGTTAATTCGTGGGCACTTAATCGCGGTAACGCGATCCAAAAAGGCGGGGATTTCCCCGCCTTTTTTTCATTCCACAACTTGTTTTTATCCATGAAGCTCTCGATGACCACCTGTTTATCGCCAATGCGCAGCATGGCTCTCGCCGCAACTCTTCTGGCCGTTGCTTCGTTGGCCTATTCGGCCGAGGCCGTGCCCCTGACCCAGGGCGGAAAATTCGCCATCACCACCAACGACCTGGAGGCCGATGCGCTCATGCGCATGCCCCCCGAAATGCGTCCGATGGTGCTTGCCAACAAGCAGAGCGTGGGCCAGGTGGCCATGAACATGTACGTGCGCCGCGCCCTGGGGCAGCAGGCCTTGCAGGAAGGGCTGGACAAAGACCCGAAGGTGGCCGCCATGTTGCAACTGGCGCGCGACAAGGTGCTGTCGGACATGATGCTGGAGCGCATCGACCGCCAGAATACCCCCAGTGATGCCGCAGCCCTGGAACTGGCCCGCAGCACCTACCGCGCCAAACCGGAGCGATTCAAGGTGGGTGAACAGGTGCAGGCCCGCCACATTCTGATTGCAGGCACCACGCCAGAGTCGCGTGCCAAAGCCGAGAAGCTGTTGGCCGACATCAAGGGCGGTGCCAATTTTGCCAAGCTGGCAGAAGAGCACTCGGCCGACAAAGGCAGCGCAACGCGCGGCGGTGATCTGGGCCTGTTTGCCAAGGGGCGCATGGTGCCCGCCTTTGAAGAAGCTGCCTTTGCGCTGCAAAAAAAGGGCGAGCTCAGCGGCGTGGTGGAAACACAGTTCGGTTTCCACATCATCCAGCTGGAAGATCGCAAGGCCCCCACCACGCGCCCCTTTGAAGAAGTAAAGGAAGAGCTGCTCAAGGAAGTGCGCGCCAGCGTGACGCAGGACGCCCGTGTCAAAGCGGCACAAAAGCTGCAAGAAGGCGTGGAACCCGATGCCAAGGCCATCGAGGCCTTTGCGGCAGGTTACGCCAAGGGCCCCGGTATTCCAGTGCAAAGCAGCAAATAATCGCCTGTAACCGACAAGCGGTAAACCAACAGCAAAAAGCCAGAAGAGCCACAGCGGGCGGCATTCCTGCCCGCAATCATTCCGCCAATGACCTTTATCTGGAACGAGGCGCGCGCGCTGTGGCGTGCGCGCATGCTGGTGTGGGTGCTCACGCGCCGCGAGGTGGCTTCTCGCCATACCGGAACGGCGCTGGGCATCGTCTGGCCCTATCTGCAGCCACTGCTCACCGTGGCGGCGTATTACCTCGTGTTTGACGTGGTGTTTGGCATGCGCCTGGGTGACCAGGCCCCCACGCGCGCTGTTGGCGCCTACCTGGTGGTCGGTGCCTTGCCGTGGATGGCTTTTTGCGATGCCGTACAACGTGGCATGACCAGCCTGATCGACGCGGGCAGCCTGCTGCATAAAAACCCATTGCCTCCCGTGCTGTTTACCTCCCGCACGGTGTTCGGCAGCTTTTCGATTTATGGCCCGTTGCTGCTGTTGGTGGCAATGGCCTACCTTCCCGCACATGGGCTGAAGCCCGCCATTCTGGCGCTGCTGCCGTTGCTGCTGTTGCAAATGGTGCTTTGCCTGGTGATGGGCTACGCTCTGGCCATACTGGCAGCAGCCTTGCGCGATGTGGCGCAACTGGTAGGCTTTTTGCTCTCCGTGGGCATCTATCTGTCGCCCATCCTGTTTCCCATACAAATGTTCCCGGAGGGCTGGCGCTGGGTGCTTTGGCTCAACCCGATGACGGGTCTGGTAATGGGCTATCAGCAGGTGTTGCTGCAAGGTCAGTGGCCGGACTGGAGCGCTTGGTGCGCCACGCTGGTGTGGCTGGGCACTCTGGCTGTGATACTGAATGGCCTGGTGGCTCGCAGCCGAGATCAACTGGTGGACTGGTTGTGAGCGCCAAAAATCTTCCCCACACTGATAACACCCTGCCTGACACGGTGTTGGCGGTGGCAGGCGTTGCCAAAGAATACAAGCTGTACCCTACCCCCCGGGCTCGCCTGCGTGCGCTGTTGACGGGCAAGGCCACGCACCGCAGCCACTGGGCGCTGAACGATGTGTCGTTTGAGTTGCGGCGGGGCGAATGTATTGGTGTGATTGGCGACAATGGTGCGGGCAAAAGCACCTTGCTCAAATTGCTGGCGGGCACTCTGCAGCCCAGCCAGGGGCGTATTGACCGCGTCGGCCGGGTGACTGCGATCCTGGAGCTGGGAGCGGGCTTTCACCCCGACTTCAGTGGCCGCGACAATCTGTACTTTGCGGGCAGCCTGATAGGTATCCACCATGATGAGATGGCACGCCTTGAGCCCGAAATCATCGAATTCTGCGAGCTGGGTGAGGCACTGAACAGGCCAGTAAAAACCTATTCATCGGGTATGACGGTGCGCCTGGCCTTTGCCTTGGTCACGGCAGTTCAGCCGGATGTGTTGATCATCGACGAGGCGCTCGCGGTGGGTGACCAGAATTTCCAGAAGAAGTGTGTCGAACGCATCACGGCGTACCGCAACAATGGCTGCACCATTCTGTTTTGTTCTCACAGCCCGTACCACATTCGCCACCTCTGTGACCGGGCACTCTGGCTCAAGGGTGGGCGGGTGGAGCAGTTTGGAAACACCGAGGCGGTATTGGCCGCCTACGACGTACACACCCGCGACCGTGAATCCGCAGCCGAGGCTGCCGCTCGTGCAGCGTCATTGCCCACAGTGACTGCAGGTGCTACGGCAGGGCGTTCTGCAGATTGCGCCAAGGCGGTACAGCCCGAGCAAGCCACGTCGCCACAGGCGGCGAGTGATGGTGGCAGTGCCTGCATTTTGTCGGTGGATGTAGCGCACCTCGACGATGCGGTGGAGGACCAGCCCCCGGTGCTTCAAGGCCATGACCTGGTGGTGACAATCCGCGCCCGAGGGCGGGGTGCGGAGCGCCCCCACATTGGGTTCATGATCGAGCAGTCCAAGGGGGTGGGCATTACATCTCTGGCCACGCATGAAGACGGCGCAGTGCCTGTGCAACTGGACGATGGCACCTGGCAGTCTGTTCTGACCTTCCCGGACCTCCCGCTGCATAGCGGCGACTATGTGATCAGCGCTTTCTTGTTCGACGAAACAGGGTTGGCGGTGTATGACCAGTGGTTTCAGTTTTTGCACTTCCGTTTCATATTTCCCAAGCCGCTGCCAGGTTTGGTGCGGCTGCCCCATCACTGGAGTTGAAGCGACATCCTCCTGCCGCTCCTCGATAATCTGCGGTTTCTCGTGCACTCCAATACCATGACTGTTCTCCCGCAATCGACCCTCACCCTTGGCCAACAACTGCTGCAAGAGGGGCTTGAGCTGCTGGCACGCGGCGACAAGGAGGCTGCAGCGCAAGTGCTGGTGCGTGCACGCGATGAGCGCGATGTGGTGCTGGCCGCCCATGCATTGATAGAGGCGAACGACCTGATCGGGTCCTTCCGCAACGTGATGGGGCTGGACTGCACCATCTCCGAGCAGGACGACATTTTTGGGTTCTTTCGCGGCCACCATTCCAGCCGCAACCCGCTGCGAGACTACCTGGCGGACGGCTGGCGCACCTTGTCGGAACTGATGGTGTTGCTGGAAGCAGTGGACCAACCACTGCTCAAGAGGCGCAGCGTGCT
This sequence comes from Rhodoferax sp., assembly GCA_041919095.1. Lineage (GTDB taxonomy): Bacteria > Pseudomonadota > Gammaproteobacteria > Burkholderiales > Burkholderiaceae_C > Allorhodoferax. The sequence continues at coordinate 7,468 of JAYRUL010000020.1, read as the reverse complement.
GGAATTCGCCAGCGGACACGGCCGGTTCACGCGGCACTTGGTGAAGACACTGGACCCGTCGCGGGTGGTGGTGTCGGACGTGGTGCCGAGTGCCGTGGAGTTTTTGCGCGGGACGTTTGGTGTGGACGGATTCTTGTCGGCCAGCGTGCCAGAGAGCGTGCAATGGCCCGCCCGCTATGACCTGGTCTTTGTCTTGTCTCTCTTCAGCCATTTGCCACGGGCCACGTGGTCGCGCTGGCTCAAAGTGCTGTACGAGGCGGTTGCCCCCGGCGGGTTGCTGGTGTTCAGCACCCACGGTACCAAGGCGGCCGACTTTGACCATGTTACGCTGGATGAGGAAGGCTATTTTTTTGCGGCCTCCAGCGAATCCACGGCCATAGATGAGCAGGAATACGGCACGACGTTCACCTCCGAGGCCTTTGTGCTGGCACGCATTGCTGAAACCATGGGGGCTGACAAACTGGTGCACAAAGCGCCAGTGCATTTCTGGAATCACCAGGACGCTTACGTGCTGCGCAAACCGTGAGAGGCGCTGCGTTAGAGCGCTGGCGGTGTAGGCGTGGAACCGAGGCCGCAGCGCCATGAGGAATTGCAGTGCAGTTGAGGCGGATTACTAATCAGCGTGCTACCTATGGAGAAGCGATGAACAGCAATTGGTGGTTGAGGCTGCAAGAGCGGCTGTGGGGCCTGGCACCGTGGGATGCTCAGCGCATCAGCGACGAGTGGTTCCGGGCGCATTTCGACTATGCGGCAGACGTGGTTCACCAATGGGTGGGCGGTGCGCTGGATACCAAAAGTGCAAGGCTTCTGAACTTTGGATGTGGCGATGGCATCACCGATCTGTCACTGGTGCTGCGCCATGGGGCCACGGCCATCCATGGCGTGGATATACGGCGAGAGTACGCGAAGCTGCCCCGCATCGCCAGCGAGCAGCTGGGCATGCGCCGTATTCCGGCAGCACTGACGTTCGAGACCATCGTGCCGGGCGCGCGCCTGGCAGACCGCCACGCGGGCGTGGATGGCATCATGAGCTGGTCCACCTTCGAGCATGTGCAACGCGACCAGTTGCTACCGATCTTGCAGGACCTGTACGCCTGTTTGCGCCCGGGTGGAGTGTTTTTTCTGCAAATTGAGCCGCTGTTCCATTCTCCCTATGGTTCGCACCTGCGCCGCTATGACGAGGTGCCCTGGCACCATTTGCTGGTACCCGAGGATGTGCTGTGGAGCACCATCGAAGCCCACCAGGGGCCCATTAACGCGGAAGAGGTGGACTTTGGTTTTGCCGATTTTGGCGTAGAGGGCTACAAACGCTTTGTGTTCAAGGAATACCAGCAGCTCAACCGCCTGACTGCGGATGAACTGGTGGCCTTGGTTTGCCATGCTGGCTTTGTGGTGGAACGGCAGGAGCGGCGCACGGTTGACATGGCGCCGCCGCTCGAGCTGCTGGAGCGCTACAGCGATGAGGTGTTGCGTAACAACGAAATCTTCTTGCTGCTGCGCAAGAGCGGGTGAGTGGGCCCTGGCCGATGGGGGTGTTTTGGCAGATGGAGAGACGTGTGCCAAAAGGCGCGTGATCTCCCGCGCGCTCCGCGCTCCCTTCGCACGTCGTATTTTCAGGCGGTCTTGCGTGCGGTTATTACAAAGCCCTGCACCGGTTTCCCTTTCTGGTACCGCAGAACGGTGGCTTGCGCATCCACCGCAAAGCCCGCAGCCCGGCACAAACCTTCCACATGACTGCGCTTGTGCACATACCGCTCGGTGGCGGGGTTGAGGAACAGATCCGGCCCATCTTCTGGCCCGCTTTCGCAGGAAAGAATCAAGCGTCCGCCAGGTACGAGGGCATTCCAGGCAGCGGGAATAGCTTCGCTCAAGTCGCCAACATACACGCAAACATCCAGCGCAGCGATCACGTCGTAAGGTGTTGCTGCTGCCAAATCCAGTGCGTCGTGCAGGTCGGCCACCTCCAGGCTGTCGTACAGGCGATGGCGGCTGGCTTGCTCCAGCATTTTGGGTGAGACATCCACCCCGTCCATCCGACCCTGTAGCTTACCCAACTGAGCGCCCAGCAAGCCGGTGCCGCAGCCCAGGTCCAGAAGGCTGAGTTTCTTTTCGGGATACAGCGCGACGATTTTTTTGGCGATTTGCTGCGGTAGCAGGTAGCGCAGGCCTTGCACCAGTTGCTGGTCGAAGATGTGGGCAGCACTGTCAAACAGTGAGCGATTGAGCTCTGCAGGTTGGTGTGCAGGTGTTTGGCCTTTGGCTCTTGCGTCGTAGTAGGCGTAAACGGGGTTGGCCGGATCCAGGCTCAGCAGGGTTGCTGTCATAGCGGAGGCTTCCTCCAGCCGGCCGGCTGCCAATAGCGTGTGCATGCGGCCCAGCAGGGTCTTTTCGTCCTGGGGCGACTCAGTCAGGAGGCCGTCCCAAAGCAAAAGCGCCTCATCGTGTCGTCCCAACTGGCTCAGATCATTGGCCAAAAGCAAACGCCATTTGGCATCGGTGGGGTCTCGTAGCAGGCCCTTTTGCAAGAGTCGTACTGCCAGGTCGAGCTCTCCCGTATTGTGTGCTACATCGATGGCGCCATCCAGAACCACCCGGGTTTCAGAATCCAGTTGCAGTGCGGTTTCCGCATTCTCCTTGGCTTCGGCGAACTGACCCTGCCGTGCCTGCAGCTGGGCCAATACAACGATACCGGGCGCCCAGTTGGGTGCCAGTTCAAGTCCGGTGCGCATCAGTTGAAATGCGCCTGCAACATTGCCGGCTCTTTCAGACATCACACCCGCCATCATGTAGACGCGTGGATCGTTCGGTAGCTGTGCCCGAGCCTTGTTCAGCACTTCTGCGGCCTCGGTCAGTTGGCCTTGGTCGATCAATGTACGGGCGGACTCAATTAGCGGAAGATTGGGATCGGAAAGGGTGTTCATGGTGGAAAACCTGGAGACTATTTTTGGAGCCAGTTTTTGATGCGGCGTTGCCAATGTGTCGGGATGGCCCGCGCCACACCGCTGAGCAGAGGCAGGGAGCGCATGAGTATCAACGCATCCAAGGTTCCTGAGCGAGCAGAGACGGTGACTTGGGGAAGAAAGGGGACTAGGGTTTCGGCGGAAACAGGGGACGGTTGGCTGGGTGCCAACGCCAGACCGGAGAGGTAGTCGTCTGCATAGCTCCATGGGTCGCTGTTGTCTTGTGCTGGCAGGTGGGTGGGGGGCTCAGGGGCAACGGCTGGAACAAAGTGCTCTGTGCGAAGGCTGGTAAAGAAGCTGACCCATTGTTGGGCGCTTTGGTCCCAAGGGCAGACCCAGCTCCAGGGACGGTTTGCTACGCGTTCCACGAAGGCTCCGATATCGGGGACCGCCACCGGCAAGCCTGCCTGTATTGCGGCACTGAGGGTGTAGCTGTAGGTTTCCGGCCATAGGGCTGGAAACCAGACGATGTCGGGTTGAAGCCATGCGAGAAGTCCGGAAAGATCCTCGTCCTGGTAAGCGCCATGCACGGTGAGCCGCGCGCGCGGCTGGGTTTGCAGGTGGCGGTAGCCATAGCCGAACAGGTGAAACTCTACAGGGGCACCGGTTTGGGCTGCGTGCAGGGCTGCGGCTTCGAGCACATCGGCACCCTTGATGGCGCTGAGGGCTCCCATTACTGCAATCTTGAGCGGTGCGTTTGCTGGGCGAGGTTGGTTGGGGTTGGGTACGTTGTGTGGGGTGGCCGCGTCGGTCGAATCCATGTCGACGTGCGGGACGGTACGCACGCGAGCACCCGGCGCGAATGCAGCTATGCGCCGTGCAGTATCGTGGCTGGGGGCGATCACAAGACGGGCTCCAGCCAGGAAGTGCTTGTTGCGGTGGCGCCAGTCCGCAATGGTGCCGCCACCCACAGGGGCAGGGTCGTGGGGCGAACAGCAGGCGCATTCGCCGAGTGCCAACTCCGGCACATAGCGGTTGTCGCGGCCCGTCAAGGAGATGTGCGCGCAGTAGCTGTAAAAGTCGTGGGCGGTAAAGTCGTACTTCACGCCGACTTGCGCGGGTAGATCCAGAATCAACGGATCGTGTCCGAGCAAGTGGTGGTAGTGGATATGCCCCACGCCCAGCAGCTTCAGCATATGGACCAGATCCTGGTATTGATCTTTCAGCCGGAAATCGAGCCGAAAGCCGTCAGTCCTGGCTGGAAGCTCAAGGCGAACGCAGTGGTTGGGTGCGGGGGTGAGGGTGAGGAATAGGGCATGCTCATCAAGGTGTGCGGCCAATTCTTGCACATGGCGCAAGGTGCCGCCCCCGCGGTCGTGCAGTACGGCCAACACCACGGGCAGGTGCGCTTTCTGCAGGCGTCCTATATCGAGTGCCAGCCTATAGGGCTGCGCAGGGTCAGCCTTTACAAACGCCATGACGGCGCTTTCGTAGCGGGGATGCAGGCGGCGCAGGGTTTCCATGGCGGCTTTTTCGCGGGGGCTTTTGCTGTCGCCAAAGCTCACCCCGCCCGTGTGCAGCACAAAGGTGTCGAGCAGATGCAGGTTGCGCCAGCCAGCCTCTGCGGCACGCTGGCAGAAGTCGTTTTCTTCGCCGTAGCCTTTGCCGAAGTTTTCGGTGTCAAAAAGCCCGACCTGGGCCAGGCAGTCGCGGCGGATATACATGCAAAAGCCCACGCCGGTGGGCACGTCCAAGACAGCGCCCGGGTTGGTTTTTGCGCACAGGGCATCGAGTTGCGCTGTGTTGTAGCCAGTCGGCAGGCTGTTGTCCTTGCAGAACCGCGGGTAGCTGCAGATGGTGGCGTTGTTGGAGAACGGCGTGACCGATGCAACTTTGGCATCGCCATAGGCGGCTCGGCGAATCCGGTCGAGCCAGTCGTTGGCGACTTCGGTGTCGCTGTTGAGCAGCAAGACATCGTTGTTGTCACTCAAGGCCATGCCGCGGTTGACCGTGCCCACGAAGCCCAGGTTTTCGGTGTTCTCCAGCAGGGTAATGCGGCTGTCTTGCGTTGCGCGTTCTCGCAGCCAGGCGGTGACTTCGGGCTCGGGGCTGGCGTCGTTGATCACGATGAGCCGGAAAGGGGCCTGGTTGTTGCTGGCCAGAACGGAGTCGATACAGAGGCGGGTGTCGGCCAGGCCCCGGTACACGGGGACGATGATGTCCACCGGATGCTGAGGGGGCGTGACGGGAGTAGGGGGGGGTACTTGCGGGGCGGACTGCGAGCCACGACCCAGCAGACGATCGAGTCGCATCTTGGCGTGAACGATGGGGCGGGTGGCGCGGAACACAGTGGAATTTTCGATGGTATGGAGGTGCTGGGCCAGTTCGGCCAGGTCGTGCCGCAGGCGTGTGGCCTCCTGTTGCCAGGTGGCACGCTGGCGGGAGTTGGATTGGTTGGCTTCTTCCAGGAGCTGATTGCGGATGTGCGTTGCGGCGAGATCCGTTTGCAAATGGTTCGCCCTGTCCGCAGTGTCGCGGCAGTGGCTCTCCAGCTGGGCAATGCGGTCATGCAGCGGAAGCACTGTGGCAGAAAGGGTGACATAGTCCGATGACATGGGCCAGCCCAGTTCGACTTCCAGGCTGCCACCGTCCTGAGGGCATCGGTTCAGAACGTCGGGGGCGATCGGTAGCTCAAACCAGGGTTCGTCTCCGGCAAGCAGCAGCAGCGTGGCGCCGGATGCTGCGGGCAACGGGGCCTGCCAGACGATCTGGCTGTGGGGGGTGCTGGCCAGCAGTGAGCGCGAATCGGTGGCGGCTGACCATTGCCAGAGCGGGGTTCCGGCCGTGTCGCGCAGGGCCAGGCTGAACAGGTGCACGAATCCTGGGCGGTCGGCCGGGTCCAGTCGCAAGTGGGTGAAAGGCCCTTTTTGGCCAGAAAGCTCAAAGCGCAGGGTTTGCCGCTCCTGGCCGATGATTCCTGTGGCCGTGAGCTTGTGTTCCTCGCTGTAGTGCCCGTAGTGGCCCAAATAGAGCTGGGTGGTGAACCGCGCATGGCCTGGTATGGCGGGCGTGCTCAAGCTTTCAAAGTTTTTCTGCGCTGCGTCAACCGGGTGAGCTACGCAAATGAACTGGTAAGTCAAGGCATCGGGAGCACCCAGCAGATGCCGCGATACCGAGGGCGGCAGGCGGTCAAAGGCAGCATCGAACTCCGACTCGGGCAGTTCGCGGGCAATGGTGTCAATGGAATCGATGGCCCAGCGCTGCTCGCCAAGAAAGCGAGCCAGCGACCGGCGAGTGAAAAAGCGCAGGTGGGTGCGGTCGAGCAGTCCCTCTTCCCTGTAGAGAAATTCACCATCCAGCAACTCGGCTACGAGGCCGCTGTAGCCAGCGTTGGGAACGGAGATCAGCAGACGCCCTTGCGGTGCCAGCAACTGGCGGCATGCGGCAAGCACATGCTCCGGGCGGCTCAGGTGCTCCAGGACATCCGCGCACACGATGAAGTCGTAGCGTTGGTCCGGGAAGGTAGCCAGCAGGTCGCACGTTTCCAGGTTGTCCACCACCACGTGGCGATAGTGGGGCCGCGCATGGTCGGCCTCGGCTTCGCTGAGTGTCACGCCGTCCATGACGCAACCGCGTGTTTCAAACAAATGCTGCCCCAGCGCGCCACTGCCGCAGCCCAGGTCGAGAACTGTGCATTGGTCATCGACCAGGCCGGCCAGCACCGAAAGGGAGGTGCGTTCACCCGGCGTGATGCTGCGCAAATAAACGTGCAAATCTTCCATTGAATGCGTCATGCCAAGATTATGACGGTGGGGCAAAGGAATTTGTAACAGTGTGGGACGGCATAGCTGGGACAATGGCGTCCTGATGACTGTCTTTCCTGCCTCCCCGTCCGGTCTCGTCGTTTCCATCATCAGCCATGGTCATGCGCCGATGGTGCAGGCGTTGCTGACGGATCTTGCGGCGTTCTCTCCGGCCACGGTCCGGCGCGTGGTGTTGACGCAAAATCTACCGGAGGCAGAGCCCGGGCCTCCTCCGCAGGGGTGGCCCTTTGCGTTACAAATTATCAAAAATGATGTGCCTGCAGGGTTTGGTGCAAACCACAACAATGCGCTTGCAGGGGCGTCGGAGCCCTTTGTCTGTGTTCTGAATCCGGATGTGTCTTTGTCGGAGAGGGATCCGTTCTCTGCGTTGGTACAGGCTGCATCCACCCATGGGATCGGGGGCGCCTATCCCGTGCAGCTGAATCAGCGCGGGGTGGTGCAGGACAGCGAGCGTGAGCTGCCCTCCCCGCTGGCATTGTGGCGGCGCCGCGTGCTGGGGCAGCAGGAAACGCGTGTGGATTGGGTCAACGCCGCATGCATGGTGCTTCCCAGGGAGGCCTGGGTGACTGTGGGCGGGTTTGATGAGCGTTATTTCATGTACTGTGAGGATGTGGATCTGTGCCTGCGTCTGCGTCAGGCGGGCTATTCCTTGGTGAGGGCGCCAGTGCAAATCGTGCATGCCGGGCAAAGGGCCAGCCGTAGGCGCTGGGACCATTTGCGTTGGCATGTGGCCAGTTTGCTGCG
>JAYRUL010000019.1:0-30586 GCA_041919095.1 Rhodoferax sp. | reverse complement strand
ATACCTTGCCTGGCATAGCGCCGATATAGGTTCTACGGTGTCCACGAATCTCCGCCTCGTCACGCATCCCGCCCAAAGCCATGCGCACGTACTTGCGACCCGTCGCTTTGGCAATAGACTGCCCCAGCGATGTTTTCCCGACGCCCGGTGGCCCTACCAAGCACAAGATCGGGGCCTTGAGCTTGTCGACACGCTGTTGCACCGCGAGGTACTCCAGAATTCGGTCCTTCACTTTCTCAAGACCATAGTGATCTTCATTGAGAACCGTTTCTGCGTGTGCCAAGTCATGCTTGATCTTGGTACGCGCATGCCAGGGCAATCCGGTCAGCACGTCGATGTAGTTGCGAACCACGGTGGCCTCTGCCGACATCGGTGACATCAGCTTGAGTTTTTTCAGCTCACCTTCCACCTTTTTCAAAGCCTCTTTGGGCATCTTGGCGGCTTTGATCTTTTTCTCGATCTCTTCAATGTCAGCACCGTCTTCGCCTTCTCCCAGCTCTTTCTGGATGGCTTTGACCTGCTCATTGAGGTAGAAGTCGCGCTGGTTCTTCTCCATTTGGCGCTTGACGCGCCCGCGGATGCGCTTATCCACGTTCAGAATGTCAACCTCTCGCTCAATCTGCTCAAACAAGTTCTCCAACCGATCCGCCACAAACGGCAACCCAAGAACTGCCTGTTTGCTCTCAAGCTTGAGCGGCAGATGCGCTGCGATCGTATCTGCGAGACGGCCTGCGTCGTCGATGCTGGCGATCGATGTCAGAATCTCAGTAGGAATCTTTTTGTTGAGCTTGACGTACTGATCAAACTGGGTCAACACAGCCCGACGCAGTGCCTCAATTTCGCTGGAGCGGTCCTTGCCCTTGGGCTTGGAGGCAGGGTCGACTGGGGTGACCTGGGCTGAGAAGAACGCCTCCCCTTCTTCAATCTTGTTCACACTTGCTCGCTGATGCCCCTCGACCAATACTTTGACGGTGCCGTCTGGCAACTTGAGCATTTGCAAGATCGTGGACACGCAGCCCATATCAAACATATCGGAGACGACCGGATCATCCTTTGCAGCCGTGCGCTGGGCCACCAGCATGACGCGCCGATCCCCCTCCATGGCGGCCTCCAGGGCTTTGATGCTCTTGGGCCGCCCTACAAACAGCGGTATCACCATATGCGGAAACACCACCACATCGCGCAATGGCAGCAATGGCAATTCAAGGGGAGTAGAAGGAAGAGGGGTATGACCGGACATGATGAACCTTTGCGTTACCGGTTGAATATGGCTTTCAACACAGATAATTCAAGCTGCCTGCATTATTAAACGCGGCAACATCCGAAAAAAATAAGGAAGCCCCAACAATACCCGTCAAATCGGGTAATACGGGGCCTACGCCTGCTTTGCCGCCTCACGGTACACGAGCAGCGGCGGCTTGCTTTCATCAATCGTCGACTCGTCAACCACCACTTTGGCTACGTTGCCAACACTGGGTAGCTCGTACATCGTGTCGATGAGCGCCTGCTCCATGATGGAACGCAGTCCGCGCGCTCCGGTTTTGCGTGCAAGTGCCTTCTTGGCGATCGCCTTCAATGCACCGGGACGCACTTCGAGTTCGGAACCCTCCAGGGCCAACAACTTGGTGTACTGCTTAACCAACGCATTCTTGGGTTCCGTCAAAATTTGAACCAACGCGTCTTCCGTCAGTTCAGCCAAGGAAGCAACAACTGGCATGCGTCCCACCAATTCGGGAATCAAACCGAATTTGATCAGGTCTTCCGGCTCTACTTCCTTGAAGACGTCGGTGAGACTGCGCTGCTGCTTACTACGCACCGTTGCGCCAAAACCCATGCCGGAGGACTGCGTTCGGTTTTCGATAACCTTCTCCAGTCCGGCAAACGCTCCGCCGCAAATGAACAGAATATTCGTGGTGTCAATCTGAACGAAGTCTTGGTTGGGATGCTTGCGACCACCCTGCGGGGGAACGCTTGCCATAGTGCCTTCGATCAACTTTAGCAACGCTTGCTGCACACCCTCACCAGAAACATCACGGGTAATCGACGGGTTGTCGGACTTGCGTGAAATCTTGTCGATCTCGTCAATGTAGACAATGCCACGCTGTGCCCGTTCCACGTCATAGTTGCAGCTTTGCAGCAACTTCAGGACGATGTTCTCGACATCTTCGCCGACATACCCCGCCTCAGTCAGCGTAGTCGCATCCGCCATCACAAAGGGCACATCTAGCATGCGCGCCAACGTCTGCGCCAATAAGGTCTTTCCAGATCCGGTAGGGCCAATCAGCAAAATGTTGCTTTTTGCAAGTTCGACGTCATCTTTCTTAGCGTGCTCTTTGTGACGCAGGCGCTTGTAGTGGTTGTATACCGCTACCGCCAAGATGCGCTTGGCAACATCCTGACCAATGACGTAGTTATCCAGATTGGCCTTGATTTCGGCTGGTGTGGGTAGGTCGGACTTAGACTCCTTGGCGTCCGCAGTATTGGATGGCAGTTCATCGCGAATGATCTCATTGCACAATTCGATGCATTCATCGCAGACAAAAACCGACGGCCCAGCAATCAGTTTCTTGACTTCGTGCTGGCTCTTGCCGCAAAACGAGCAGTACAGGGTTTTTTCGCTGGAAGAGCCTTTTTTCTCGGCCATGGGAGCTTTGCCTTTTCGGAAGTAGCCCGAATGATACTCAAATGAAAAACGGCGCTTCACCCCAAGGCGGAGCACCGTTTTAGTGAAGAAAACACTTAGGGGCGCTTGGCGATGACCTGATCAATCAAACCGTAGTCCTTCGCTTCGTCTGCGGACATATAGTAGTCGCGCTCGGTATCGCGAGCGATCCGTTCCAGCGATTGTCCCGTCTGGTCCGCCAGGATTTTGTTCAGTTGCTCTCGTGTCTTGAGAATTTCCCGCGCAGCGATTTCAATCTCGGTGGCCTGCCCCTGGCTGCCGCCTGAAGGCTGGTGAATCATGACTTTGGAGTTGGGAAGGCAGAAGCGCTTACCCTTCTCGCCTGCTGCCAGCAGGAATGCGCCCATGCTGGCCGCCATGCCTATGCACAGCGTGGAAACCGCAGGCTTGATGAAGTTCATCGTGTCATAAATGGCCATGCCAGCACTGACGGACCCGCCGGGGGAATTGATATAGAAAGAAATATCCTTGTCGGGATTCTCGCTTTCCAAAAAAAGCAATTGCGCAACAACCAGATTGGCAGTCTGGTCATTGACGGGCCCAACCAAGAACACGACCCGTTCTTTGAGCAAACGGGAATAGATGTCGTACGAGCGCTCGCCGCGCCCAGATTGCTCGATCACCATAGGGATCATGCCCAGGCCAACCGTCTCCATGTTGGTGCGCGCACCAGTTATCAGGTTCATAGTGTCTCCAAATGTTCGTTACGGACTGTAAAGCAAATGGGGCTTGATCGCTGGACTGCAAGCCCTGCGCAAGCCCCACAACGATTGCTACACAGCCCGCTCACGGCAGGCTGTCTTTAGACCTGGCCCATCAACTCATCGAAAGAGATAGCCGCCTCGGAAACCTTGGCCTTTGACAGGACAAAGTCAGTCACGTTGTTCTCGATCACCATGCCTTCTACGTCGGCCATCCGACGGCTGTCACCGTAGTACCAGCGCACCACCTCAGCGGGTTTTTCGTAGCTAGCTGCCAGTTCTTCAACATGCGCCTTGATCTGTTCGGGCTTCGCCTGCAAACCATTGGCACTCACGAGTTCACCCACAACCAAGCCCAAACGCACGCGCTGCTCCGCTTGCTCGCGGAACATGTCAGCGGGAATCTCTGCCTTGTCCGCGTCTTTCATGCCACGTTGCTTGAGATCGGCGCGGGCACCTTCAATCAGGCGATCGATTTCCGCTTGGACCACCGAACGGGGCAAATCCAACTCCGCCTTGCTCACCAATGCATCCATAGCTTCACGCTTGTTGCGCATCAACAAACGCTGCTTGACCTCGCGGTCCAGATTCTTACGAATATCCGCACGCAGTCCTTCAACGGTGCCATCGGCGATACCCAAGGACTTCGCCAAGGCGTCATCCACATCGGGAAGGTTGGCTGCCTCAATCTTCTTGAGAGTGACCAAAAAGTCGGCCGTCTTGCCAGCCACTTCCTGCCCATGGTAGTCAGCGGGGAATGCCAACGGGAACGTCTTGCTTTCGCCAGTCTTCATGCCACGCACGGCGTCTTCGAATTCCTTGAGCATCTGGCCTTCGCCCACGCTGAACTGGAAGTCTTCGGCCTTACCGCCAGCAAAAGGTTCGCCATCGATCTTGCCTTCAAAATCCACCGTCACGCGATCGCCATCCTGCGCCGGAGCGTCCTTGGCACGCAAGGCAAACGTCCGACGCTGCTTGCGCAGGATTTCCACCGTCTTGTCAATGGCAGCATCCGTGACCTCGGCAGTGAGCCGCTTGATCTCGACCGTCGACAGATCGCCGATCTTGACTTCCGGAAAAACCTCAAAAACAGCATCAAATGCCATCTGACCTTCCGGTGCCGCTTGTGCTTCGGTGATGCGCGGCTGGCCCGCCACCCGCAATTGGGCTTCATTGGCCGCTGACGCAAAGGCCTGCCCCACCTTGTCGTTCATCACCTCGTAATGCACGGAATAGCCATAGCGCTGGGCTACGACGTTCATGGGCACCTTGCCAGGACGAAAACCATCCATTTTCACCGTACGGGCCAATTTGCGCAGACGGGAATCCACTTCAGACTGGATGGCACCAATCGGTAGCGTCAGGGTGATCTTGCGCTCCAACTTTTCCAGCGTTTCTACAGTAACGGCCATGTCATTCTCCTCAACAAAGGGCACGCAAGCCGGGGCAGTACCAGCAACCAGTACGACCGACTCAGAACATTCACATTCGTGGTGCGCGGGGGGGGACTCGAACCCCCACACTGTTGCCAGCGTCAGGACCTAAACCTGGTGCGTCTACCAATTTCGCCACCCGCGCAAAAAACAAAATGGGAGGTCTGCGAAGCCCGCAGCAACCCGTGCCACCAGCCCCCGACCACCCACTTGAAATTGGTCAACCCGGCATTTTAACCGGTTACGCAGCCGGGTTTGGCACCGGCGCCTCCCTTTTTACCTTGAACCAGGCTGCGTACATGGCGGGCAAGGCCAACAAGGTCAGTACCGTGGCCACGATCAGCCCACCCATGATGGCCACGGCCATGGGTCCCCAGAACACCGAACGCGACAATGGAATCATCGCCAACACCGCCGCCGCCGCGGTCAAGACGATAGGGCGCAGCCGGCGTACCGCCGCTTCAACAATGGCGTCCCAGGTCGGTATGCCCGCCGCCCGGTCCTGCTCAATCTGGTCAATCAAAATCACCGAGTTGCGTTGGATCATGCCCATGAGCGCGATCACCCCCAGCAGCGCGACAAAGCCAAAAGGACGCCCGGACACCAGCAACGCCCCCGCCACCCCGGCGATGCCCAGCGGCCCGGTCAGGAATACCAGCATGGCACGGCTGAAGCTGTGCAACTGCAGCATCAACAGCGTGAATGTGATGAACAGCATGATCGGTATTCCCGCCGCAATGGACATCTGTCCCTTGCTGCTTTCTTCCACCGTGCCGGCCACCTCGATGCGCAAGTCACTCCAGCCCTGGGCCTTCCAGCGGGCTTCCAGTTCGCGCATGCTTGGCAGCAACTCCGCCGTCACCGTGGCACCCTGCAGACCCTCCACGATGTCGCCTTGCACCGTAATCGCATAGTTGCGGCCTTCGCGCCATAGCACGCCGGGCTCCCAGGCAAAGCGCGGTTGCGCAACCTGGGTGAGCGGGATCGACTTGCCTGAAGCTGTGGGCAGGTAGGCATTGGCCACATCGGTGATGGCGTTGCGCTCCTCCTGCGGCTGGCGCAGCACGATGTCGATCAACTTGTCACCTTCACGGAACTGCCCCACGGGGGTCCCCGTGAAAACGGCACGCGATGCCTGCGCGATCGACTGGCTGCTGACCCCCAGTACACGCGCCTTATCTTGGTCCACCTCCAGACGCATGGTCTTGACCGATTCGTTCCAGTTGTCGTTCACGCCACGCATGTGCGCATTGGCTCTCAGAATCGCCTTCACCTCATCGGCACGCTCGCGCAATGCCTTGGGCTCGCCACCCACCACACGGAACTGCACGGGATAGGCCACCGGCGGTCCATTGGGCAGAATTTTGGAGCGCGCACGAACCTCCGGAAATTCTTGCGCCATCACCGTGGTCAATCGAATCCGCAGCGGATCGCGCAACTTCAAAGCCTTGGGGACAATGATGAACTGTGCAACGTTGCTTTGCGGGAAGATGGCATCCAGCGGCAAATAGAAACGCGGCACCCCCGAACCCACCCAGGCACTAACCGACTCCACGTCCGGATCCTGCATCAGCCGCGCCTCGATCCGGCGGGTCGTCGCCTCGTTGGCTGCAAACGCCGTACCTTCTGGATACCACACATCCAGGAGCACTTCGGGACGAGACGAATCGGGGAAGAACTGCTGCTGCACCTTGCCCATACCGGCAATGCCCGCAACAAACATGACCAGCATGATGGCAATGGTCTTCCAGCGGTGCTCCACACACCAGTTCACCGTAGCCCGGAACCGGTTGTAGAACGGCGTGTCAAACAGCTCATGGGGCTGTCCCCCGGCATCGTGCGGCTTGACCTTGAGCAGCAGCGTACCCAGGTAGGGCACAAAGTACACCGACACAATCCAGCTCAGCACCAACGCCAGCACAGTGACGCCAAAAATGGCAAAGGTGTACTCCCCCGTGGCCGAGCGTGCGATGCCGATGGGCATGAAACCCACGGCGGTGATCAACGTGCCGGTCAGCATGGGCATGGCGGTAATCTCGTAGGCGAACGACGCCGCACGCACCTTGTCGTAGCCTTCTTCCATCTTGCGCACCATCATCTCCACGGCAATGATGGCGTCATCCACCAGCAAGCCCAGGGCGATGATGAGTGAGCCCAGCGAGATCTTGTGCAGACCGATACCCCAGTACCACATGCCCAAAAAGGTGACTGACAACACCAACGGAATGGTGATACCCACCACCAGGCCTGGGCGGGGGTCCACGTAATAGCGATTCCAAAGCGTGGTGGCACCAGCGCGCTTGTGCAACCCCAAACTGATGAAGCTGACTGCCAGCACCACGGCGATCGCCTCGATCAGCACGCCGACGAATTCACCCACCGACTTGCCCACGGCTTCGGGCTGGTCTTGCACCTGCACCAGTCGCACGCCCACCGGCAGCGTCTTCTCGATCTGCTGCGTGGCCGTCTTGAGGGCCTTGCCCAAAGCAATGATGTCTCCGCCTTTGGACATCGAGACCCCCAGTGCCACCACCGGCTGCCCCTGGTGGCGCACTTTGGTGGACGGGGGGTCCACATAGCCGCGCTGAATCTGGGCAATATCGCCCAGGCGCAGTTGGTTGCCACTGGCGCCGCGAATCGGCATGGCACCCAACTGCTCCACCGCCGTGAACTGCCCTTGCACGCGCACCTGCACCACATCCAGTGGGGTTTGGATGGTGCCCGCGCTTTCAATGGCGTTTTGCTGGCCCAACTGCGCCAGTACCTGGTTCATGTCCAGCCCCAGCTGCGAGAGCCGTTTTTGGGAGATCTCGATGTAGAGCTTTTCGTCTTGCGCGCCCATGAGCTCGACCTTGTTCACGTCGGGCACCTTGAGCAATTTTTGGCGCACCTCATCGGCAAAGGTTTTCACCTCGGCCGGTGTATAGCCGTCGGCTTGCAGCGCGTAAATCACGCCGAACACATCGCCAAATTCGTCGTTGAAGAAGGGCCCCTGCACACCCGACGGCAGCGCGCCGCGGATATCGCCCACCTTCTTGCGCACGGTGTAGAAGATGTTGGCCATTTCCGTGCCGCGGGTGGAGTCCTTCACCTGAAAGATGATGGTGGTTTCGCCGGGTTTGGAATAGCTGCGGATCTTGTCGGCGTTGGGCACCTCTTGCAACGTGCGCTCGATCTTGTCGGTCACCTGTTCGGCCATTTGCTGTGCCGTGGCACCCGGCCAAAAAGCGCGCACCACCATCAGGCGAAAGGTGAAAGGCGGATCCTCGTCCTGACCGAGCTGAAAGTACGCGCTGGCACCGAGCAGCATCAGCACGATCATCAAAAACCGCGTCAGTGGCGCATGCTCCACGGCCCAGCGCGACAGGTTAAATCCCTTTTCGGGATGCAGATGGGAATCGCTCATGCCAGCCTCACGGTGTCCGGGGTGCCGATGCGGCACTGGGGAGGCTTGGAGTTGCTACTGATTTTATAGCTGCTTGCGCTTGTTCCACGGGGGCTTGAGCGTACTTTTCCTTGTAAATCGTGACTTTTTGACCGGGGCTGAGCACATGCACGCCTGCCGTCACCACCTGCTGCCCGGGCTGCAGACCCTCGGTCACCACCACCTCGTTGCCATCGGCCGTGCCAATCCGGATGGGCTGCAGCCGAACCGTCAAGGTCGCCGGATCCAACAGCCAGACCGCCGTGGCGCTGCCGTCCTGGCGCAGGGCGCTGGTCGGTAGCTTGATGGCCTGTACCCCTGCGCGCCCCAAGGCTTCGGGCTTGACCGTGACGGTGGAGCCCAGGGCCAACGCATCCTGTGCTGGCAAGCCCACTTTGACGATAAAGGTCCGTGTCACGGGGTCGGCACTGGCGGCCACTTCGCGCACGGCCCCCTGAATCGTTGCACCCGTCCCCCACGGCAGGATCTGGACGGCCGAGCCGGGCTTGATCAGCCCCACCTTGTCTTCGGGCACGGCGAACACCACATCGCGCGGGCCGTCTTGTGCAATGCGTACCACGGGTGTACCGGCCGCTACTACCTGCCCGGCCTCCGCATCGACCGCCGTAATCACACCCGCGACGTCGGCCACCAAGTGGGTGTAGCGCGCCTGGTTGCCTTGCGCGCTGGCCTGGGCCTTGGCCTGGTCTAGCTGGGCCTGGGCGGACTTCAGCGCTGCGTCCCGGCGCTCCAGCTCGGCACCGCTGATGAAATTCTGCGCACGCAGCTCCTTGTAGCGCTTGAAGTCCGCAGCCGCCAGATCCCGGTTGGTCGTGGCAGCCACCACCTGTGCCTGCGCCGCCTGGGCCGCCAACTGGTAGTCCTGCGGGTCCAGTTGCGCCAGCACCGCACCGGCTTGCACCCGCTGACCCAGCTCCGCCTGGCGGCGCACCATCTTGCCCGCCACCCGAAAGCCCAGACGCGACTCCACACGCGCGCGCACCTCGCCCGCCAGTTCCGGCTCCGCCGTCAGACTGGTACTGGACACGGTCATCACTTTGACAGAACGGACAGGCTCTTCACTGGACGCAGGCTTGGAGCAAGCGGCCAGCAGCACTGTGCAGGCAATGCCGGTCAGCGCAAGTTTGAGGGATTGGGTAGGCATGGCAGAGGAGCAGGGTTGAAATAATCTAATGACCAGATGGTTAGTAATTTATTTCAAATGGGAATTCCTGTCAACCGGCTTGTTTAAACACACCCCCTATCCCCCAACCTCTTTCCACCCTCGCCAGGGCGGAAAGGGGAGTCATAACAGCCGATTTGGCCGCGTTTCTAAACAAAAGGGAGTGCACGTACCGAAGGCGGTTGGGTCAGGTACTTGCGGTCTGGATCGGTTGAGGCGCCAAGCTGGGCGAGGCGTGGATGAGCGTGGCGGGGGTTGGGGGTCGGGCCCGATTTCACAAAGCGCAGCGCGTATGAGGGCCTGGCCCCCAACCCTCGCCACGCGGAGCCGGAACGTCCAAATAATTGGAATCTGACCCCAATTACTACTCGTACACCACCACCGCCTGCCCCTGGTGTGCCTGCGCGCGCCAGCTGGCCAGGGCGGCATCGGTGGGGTAGAAACGGGCGGCATCACCCAGATGCAACTCGGCTGATGCCGCCTGCAGCGGGTCGGCCTTGTCGGCAATGACGGCCGGTTCGGGCAGTTGCTGGCGTACCGCCAGGCGCACACCCAGGCCGCGCACCAGGTCGCCGAACTCGGATGCTTCCCGCTGTGCGGGGAACTCGCGCAACAGTGCGGCCACGTCGGGTGCGCGTACGCCACCGCTGGTGTCCACGGCCACTTTCAGGTAGCGGCCAAAACGGCAACGGGCGGCGGTCAGGTCCCAGATTTCCTTGACGTTGAAGCGCGCTTCAAAGCCGCCGCGCGCGGGCTGGTATTTGCCACTCACCACCACCAAGGCGTCATCCTGCAGCACGGCGCGCTGGGCGTTGAGCAGCTCTTCATCCACGGTCGCTTCAATGGCAGCGGACTTGTCGTCCAGCTTGAACACCCCACGCCGCCCCCGCTCGCCATTGATGACGCGAAAGTCGCTGATGATGCCGGCCACGATCTGGGGCTCACGTGTATCCAGCAGCTCCTCGATGGGTCGCTTCGCAAAGCGGCGCACCTCCCGCTCCACCTCGTCAAACAGGTGGCCCGACAGGTAAAAGCCCAACGCCGTCTTCTCCTGCATCAGGCGCTCTTTCACGCCCCAGGGCAGGGCCTCCACCAACTCAGGCTCTTGCGTGCTGGAGCCATGGTCGTCGTCCCCCCCCATGTCAAAGAGGCCATGCTGGTTGGCGTTGGCGGCGGCGGCGGCGGCAAAGTCAAAGGCGCGGTCGATGCTGGCCACGAGTGCGGCGCGGTTGAGCTGCAGGGTGTCGAAGGCACCGGCCTTGATGAGGGCCTCGACGCAACGCTTGTTCAGGCGCGTGCGGTCTACCCGGCGGGCAAAGTCAAAGAGGCTCTTAAAGGGCCCCGCCTCGCCCGTGGGACCCTGGCCTTCACGCGCGGCCACGATGGCCTCAATAGCCTGCTGCCCGGTGCCTTTGACCGCGCCCAGCCCGTAGCGGATTTCCTTGTTGGAAATGGGTTCGAACCGGTGCACACCGCGGTTGATGTTGGGCGGCTCGAAGGCCAGGCCCATCTTCTCGGCGTCTTCGAACAAGACCTTCAGCTTGTCGGTGTTGTCCATTTCCACGGTCATGTTGGCGCAGAAGAACTCGGCCGTGTAGTGCACCTTGATCCAGGCCGTGTGGTACGCCAACAGTGAGTAGGCAGCGGCGTGCGACTTGTTGAAGCCATAGCCCGCAAACTTTTCCATCAAGTCGAAGATTTCGTCCGCTTTCTCCTCGGGGATGTTGTGGGTCTTCTGTGCACCGGCGCGGAAGATGGAACGGTGCTCATCCATCTCCTCTTTCTTCTTCTTGCCCATGGCCCGGCGCAGCAGGTCGGCACCACCCAGGCTGTAGCCGCCCAGGATCTGCGCCGTCTGCATCACCTGCTCCTGGTAGACCATGATGCCGTAGGTCTCGGAGAGCATCTCCGCCACCGCCGGGTGCGGGTAGTCCACCGCTTCCTTGCCGTGCTTGCGCGCGACAAAGCTGGGAATCAGGTCCATCGGGCCGGGGCGGTACAAGGCGTTGAGCGCAATCAGGTCTTCCAGGCGACTGGGCTTGGCGTCCTTGAGCATGCGCTGCATGCCGGTACTTTCAAACTGAAACACGGCCTCGGTCTGCCCTTGCGAGAACAACTGGTACACCTTGCGGTCGTCCAACGGCAGGTTCTCGTAGGCGAACTGTTCCTGCCCGGCATGGCGCTTGCGGATGAACTCGGCCGCAATCTCCAAAATGGTGAGGGTGGCCAGGCCCAAGAAGTCGAACTTGACCAGGCCGATGGCTTCCACATCGTCCTTGTCGTACTGGCTCACGGCACTGTCGCTGCCGGGCTGCTGGTACAGCGGGCAAAAGTCGGTGAGCTTGCCCGGCGCAATCAGCACGCCCCCGGCGTGCATGCCGATGTTGCGCGTCAGACCCTCTAACTTGCGCGCCAGCTCCAGCAGGGTTTTGACGTCTTCCTCCTCGGCCTCGCGGCGGGCCAGCTCGGGCTCGGCCTCGGTGGCGTAAACATATTTGTCGCTCTTCTTGTCGGGCGGTGGCAGTTGCAGGGTGACGTTGGTGCCGGGCTTGTTGGGGATGAGCTTGCTGATGCCGTCGCAAAAGGTATAGCTCATGTCCAGCACGCGCCCCACGTCGCGCACGACGCCACGCGCGGCCATGGTGCCGAAGGTGGCGATCTGGCTCACGGCGTCTTTGCCGTACTTGGCCTTCACATAGTCGATCACCAGGTTGCGGTTGCTCTGGCAGAAGTCGATGTCGAAGTCGGGCATGGACACCCGCTCCGGGTTCAGAAAACGCTCAAACAGCAGCTTGTAGCGAATGGGGTCCAGGTCGGTGATCTTCAGGGCATAAGCCACCAGCGAACCCGCACCCGAACCGCGCCCCGGCCCCACCGGGCAGCCGTTGTTCTTGGCCCAGTTGATGAAGTCGCCCACGATCAGGAAGTAACCCGGAAACCCCATCTTCAGGATGGTGCCCAGCTCGAACTCCAGGCGCGCGACGTATTCGGGCATGCGCTGCTCACGCTCGGCCGCATCGGGGTACAGGTGCGCCATGCGCTCCTTCAAACCCTCGAACGAGGCGTAGCGGAAATACTCTTCGGTAGAGAGGTCTTTGCCATCCACCTGCGGAATCGGAAAGTTGGGCAACTGCGGCTTGCCCAGCACCAGCGTCAGGCTGCAGCGCTTGGCGATCTCCACCGTGTTGGCAATGCTGGACGGAATGTCGGCAAACAGCGCCTGCATCTCGGCCTGGGGCTTGAAGTACTGCTCACGCGTAAAGCGGCGCACGCGTTTGGGGTTGGCCAGCATTTCGCCTTCGGCAATGCAGACGCGGGCCTCGTGCGCCTCAAAATCATCGGCGGCCACAAACTGCACCGGGTGCGTGGCCACCACCGGCAGTTGCAAGCGGGCGGCCAAACGCACGCAGGCCCCCACGTGGCTTTCATCGTCCGGTCGCCCCGCGCGCTGCAGCTCCAGGTAAAAGCGGTGCGGAAAGATGCCCGCCATTTGCAAAGCCACATCGGCCGCACGCGCGGCATCGCCCTGCACCAGCGCCTGCCCCACGGCTCCGGCCTGTGCCCCCGAAAGCGCAATCAACCCCTCGCCCAGCTCGCGTAGCCAGGCCAACTTGACCACGGCCTGGTTCTTCACCACGTTTTGCGTGAAGCCGCGTGCCAGCAGCTCCGACAGGTTCAAGTAGCCCTGCTTGTTTTGCACCAGCAGCACCATGCGCGTGAGCGCCGTAGGGTCGCCACCCAGGCCCTCCAGCACGACGTCTGCGCCCAAAATGGGCTTGATGCCCTTGCCACGCGCCTGCTTGTAAAACTTCAGGGCACCAAACAGGTTATTGACATCGCTAATGGCCAACGCCACCTGGCCATCTTGGGCCGCGGCAGCGATCACGTCATCAATACGGCAGGTGGAATCGACCACCGAAAACTCGGTGTGCAGGCGCAAATGGACAAACATGGGCGCAATTGTAGTTTTCGCCCTAACCCGGCTCGGCCTGGGTACGATTGGGTGGTTTTTGCAGCCTTTCGTCGATTTTTGGTGCCAAATTGGCCTCTAGCCCTCATGAATATTGCGTACGCAGCTATTTTTTTTATAGTAAGTTCCTGGCTTCCTGTGGTGCAGGCAGCCCAGGCGAATGCCACGGTCCCACCCCTGGCCGCACAGCAAGTCGTGGTACCCGGCTTGCAACAGCCGGTCGAGGTGCTCACCGACCGCTGGGGGGTGCCCCACGTGTACGCCGCCCACACCGACGACCTGTTTTTTGCCCAGGGCTACGTCGCCGCCAAAGACCGCTTGTTCCAACTGGACCTGTGGCGCAGGCGGGGCCTGGGACGTCTGGCACAGGCCTTCGGACCCAGCTTTGTCGAGCAGGACCGCGCCGCGCGCTTGTTTCTGTACCGGGGCGATCTGGCGCAAGAATGGCGCAGCTACGGTGAAGGGGCCCAGCGCACGGCCGAGCGCTTCACCGCCGGCGTCAACGCCTTCATCGACCAAACTCGCCAAGACCCCAGCCGCCTGCCCTTGGAGTTCAAGCTGCTGCGCTACCGCCCGGAGCATTGGGACGCCAGCGATGTGGTGCGCATTCGCAGCCACGGCCTGTTTCGCAACCTGCACTCCGAAGTCGCGCGTGCCAGCGTGGCCTGCAAAGCGCATTTGGGCGTGGACAGCCTGCGCCAGCAATTGGAGCCGCCGTGGCAGACCCAGCTCCCTGATGGCCTGGATCCCTGCCTGCCCCCGGACGTGCTGCAGACCTACCAATTGGCCACCCAGTCCGTACGCCTGCCCGAAGGCCTGCGCCTGCCCGCGGAGCGCACCCCCGACCCCAACCAACGCGCCCAGGTGGTTGATCCTCTGGAGGAACCCGCTGCGCTGGAAGGCAGCAACGCCTGGGTGGTGGCCCCCAGCCGCACCAGCACCGGTCGCCCGATCCTGGCCAGCGACCCGCACCGCGCCCTGACCGCGCCATCGCTGCGCATGGTGATGCATTTGTCGGCCCCAGGGCTGGACGTGGTCGGCGCGGGCGAACCGGCCCTGCCCGGCATTTCCATCGGCCACAACGGCCGTATCGCGTTCGGGCTGACCATTTTTGCCATAGACCAGGAAGACCTGTATGTCTATCAGCTCA
The DNA here is from genome assembly GCA_041919095.1 of Rhodoferax sp. Taxonomy (GTDB): domain Bacteria; phylum Pseudomonadota; class Gammaproteobacteria; order Burkholderiales; family Burkholderiaceae_C; genus Allorhodoferax. The sequence goes on along the minus strand of JAYRUL010000019.1, from coordinate 16,042 downwards.
ACCCGGCCAATCCCAACCAATACCGCTACCAAGGCCGCTGGGAGGACTTCCGCAAGGTTTCCGAAGCCGTGCTGGTGCGCGGTACCGACACCACCGTGGTCTCGCTGGCATTCAGCCGCCACGGCCCCATCATCCATACCGACTTGGCGCGCGCTCGGGCCTACGGCGTGCGCGCAGCCTGGCTGGAGCCGGGCATGGCACCTTACTTTGGCAGCGTGCGCTACCTGCAGGCGCGCGACTTCAGTGCTTTCAAGTCGGCCATGCGCACCTGGGGTGCCCCCGCCGAAAACCAGGTCTATGCCGACACCGCAGGCAACATTGGCTGGGTACCCGGTGGACGCAGCCCCCTGCGACCCAACTGGGACGGCCTGTTGCCGGTGCCCGGCGACGGCCGCTACGAATGGGCCGGGTACCTGGACGGCGACCTGCTGCCCAGCCGCTTCAACCCCACGGAGGGCTGGCTGGCCACGGCCAATGAAATGAACCTGCCCAGCGATTTCAACTACCGCCAACACAAACCGGGCTTTGAATGGGCCGGTGCCGACCGCTACCAGCGCCTGCGCGAGGTGCTCCAATCCCAACCCCGGCACAGCCTGGACGACGCGCAGCGCCTGCAGTTGGACGAAAGCTCCCTGTTTGCCCGGCGGCTGCTGGCGCTACTGGCCCCATTGCACAGCGCCGACCCCCGGGCCCAGGCCGCACTGCAGTTCCTGCGCGCCTGGAATGGGCAGGAATCGGCCGACTCGCCCCAGGCTGCCTTGCTAGAATTGTGGTGGTCGCGTGTGCTGGCACCCAGCTTTCCGTATGCCGTGCTGAGCCGCGCCGAAGTTGCAGCCTTGCGCGCCGTGGATGGCAGCGCCGTGCTGCATGCGCTGGAAAACCCGGCTTCGCGCTTTGGCCCTCAGGGTGCCGAGCGTCGCGACCGTCTGCTGCTGGAGAGCCTGGCACAGGCCTGGGCGCACATGGTGCAGTTGATGGGTCCGGACCCAGCACTTTGGCAATGGGGTCGCCTGCACCACACGCTGTTTACCCATGCGGCCGCCGCCGTCGCCAACACGGCTACCGCCGCCCGCCTGCAGGTCGGACCGGTGCCACGCGGCGGCGGCCCTGCAACCCCCAACGTTTCCAGCTACGACCCGCGCAACTTCCGCCAGGCCGGGGGCGCCTCATTTCGCATGGTGCTGGATGTGGGCGAATGGGACAACAGCGTGGCCATCAACGCACCGGGCCAGTCTGGCAACCCCGACAGCCCGCACTACCGCGACCTGGTGGAGCTGTGGCGCGACGGCCGCTACTTTCCCCTGCTCTACACCCGCGCTGCAGTGGAGAAAGCCGCGCAAAGCCGGCTTACGCTGACGCCAAGCGGCGCATTGCCGGGTACTCGCGGTAAGTGAAGGCGCGCCATAACCATTCCATGGGACCAAACTTGAAACGGGCCAGCCACCAATGGCTCAGGGCCAGTTGCGCCGCAAACACCACCACCACGAACACCACCTGCTGCGCACGCGGCATTCCCCACCAACCCAGCCCGTAGCCGAAGAACAGCAACGAGCAGATGACCGACTGCATCAGGTAGTTGGTCAGTGCCATGCGCCCGGCTGGGGCCAGGGCTTGCAGCCAACGCCCCCAGGGCTGGTACAGCATCCACACCACCAGACCCACGTAGCCCAGGCAGGCAGGCAGATTGCCGAGCATGGAAAGTCCACGTGCCAGCTGGAAGCCATCGTTTTCCAGCCCCGGAGTTACCCGCACCGCTGCCAAGCTACCTAGCAAGCCCAAGCCGATGCCCAAGGGCAGGCCCCACAGCGCCAGCCGCTTGAACAGTGCCAGGTGCTCTTGCGGACGCACCATCACGCCCGAACGAATGAACCAGGTTCCGATCAAAAACACCCCCGACAGCACAATGGCAAAGCCCGTATCATCCAGCACCTTGCCTGGGAACTTGCGCGCCCGCAGGTCCACCACCTCGGCGTAGGTACCGCTGGTCATGACGCGCATCTCCTTGGCCACATTGGCTTCGCGCTCGGTCTTGCGTTTGGCGCGTTCGGCCTTGCGGTCTTCTTTGCGCTTGGCCTCCTTGGCCGCTTTTTCTGGATCGGCTGGTGCCACTTGGGTGCTGGATGCCGATGAGGCGCTGGGTGGCGGACTGAAATACTGCACTGCACCGCCAATGCTCATCATGGCAAACGACACGCAGTACACCGCCACCCCCAGGCGTAGCGGGCGCTTGACTACGTTGGCATGGCCGCGCGAAGACAGCCAGCCCAGCACCAAGCCGATCATGCCTAGCGTGCCCACCGGCCCGAGCGCCTCCTTGGGCGCAGCCGGCAGCACGGCCATGACGCCCACGGCCAGCAGGGCCAGCGCGCCCATGCTCATCAAGATCACCGAAAACACGGGCAACTGGTGCCCGCGCAGGCTGACCGTGCGCTCCCCGCGCAGGTACAAAGCCAGCAGGCCCATAAAGCTCAGAATCCCGGCCACCGGGAACAGATCCTCCACCTTGGCGGCGATGCCCACTGCCACCAGCGACGCGACCGCAGCCAACCCCCACTTCCAGTTGCCGTACAACAAAATCAGCAGCGCCCCCGCCCCTACGGCATAGCTAAACAAAATATCGCCACCCCACAAGAAGATGTAGTGCGCTGCGCCAAACGCCGCCAGCGCCAGGATGCGGCGCAGATATGGCCCCAAAAAGGCACGCGAAACCACTTCAGCGCGGGTCAGCATGACGGCAAAGCCCATGCCAAACAGCAAGGAAAAGATGGTCCAGAACTTGCCCTGCACAAAATAGGCAATGAACCAGCTCGCCCACCAGTCCAGGCCGGTCAGCCCTTCGGGCATGCCCATGCCAATGCCGTTGAGCGTGCGGTTGAAGAACTCGATATTCATCAAGAAGATGCCAAAAAGCGCAAAGCCCCGCACCACATCCAGCGCATCGATACGCTGCTGCAGGGGGACCAAGGGCGCAACAGCGTTGTCACTGTGGTCTTGCATAGGGTTCCTTGTGGGAAGAAAAACGAAGGCCGCAATGTAGAGGCAAAGACCCCGAAACACCACAGGGTTTACGACGAAATGCAGGTTCTGCGGTCTGACCTGCGTTTGTCCAGCGCCAGCGGGCGTGGACGGCAAAACCCCCTACACTGCGACGCCAGTGCCTTCTACACCCACCAAGCCCATGCCTACCGTTGCACGCTTTCTCTATCCCTGGCTTGGCACCCTACGCCTGGTTGGCTTGGGAGTTGCCGTTGCCGCCTTGACCGCCTGCGCCACCGGCGTGGCCACCGACACCGCCTCGGGCACGCCCGAACTACACCTGCAAAACCGCCTGCTGCTGACCCCGGCCAACGGGGGCCAGCGCATCACGCCCCAGGCCTTGCAAGCGGGCGACATCATCTTGTCCTCCACCCAGGGCATCACCTCCATGGGCATACGCCTGCTGACGGTGTCCCCGGTCAGCCACGCTGCGCTCTACCTGGGCAACAACGAAGTCGCCGAGGCCGTCGGTGCGGGCATCCGCACCCGCACGGTGCAGGCGTTCATGGACGATGAATCCACCATCGTCGCCTTTCGCCACCCGGGCGTGCGCAACGAACACGCGCAAGCAATGCGCAGCTTTGCCCACAGCCATGCAGGCAAGAAATACAACACCCTGGGCGTGGTGCTGCAGGCCCCCTTCACGCTGCAGCGCCAATACTGCGAACTGCCCCTGGTGCCCAGCCTGGTACGCGATGCCTGCATCCGGGGTCTGGCGGCCATTCAGCTGGGCGTGGCCCGCAATGACCGCTTCTTCTGCTCGCAGTTCGTACTGGCCGCCTACCAGCAGGCCCAGCTCCCGTTGACCGATGCCGACCCCTTGCTGATCAGCCCGGCCGACTTGCTGCACATGCGTGAGGGCGATGTGCCCTCGGTGCGCATCGAACAAAGCCTGCAGTATGTGGGCCACCTCAAGTCCGGCCCCAGCGACACCGAGGCGCAACCGGCTACTGCCCCACGTGCATCGTGAAGCGCGCACCGTTGGACAGCAGGCAGTGCCCGGTACCCAGCGTGGCCGAGTTCATCGTATAGATACAGTGGATGTAGCCACCCCGGTTGCCCGCGCCATTGGCAATGCCGTCGCGCGTGGACCCCGCTTTGCGCGTGGCCTCGCCCGTAAATGACTCACCATTGATCGCGGTGCTGAATGTGCCGCGCCCATGGAGGTCGTTGGTTACCACGGCGCTGACCATGCCATAAGCGCTCGCCAGATCATTGGACGGATACAACCGTGCAGCAAACGTGACCGGTGCCGGCGGCGCGACCGGCAACACGACCGGCGCTGGCGTTGCAACCTGCCCCGTATGCGGATGAACCGGCACCACATAGCAACCCGACACCGTGACCACACCCACAGCCACCACTACACCCAGCAAACCACGGCGCGACAGACGCACACCGGTGAGCTTCATGCCCATACATTTCCTTGAGGCCCAAGCACATGCTTGTGAGGGCATTGTGGAAACCCTTTGAGACAAATCGTATCGACTTTTTGTTCTGGTATTGACTTATTGCCAATAACGTATTCTTAATAGATACCAGATGCCATCCCACTTCATCCCCAGAGTTAACGTTGTCTGAAGGGGCGGCGGGGCGTTACACACGCCGCCAGTGTCGCGGGCTGGAGCCACTGCGCGAAACGTTACCCCCTATCGGCCGGTGCCGTTGTGTTGACCCTGGCGGCTACGGCCGCCGCTGGATTCGTAGCGCTGCAGGCCATGCCCCTGGCCGCGCAGAAGTTGGAGAACCGCATCTTGGCGCTGGGTAAGTCCAAAGCCGGGACAGGGTTAGATTCACGTTACTTGGCGGGCCAACTCGGCATGTGCGTCCATTCGATCTGACCTCCTGTTTTAGCCGCTCTAACTCGCGGTTGGGAATACGTGGCATGCCGCTTTGCTCTTAAAACCTATTAGCACTCCTTTGCTGTTTTACTTTAAAGCCTTTTACTGTTGTTTTGTCAGTAGCATTCCGAATGGGTGTCCACAATCATGGCCTTGCACTTACTTGGCTTTTTGCCCATGCACTTTCCATCTCGTCTTATCCAGCTACGCAAAGCTGCTGTGTGAGCGGTACCGATTACGAGTTCGATTGGGATGACAACAAGGCCGCCATCAATCTGACCAAGCTGGGGTGGATTTTCGGGAAGCGATGACGGTGATGCTGGACCCGCTGGCCATGACGTTTTTTGATACGAAGCACAGCCAGGATGAGGAGCGCTGGATCAGCGTGGGGCGCGCCAGCGAAGGGGCGCTGTTGCTGGTGATCCATACGTTTGTGGGCACCGGCCCCCGAAGTGCGCTGGTGCGCATCATCTCCGCCCGCCCAGCGACGCGCAATGAGCGTCAGCAATATGAGCAAGGTACTTTGCAGTAAGTAGCATCAACGATGAACAGCCAAGCAGCTAAAAGGTGAACACCATGAAGGATGAATACGATTTTTCAAACGCGCAACGGGGCAGGTTTTACAAGCCCGATTTGCGCCTGATTCCGCCTGTGCGCCTGGAGCCGCAGGTGTTGGACTTTCTGGCCAAGCGCGCCGAGGCCAAAGGCACCACGCTCAATGCCTTGCTCAATGCTTTGCTGAAGAAGGATATTGAGCTGATCGAGGCAGCCTAACGCCTCACCCGGCGCAGCCAGCGCCTAAAAAACAAACCGCCAACAACTCCACGGCCCTAGCGGCTGGCAGAGGTTGTGGGCGGTTCTTTATTAGCTACTAAGGCGTTCACCCAATCAACACCGTGTGCGCTTGGCGAGAGAAAAGCTCGTGATTGCGCGAGAAAACGGGGTTAAGAAACGGCAGCAGAGCCGTTGCGGACAGGCGGACGGCACAGTGCGTGCAGCAAGGGGCGTCATGGTGATGGGGGCAAGGCCTGGGTTGTAAGCGCTGCGGATGACTGTGCTTTTTACGTGTCAAAAAAGGCTCTAGATACCATGGAATATGCGTAAACAGCTACCATTTATCTAGCAAATAGAACGGCGCAGTGCAAACAATCTTGCGCGGCCAAGCGACGTCTCGGTGAGCTACTGCACCCGCTCACCCGTCTGCAACCGCCACAGCGCCGCATAGCCACCGCCTAGCGCCAGCAGGGCATCGTGCGTGCCGCTTTCCACGATGCGACCGCCTTCCATCAGGTGGATGCAGTCGGCCTGGCGCACGGTCGAGAGCCGGTGGGCGATGACGAGCGTGGTGCGGCCCCGGCTCACCACATCGAGCGATCGCTGGATGGCGGCCTCGGTTTCGTTGTCCACGGCGCTGGTGGCTTCGTCCAACACCAGGATGGGCGGATTCTTGAGGATGGCGCGCGCCAGGGCCAGACGCTGGCGTTGGCCGCCGGAAAGCTTTTGCCCGCGCTCGCCGATGCGCGTGGCAAAGCCAAGAGGTAGCGCGGTGATGAAGTCGGTGGCTTCGGCAGCGCGGGCTGCCTCGGCAATGGCTTGCTCGCTGGCATCGGGCACGCCGTAGGCAATGTTCTCGGCCACGGTGCCGTCGGTAAGAAAGGTATCTTGCGCGACATAGCCCATAGCGCGGCGCAAGTCTTGCAGGTTCAGGCTGGCAATGGGCTGGCCGTCGAGCAGGATGCGCCCTTGCTGGGGCTCGTAGAAGCGCAGCAGCAGCTTGACCAGGGTGGACTTGCCCGAGCCCGTGCTACCCACGAATGCGGTGGTCTTGCCCGCAGGAAGCGTCAGGCGAATGCCGTGCAGCACCGGGGTGCTGCCGTAGGCAAAGTGCACGTCCTCTAGGGTGATGGTGCCTTGTACCTGGGCGGGCGCAAAGTGCTGGCCTTCGTAGGCAATGGTGATGGGGGTGTCAATGAGCGCCATGGCACGCTCAATCGCTGCCATGGAGCGTTGGTACATGTCGGTCACCTCGGCCAGGCCGGTCAGCGGCCACAGCAGGCGCTGCGTCAGGAACACCAGCACCGAATACGCACCCACCGCCAGCTGTCCGTGCAGGGCCAGCCAGCCCCCGTACAGCAAGGTGGCGGTAAAGCCGCTCAGGATCGCCATGCGGATGACTGGCGTGATGGCGGCACTGATGCGGATGGCCCGCGCATTGGCCTGGCGGTAAGCGTTGCTGGCCTGGGCCATGTGGTCCAGCTCGGTCGCTTCGGTGGCAAAGGCCTTGATGGTGGCCAGACCCAGCAGGTTGTTGTTGAGCCGCGCGCTCACATCGCCCGCTGCCTCGCGCACGGCGGTGTAGCGAGGTGCCAGACGGTGCTGGAACCAAAAGGCGCCAACCAAGATGGCGGGCACCGGCACCAGCGCAATCAGGGCGATGCCGGGCTGCAGGGCGAAGAACACAGCGCTGATCATCAGCGATGAGCAAAACACCTGGATGATGCTGTTGGCCCCCGAGTTGAGGAAGCGCTCGGCCTGGTTGATGTCGTCGTTGAGCACCGCCATCAGGTTGCCGGTGCGCTGGTTCTCGAAGTACGCCAGGTCGAGCTTTTGCACATGGGCATAGGCATCCTGGCGCAGGGCGTGCTGCAGGTCTTGCGCGAGTTGACGCCACTTCAGCTCGTACAGGTACTGAAACAAGGACTCCCCGCCCCACACCAGCACGTTCACCGCACCCAGCACCAGCAACTGGTGCCAGGTGTTGGTGATACCGACGGCCCCCAACAGGTGGCGGGCCAGAAAACTCTGTTCGCCCTGCACCACCACGTCCACAGCGGCACCGATCAGCACCTCGGGCAGGATGTCGAAGAACTTGTTGAGAACGGAATACAGCGTGGCCAGGCGGATGTCACGCCGGTACGCCTGGGCATAGCGCCACAGGCGCCGCAAGGGGTGCAAAGCAGTCATAGGGGGGCCATGCTAACGCCCCCAGGGGCCTCAGGCCTTGAATCGATCAGCAAGGGCCGCCACACGCGCGCCAAAGCGACGCGCGGTCTCCAGGTCGCCCGCGTTCATTTCGGCACCACCAGCATCACCCGGTGTCTGGGCCATGGGGCCGGCAAAGGAGGCCAGGTAGTTGATGTCGTCGCGTTGCGAGGCCTTGGTGTTGTTGTACTGCAGGCCGGTGCCCACCCAGATGCCGCTGTGCTGCATGGCCAGGGTCATGAAGTAGTGCAAGGTGGAGTGCTTGTCGCCATTGACATTGGCGCTGGCCGTAAAGCCGCCAAATATCTTGTCCTTCCAGGCCTGCGTGTACCAGGGCTTGCTGGAGGCGTCGGCAAACTTCTTGAACTGCCAGCTCACACTGCCCATGTAGGTGGGCGAACCGAAGATGATGGCGTCGGCACCGGCCAGGGTGTCCCAGCCGCCTTCGGGCAGGTTGCCGTCGGCATCAATGGCCACCAGCTCCGCACCGGCGCCTTCTGCCACCGACTGCGCCATGCGCTGGGTGTGGCCATAACCAGAATGAAAAACAACTGCGACTTTTGCCATTTGCAAGCTCCTTGCTGGGTTAAGAAAAAATGAAGGTCAGGCCTGCAGGTCAAAAACCAAGACCTCGGCATCGACGCCCTGTGCCAATTGCACCTGGGACTCGTCCTGCAGCAGTACGGCATCACCACCGGCCAGCGCCACGCCATTGACTTCCAGTTGCCCGCGAATCAGGTGCACATAGGCTTTGCGAGCCGGGTCCAGCGTAAGCGTGGCAGTCTGCGCGGCGCTGAATAGCCCGGCATACAACCGCGCATCGGCATGAATGGTGACCGATTCTTGTGCGCCGTCGGGCGACGCCACCAGACGCAGGCGGCCGTCCTTGTCCGCCGGTGCAAAGGTTTTTTGCTCGTAGCCGGGTGGCAAGCCACGGGTGTGCGGCTCGATCCAGATCTGCAGAAAATGCGTGGTCTCGCCTGCGGCGTGGTTGAACTCGCTGTGCTGCACGCCGGTGCCCGCGCTCATGCGCTGCACATCGCCCGGCGGAATGCCTTTGACATTGCCCATGCTGTCCTGGTGGGCCAGGTTGCCCGAGAGCACATAACTCACAATTTCCATGTCGCGGTGCCCATGGGTGCCAAAACCGGTGCCGGGGGCGATGCGGTCTTCGTTGATAACGCGCAAGTTGCCCCAGCCCATATGGAGGGGATCGTAGTACCCGGCAAAGGAAAAACTGTGGTGCGACTTGAGCCAGCCGTGGTCGGCATAGCCGCGGTCTTGGGATTTGCGAATGGTCAACATGGTGGTGCTCCTGATGGTGCTAACTGTAGGCAGCCGATGGCCTATTTCCATCCACGGTGTTTGATGGCATCATGCAAATCATTTCAAATGACCTAACGCCATCATGCAAACGGCACGCGATGTTCTGACCCCCGACGCCTTGGCCATGTTGCAGACCATTGCGCGCACAGGCAGCTTTGCCGCAGCGGCGCGCGATATGGGCATGGTTCCCAGCGCCCTGACCTACCGGGTGCGCCAGATCGAGGATGCGCTGGACGTCCTCTTGTTCGACCGCAGTGCCCGCCAAGCGCGCCTGACCGAGGCGGGGCGCGAGCTGCTGCGCGAGGGCGAACGCCTGCTTGCGGAGATTGATGCGGTAGCCAACCGGGTACGCCGGGTGGCCACCGGGTGGGAGTCGCAATTTACCATTGCCATCGAAACCATCATCGCCAAGGCCACGGTGATGGAGTTGTGCGAGGCTTTTTTTGCGTTGGCGCCGCCCACCCGCATCCGCCTGCGCGACGAGACCCTGTCGGGCACGATGGAGGTGCTCACCTCGGGCCAGGCCGACCTGGCCATCGGAATCACACCCGATGGCACCAGTCATCCCGGCATCCAGACCAAACCCCTGGGGCATGTGAGCTTTGTGTACTGCGTGGCACCGCACCATCCGCTGGCCCGGGCCCCTGAGCCCCTTAGCGATGCCCTCATCCAGCAGCACCGCGCGGTGGCCGTGGCCGACACGGTGCAACGCGGGCGCGCCCTGACCTTTGGCCTGCTCAGTGGCCAGGACGTCTTTACGGTTGCCAACATGCAGGCCAAGCTGGATGCGCAGTTGCGCGGACTGGGCGGCGGCAACCTGCCACGCTGCATTGCGCAGCCCTTTCTGGATACCGGACGCCTGGTGGCCAAGAAGACCGAGCGCACGCAGCCCCACGGAGTCATTCACTATGCCTGGCGCAGCGCCAAGCAAGTCACGCGCGGCAAGGCCTTGCAGTGGTGGCTGCAGCAGCTCGAGAGCCCGGCCACCCGCGCCGCCCTGCTGGAGCGCCACCGCACCTTGTGACTTGCACCAGGCGGCCCATTCGCCATAATGGGTCGCCCCGCCCGGCAAGTTGCTGGCGGCGCAACCACGGAAAGGAAGTTGGGTGGACGACGCAGGCACAGCGCATTCCAACATGGCTTCGGGCGACCGGGTTCTGGTGCTGCAGCAGAACCGCTTGCAGCAGATCCTGATGGCATTGCTGATCGGGTTCAGCGTGTCGGCCTGCATCAGCCTGTACGCCCGGCACTGGATGTCGGTAGCGCTGCATGCCGTGGCGGTGGTGGCATTTGCGGTGGCGCTGGTACTGGGCCGCCGGGGTGCCACGCAGCGGGCCACCGGCATCATGCTCTGGACCCTGGTGGTGGCGCTGGGCAGCCTGGTGTTGAATGGTGAGGGTTTGTACGACGAGGCCATCGTCGCCTTTCCGGGCATCTTGATCTTTGCCAGCATGTTTGGTTCGCGCCGACTTTTTCTGCTGCTGCTGTGCGCACTGGGCCTGCTGCTGTTTGCCATTTTTGGGCTGAACGCCGCGCACTGGCTGCCCATTGTGCAGCGCACACCCGACCTGGGTCGCGTGGTGAACCTGGTAACCATCCTGTGCATCACGGCTTTCTTCGTCTGGATGCTGGCGTTGGATTTACGCCGCGCGCGCTTGCAGATGGAGCACGATAACCGGCGCATTGTGGCTTCGCACGAGCGCATCGAGATCTTGGCCCACCGCGACTCTCTGACCAACCTGCCCAACCGCACCTTGGCCCAGGACCGCATGGAGCAGATGCTGGCCCAGGCCAAACGCCAGCAAACCCTGGCTGCGGTGCTGTTTCTGGATCTGGACAACTTCAAGACCGTCAACGATTCCCTGGGCCACAGCGCAGGCGACCAACTGCTGTGCCAGGTGGCCGATCGGCTAAGCCAGTGCGTGCGCGAGTCCGACACGGTTTGCCGACAGGGCGGGGACGAATTCTTGCTGCTGCTGGGCAATCTGGCCGATGAATCTGCCGTCACGGCGCTGGCTGCGAAGGTCGTACAGCAGTTGACGCTGCCCTTCGCCATCGGTGGCCTCGATGTGATGGCCACAGCGTCGGTAGGAGTGGCCGTGTACCCCAAGGACGGCAGCGATGCCGATACCCTGCTCAAGAACGCCGATCTGGCCATGTACAAGGCCAAGGACGCCGGACGCAATGCGTTTCGGTTCTTTGATACCACCATGAACGAAAGCGTGGTGGAACATCTGCACCTGGCATCCGGATTGCGCCAGGCCATGGCCAACGGCGAACTGCAGGTGTACTACCAACCCCAGTTCCACCTGGCCACGGGTGCGCTGGTTGGGGCCGAAGCGCTGCTGCGCTGGAAGCACCCGAGCTTGGGCTTCATTCCCCCGGACCGGTTCATCCCCGTGGCCGAGCGCACCGGCCTGATCAACGACATTGGCGCCTGGGTGCTGGAGACCGTATGCCGACAGAACAAACAGTGGCAGGACGCCGGCGTGGGCAAGCTGGTGATCGCCGTCAACGTGTCGCCCTTGCAGTTTCGCCGCGATGACATCGAGCGCGAAGTCTCCAACGCGCTCAGTGGCTGTGGTTTGTCCCCTTCGGCTCTGGAACTGGAGTTGACCGAATCCTTGCTGGTCGGCAACACGCAGCATGTGGCCGATGTGGTGCAGCGGCTCAACCGCACCGGCATCAAGTTCGCCATTGACGATTTTGGAACCGGCTACTCCAACCTGGGCTACCTGCAGCGTTTTGCGGTGCAACGCCTCAAGATCGACCAGACCTTTGTGCGCCACATGTGCGTCAACGCGCATGACGAGGGCATCGTGCGCGCCGTGATCGAAATGGCGCACTGCCTGAAGCTCGAACTGGTGGCCGAAGGCGTGGAAGACGCCCCCACCTTGCAACGGCTGCAGCAGTTTGGCTGCGAGTACGGGCAAGGTTATTTGTGGTCGCCCGCCCTGCCCGCCGCCCAGTTTGAGGCCTATGCCCGCCAGCATGGGTGATACTCCGTGGACCCATACCGCTTGGCGGTCCTCTTCCAACCCTTAGGAGCTTGCCCATGTCCCAGCCCCGTCGCACCGAGACCGCCCCGCGCAACATCGCCATCCTGGGCGCGGGCATGGCCGGCATTGCCTGCGCCCGCACTCTGGTTCAGGCCGGTCATGCCGTGACGGTGTTCGACAAGTCGAACCGTGTCGGTGGGCGCATGGCCTCGCGCGCCAGTCCGTTTGGCACGTTTGACCACGGGGCCCAGTACTTCACCGTACGCGATGCCCGCTTTAACCTGGCCCTGCAGACCACCCCGCACGTGTGCAAGGCCTGGAGTGCCAACTCGGTGCGTCTGCTCGATGCCCAAGGTCGTGTGGCTGCGCCGGGGCTCCCACCCGGTGAGCCGCATTGGGTTCCCACACCGTCCATGCGTACCTTGCTGGACCGTTGGGCCAAGCCCCTGGCCGATGACGGCCAACTGGAGCTGGGCTGCCGGGTAACCCAGATCGAGCGCGATGCGCTGGACCCCCAGCGCTGGCAGCTGCGCACCGAAGGCGAAGCCGGCGCGGCCCATGTCTACAGCGGTTTTGATGCCGTGCTGCTGGCCTTGCCCGCAGCCCAGGCGCAAGCGTTGCTGAACCCTGTTACGCGGGTACCGGCGGCGGCGGTCCTGGCGAGGGCCTGCGCACGCGTGGACATGCAGCCCTGCTGGGCGCTCATGGTGGCCTACCCGCAAGCGGTGCAACCGGGTTTGACGATTCTGGGGCCGCAGTGGAACGCAGCCCGCAGCACGCACCACCGCATTGCCTGGATGGCGCGCGAATCCAGCAAACCCGGGCGCGGCATCGTGGAGCGCTGGACGGTGCACGCCAACTGGAACTGGTCGCAAGAGCATATCGACGACAGCCCGGCACGGGTGCAGGCCAAGTTGCTCAAGGCCTTTGCCGAGGTCACCGGCATTCGCGCCCAAGCGGCCCATGCCGAAGTGCACCGCTGGCGCTATGCACGCGCGGTGCAACCCTTGGGGCAAACCCACCTGTGGGATGCCCAGAGCGGCCTGGGCGTGTGCGGCGACTGGTGTCTGGGCCACCGGGTGGAAAACGCGTTCATTTCCGGGTTGGAATTGGCATTGGCCGTGCGCTAATCCGAAACCTGCGTCCCTGCTGGGTGTGCACGGCTGCAAGCACGCCGGCCGCACCCCCTTGCAACGCCATGTACCGCAGCCGATTTGCCCCCTCCCCAAGCGGTCCGCTGCACGCGGGTTCGCTGGTAGCGGCCCTGGCCAGTTGGCTAGACGCACGGGCGCACGGCGGCGCCTGGCTGATCCGCATCGAAGACGTCGACACCCCGCGTACCGTGCCCGGAGCCGACCAGCACATCCTGCACCAGCTGGCTGCCTGCAACCTCATCGCCGACGAGCCGGTGCAATGGCAGTCCCGGCGCACTGCAGGCTACGCACAGGCCTTGCAGCAACTGCGCCAGCAAGGGCGCGCCTATCCGTGCCATTGCTCGCGCAAGGCCATCCTTGCGGCCCTGCAGGCCCAGGGCAGCGCGCGCGCACGCCATGGCGAGCTGCGCTACCCCGGCACCTGCCGACCGTCCAACGCAGCCCTCACCCAGGCAGTGGGAACGGGTCCGTCCAACGCTGCAGCCGCTCCCGTTGCATGGCGACTGCTGATGCCAAATTTCGAGTCGTTTAGGGCCCTAGAGCCCATGGATCATGCGCAAGCAGCTATAACTTTGGTAGCAGATTCAACCCTCTCCTGGTTGGATCGCCGTCTGGGCACCCAACAACAGGACGTGCCAGCCACCGTGGGCGACTTCGTGCTGCAGCGCGCCGACGGCTGCTTCACCTACCAACTCGCGGTGGTGGTGGACGACGCCGCGCAAGGCATCACCCACGTGGTGCGGGGTGAAGATCTGGCCGACAACACGGCGCGCCAAATCCTGCTGCAACGCGCCCTGGGCCTACCCACGCCGCAGTACCTGCACACGCCGCTGGTGCGCGATGCCCAGGGCGAAAAGCTCTCCAAGCAAACCGGCGCGCAGGCACTGGACACCGCCACCCCCACCGCCGCACGGGCTGCACTGGGCCAGGCTGCACGGGTGCTGGGCCTGGCCGATCCACCCGAACCAGATGCCGCACAGGCGCTAGCCGGGTGGGTTGCGCCCTGGCGGGAACGCTATGGCAGCATGCCCGGCTTAGTCGGCGCGGGTTGAAGGCCGGACTTGCGGGTCGACCGCCACCACGCAGTTGCGCCCAGACGCCTTGGCCCGGTACAGGGCAGCATCCAACGCTTCGAAGGCCATACCCAGCGCGGTGAGCTCGGCCACCGCAAAGCTGGCGGTGAGCACCGAGTGCTTGCCATGCCAGTTCCAGGGGGTCTGCGCCAACGCGGCGCGGATGCGCTCGGCCACCTCGAAGGCTTGGGCGGCATCGGTCATCGGCAGCAGGATGAGGAATTCTTCCCCGCCCCAACGCCCAAAGGCATCCACCTTGCGCAACTCGGTGCGCACCACTGCCGCCATGTACTGCAGCGCGGCATCGCCCGCCGCATGGCCCATCGCATCGTTGATGCGTTTGAAGTGGTCCACATCAAACATTACCAGCGCTGCGCGCAGGTTGCTGGCGGGGGTATTGGGTGTTTGCATACGGGCCAGGCGCTGGGCTTCGTCATCGATGCGTTGCTGCATGGCGCGACGGCTCAGGCAACCGGTCAGCACATCGTGCTGGGCCAGGTGGTGGATGCGTGCCACCAGGCTCAGGATCAGCAGGCTGGCCAGGGCCATGTTCACCAGGAGTACTTGCGCCAAACTGGCCCACAGGATGGCCACCGATGCACCAACCGATGTCGCCTCCAGCGGTACGGCCTGCTCCGGCCACAACGCCAATCCCAGTGCCCGCACCCCCATCACGGCAGCCAGCATGCCAAACACCGCGGCGGCCGATGCAGACGCCAGCATTCCGTAGTGCGCCCGCAAGCCCGTCACACATTGGCGAAACAGCTGGACCGACAGCCACCCGCCAGCCAGCGAGAACACCAGGGGGCGCATGCGCAAGTCGGGCTCGGGCACCATGAACACGGCCATCCCCACACCCGCGAGTGCCAGCACGATCAGTGTCTGGCGCGTCTGCAACGGCAACCCCAGCAAGCGCTGTGCCCCCTGAAGAAACAAAACCAGGACACACAAGCCCACCATGTCGGCCAACCAGAAAGCCAGCCAGGTAGCTTGCGGCCCGGATGCATCGGCGCGCCAGAGGGTCAGGTACACCGCCAGCAACAGCAGCAGGTTGGCCAGCAAGAAGCGCACCGTGCTGGCGCGCGCCAGCCGTGCCGGCCCTGCCATCACACCCCAGGCCAGGCTCACCAGCGTACAGGTCAGGGCAATGACCCGCAGCAAGAGCATGGCATCCCAGGAGGGGTGTTCCATTACCGAGCGCCGGTTGGTGCGTGCAGCGCCGCAGGCAACGCCTGGGCCAGAAAGTCGAACACCGCGCGAATGCGCGCGCTGTTGCGGATCTCGCGGTGCACGGCCAGCCACATGGGCAGGCGCGGCAGCGCCAGCATGGGCAACACGCGCACCACGCTGGAGTCGGTAGCGATCACATAGTCGGCCATGAACCCCACGCCCAGGCCCGCGCGTACGGCCTGCCACATGGCAATCAGGTCGTCGGTGCGCAAATCAAAGCGCTCGCGCTGCACCGGATGCCCCAGCGCCGCAAAACCACGCAGCAGGTCGTCGTGTTGGTCGTACCCAATAAGTTCATGCTGCAGCAGATCGGCCGGCTGCTGGGGGCGGCCCCGGCGCTGCAGGTAGGCCAGGCTGGCGCAGGCCGACAAGCTGACATCGGCAATGCGCCGGGCCACCAG
>JAYRUL010000018.1:0-30980 GCA_041919095.1 Rhodoferax sp. | reverse complement strand
TCCACACCTGGTGCGTTCGGCCATCAAGACCACGCATGGTCAGCTCATCGTGCTGGCCAGTCTGGTCGGCGGCGTGCTGCTGATGGCGGCCGACACCCTGGCGCGCTGGCTGATTGCCCCGCAGGAATTGCCCGTGGGGGTGTTGACGGCGGTGCTGGGGGGCGGCTATCTGCTGTGGCTCATGCACCGCGGCCCGGCCAAGGTCGGAGGTCCGCTATGACCCCGGTGGCCCTGCGGGCTCAGGATTTGCAGGCCAGCCTGGGCAGCGGTGCGGGGCGCACGGCGGTACTGCACGGCCTGTCGGTCGCCATCGCGGCAGGGCAGTGGACCAGCATCGTCGGCCCCAACGGCGCGGGCAAATCCACACTGCTCAAGTGCCTGGCCGGCGTGCTGCCGTGCACGGGCACGGTAGCGCTGTGGGAGCAGCCGCTAATGAGCATTCCGGTGCGCGAACGCGCGCGCCAGCTGGCCTGGCTGGGGCAGAACGAAACTTCGGCCGATGACCTGACCGTGTGGGATGTGGCCATGCTGGGGCGTTTGCCGCACCAGGCCTGGTTGGCCCCGGCCTGCGCGGCCGATGAAGTGGCCGTGGAACAAGCCCTGCGCGCCACGCAAGCCTGGGAGTGGCGCTGGCGTCCGTTGGGCCAGCTTTCGGGCGGCGAGCGCCAACGCGTGTTGCTGGCACGTGCATTGGCGGTTCAGGCGCAGGTGTTGTTGATGGACGAACCCTTGGCCAATCTGGACCCGCCGCACCAGGCCGACTGGCTGGCAGTGGTGCAGGACCTGGTGCAGCGCGGGCATACGGTGGTGAGCGTGCTGCACGAGATTGGCATGGCCTTGCATGCGGATCGGGTGGTGGTCATGGCCCAGGGGCGCTTGCTGCACCACGGCGCCAGTGGCGATGCAGCCACGCACCAGGCGCTGGTGGATGTGTTTGACCAGCGTATTGCCATTCATGCCATTGAGGGGCAATGGGTGGCGTTGCCCTGTGTGGGAGGACGCTCGTGAATACCGCAGCGGTGTGGCGGCTCTGCGCGGCGCAGGCTGGGGCAGCTGTTTTGCTCCGTGTCCCCCGGCCTTCGGCCTCCTCCTTTACCTACGCAAAACAGCTGCCCCAGCCTGCTTGGGGTGCTGGGTGCGCAGTGATCGTTTGAAATCCATGCAAATTGAAACTCCATCTACAGAGAAACCGTATGACAAAGCCGCGGGCGAACGCCGTGGCATCGTCATCGTCAACACCGGCGACGGCAAGGGCAAGAGCACGGCGGCCTTTGGGTTGGCGCTACGGGCGCATGGGCGCGGCAAGGCGGTCAAGATCTTTCAGTTTATGAAAGTGCCGTCGGCGCGCTTTGGCGAGCACCGCGCGTTCGATCAGTTGGAGGCATTCCGTCCTGCGCCGGGCCGCCCCAAGCAGGACAGTGGCTCACTCGGGGGGCAGGAGCCGCAGGCGACGTGGGGGCCAATGATCGAGGGGCTGGGTGATGGCTTTAGCTGGAAAAGCCAGGATCTGGAGCGCAGCGCCCAACTGGCACGCGACGGTTGGCAAAAAGCCAAGGCTGCCATCCTCAGTGGTGACTATTTCATGGTCACGCTCGACGAAATCACCTACCCGTTGATCTACGGCTGGCTGGCGCTGGACGATGTGCTGGCTACCCTGCGCAGCCGCCCGCGCGAGGTGCACGTGGTGCTGACCGGGCGGCGTTGCCCGCAAGAGATCATCGAACTGGCCGACACCGTGACCGAAATGCAGATGGTCAAGCACGCCTTCAAGGCCGGCATTCCGGCGCAGCGGGGCATTGAAGATTGAGACTGGCACCCGCCGTTTTGTCCGCAATTGCAACCCGGCTGTCAGCCGCGTGCAGGCCAATGGTGCGTACCATTGCGGTCTGTAATTACTAATTATGAAAGGATCACCATGTTGGAAACCGTGCAACCCGTTCAATTCCATGCCCCCCGCCAGTCGCCGCAACCGGCCGTGCGTGTGTCCCAGCGGCAGTGGAGCGTGCAGGAAGTCGCCGCGTTGCTGGAGCTGCCGTTCAACGACTTGCTGTTCCAGGCCCAACGCGTGCACCGCGCGCATTGGGATGCCAATCTGGTGGAGCTGGCCACACTGTTGTCGGTGAAGACCGGCGGCTGCCCGGAGGACTGCGGCTATTGCCCGCAAAGCGTGCACTTTGAAACCGGCGTGCCCGCCAGCAAGCTGATGGCCGTGGCCGAGGTGCGCCAGGCCGCGCAAGACGCCAAGGCCAGCGGTGCCACGCGCTTTTGCATGGGCGCGGCCTGGCGCGCACCCAAGGACCGTGATATTGAAGCGGTGTCGGCGCTGATCCGCGCCGTCAAGGACGAAGGGCTGGAAGCGTGCTGCACCTTGGGCATGCTGGAAGACGGCCACGCCGAAATCCTGCGCGACGCGGGCTTGGACTACTACAACCACAACCTGGACACCGCACCGGACTTTTACAACGACATCATCAGCACGCGCGACTACCAAGACCGCCTGGACACCCTGGTGCGCGTGCGCAATGCGGGCATCAACGTCTGTTGCGGCGGCATCGTGGGCATGGGCGAATCGCGCCTGCAACGCGCTGCGCTGATTGCCGAACTGGCCAACCTGGCACCGTACCCCGAGTCCGTGCCCATCAACCATTTGGTGAAAGTGGCGGGCACGCCGCTGGCCGAGCAGCCCGATCTGGACCCGCTGGAGTTTGTGCGCACCGTGGCCGTGGCCCGCATCACCATGCCCAAGGCGCGCGTGCGCCTGTCGGCTGGCCGTCAAGACATGGGCGACGCGGTGCAGGCGCTGTGCTTTGTGGCTGGGGCCAACTCCATCTTCTTTGGCGACAAGTTGCTGACCACGCCCAATCCGCAAGGCAATGCCGACATGGCCTTGCTGGCGCGCCTGGGCCTGCGCACCGGCCAGCCGCAACCGCGCGACTGATCCGGGCTCTGGGTATGCAAGCCGCCTTGGCCCCCCTGCTGGCCGTGCTGGTCGCACTGGCGGTGGACCGCACTTTGGGTGAGCCGCCCACGCGACTGCACCCGGTGGTGGGAATGGGCCACACCCTGGCGCGCACGGGGGCCTGGGTGCAGCGCCGCGCGCTGCAAGACCCTGCTGCCCCAGATTTCAAGGCATTTTGGCTTGCAGCCCTCGTGTGGATTGCGCAAGCAGCTATGATTTTTGTAGTGGCTTGGGGGCTGCAACGGGCCATGGCGGGGCAGGCCTGGTGGCTGCAGGGAGTGTGGTTGGGGCTGTTGCTCAAGCCCCTGCTGGCCTGGACTTTGCTGCAGCGCGAAGTGCAGGCGGTGGAAACAGCCCTGGGCGAATCGCTGCAGGCCGGGCGCGAGCGCCTGCGCTGGCTGGTCAGCCGCGACGTCACCACCCTGACCGACACCCAGGTACGCGAGAGCGCCATCGAGACCCTGGCCGAAAACCTCAACGACTCGGTGGTGGCGCCGCTGTTCTGGTTTGTGCTGCTGGGCCTGCCTGGGGCGGCCTTGTTCCGTTTTGCCAACACCGCCGACGCCATGTGGGGCTACCCCGGGGTCTACCAGGGCCAGAACTGGGCCTGGGCCGGCAAGTGGGCGGCGCGCGTGGACGATGTGCTGGGCTGGGTGCCGGCGCGCATCACCGCACTCTTGCTGATGGTGGTGGGCCAAGGGCAGGGCGTGCAGCGCCTGCAGCGAGAGGCCCAGCGCACCCCTTCGCCCAACAGCGGCTGGCCCATGGCCGCCATGGCCCTGGTGCTGGGCGTGCGCCTGGCCAAGCCCGGTGGCTATGTGCTCCATGCGGCGGGGCGCGCGGCCGCGGCGCAGGACACGCACCAGGCTCTCCTCCATGCATCGAATGTGGTTCTAGCCCTCGTCTTCATTGCGCTGGCAGCTTCTGTTTTGGTAGCGACTGGAGGCCTGGGGTGAGTGCCAAAGATTTTCAACGGGTGCACGGTGGCACCGACGCCCTGGGCGCGGCACGCTTCGACTTTTCCACCAACAGCCATGCGGCCGGGCCGTGCCCGCAGGCACTGGCGACCGTGCAGGCGGCCGATGCCACCCGCTACCCCGACGCGGCCTACACCGCGCTGCGTGCCGCCTTGTCCAACTTTCATGGCGTGGCGCCTGGGCGCATCGTCCTGGCCGGCAGCGCCAGCGAATTCATCTTCCGCACCAGCACCTGGGTGGCGCGCCAGGGTGGCCGCAGCGTGCACGTGCCCCGGCATGCCTACGGCGACTACCTGCACGCAGCGCACGCCTGGGGGCTGCAATGCGTGGACGATGTGGACGGCGCCGATCTGATCTGGGCCTGCGAACCCTCCAGTCCCTTGGGCCAAGCGTACGGCACCTGGCCGCGCCGCCTCGGCCCGGTGGGTGGACCGACCGTGGTGCTGGACTGCGCCTACGCCCCCTTGCGCCTGCAGGGCGCGCCCAGCCTGGATGCGGCCCGGCGCGACGGCGTCTGGCAGCTCTACTCGCCCAACAAGGCGCTGGGCCTGACCGGAGTGCGCGCCGCCTACGCCCTGGCCCCGGTCCACGCGCAAGACGCCGCAGCCCAGCTCGACGCCCTGGCCCCCAGCTGGGTGGTGGGTGCGCATGGCGAGGCGATGCTGCAGGCCTGGACGCAGCCGGCCGTGCAGCAGTGGCTGGCGCAGAGCCTGGTGCTGCTGCGGCAGTGGAAAGAACGCCAAGTGGCACTGTTGCAGGCCCAGGGCTGGGTCTGCCAGCCCAGCGATGCCAATTTCTTCTGCGCCCGGCCCCCGGCCCCTTTGGATCTGGCCGCATTGCGTGCCACCGGCATCAAGCTGCGCGATGCCACGTCTTTCGGTTTACCCGGGTGGGTGCGCCTGGGCGTGTTGGAGCCTGTAGCCCAGGATGCGCTGGTGGCTGAGGTTGCCAGATTCGGCAAAGAGACTAGAATTTCGGTTGCGCCGGTGTAACCATGAAAATCGTACTGGATACCTCTGTCTTAGTGGCTGCCTTGCGTTTTCGCCAGGGAGCCAGCTTTGCATTGGTGAGCCGCTTGCCGGATCCCCGGTTTCAGCTTTGCTTGTCGGTCGCTGTTTACACGGAATGGCAAGCGGTACTGAGTCGGCCCGAACACTGGCCCCCAGGTGCTAACGCACAGGATGCGCTGGGCTTTGTTCGCTATTTGGCAAGCACGGCCCATTTGCAAGACATCCATTTCCTGTGGCGACCGTTTTTGCGCGATCCCGACGACGACATGGTGCTGGAATGTGCAGTGGCCGCCAATTGCCAGTACATCGTCACCCACAACGTCAAAGATTTTCGCCACACCGGGCAGCTCGGTGTGCAGGCGCTGACACCCAAGGAGTTTTTACTTTTGTTGAAGGAGCCCCAGCGATGACCGCACTTACCATTCGCCTGCCGAACTCTGTGCACGAAAGCATCAAGGAATTGGCACGCAAGGACGGCATTTCCGTCAACCAGTTCATTGCCAGCGCAGCGGCTGAAAAAATGGCTTCGTTCCAGACGCTGGAGTACCTGCGCCGCGAAGCCGCGCTGGGAAAGCGCGAAGACTTTGAAGCCTTTTTGAAGCGGGTACCCGATGTTGCGGCTCAGCCCGGTGACGAATAGCCGCAATCCCCACACTGCACCTTTCGCATATGACCTATAGCATCAAGGAAATCTTCTATACCCTGCAAGGCGAAGGCAACCATGCCGGACGGCCTGCCGTGTTCTGCCGTTTTGCCGGGTGCAACCTTTGGAGCGGGGTGGAAGAGGGCCGCGCCAGCGCGGTGTGCCAGTTCTGCGACACCGATTTCGTGGGCACCGACGGCGAAGGCGGTGGCAAGTTTGCCGACGCGGCGAGTCTGGTGGCCCGCATCAACGCCCTGTGGCCTGCCGACTATCCCGCGCAAAAATACGTGGTCTGCACCGGCGGCGAGCCGCTGTTGCAGCTGGACGCCCCTTTGATTGACGCCCTGCACGCGGCCGGGTTCACGGTGGCGATTGAAACCAATGGCACACTCCCGGTGCCAAAGGGCGTGGACTGGGTTTGCGTCAGCCCCAAGATGGGCTCTGAGTTGGTGGTGCGCACCGGCAACGAGATCAAGGTGGTGATTCCGCAGCCCGGCCAACCCCTGGAAGAATACGCCGCACTCGACTTTGAACACCATTTCGTCCAGGCCATGGACGGGCCGCTGCAGACCACCCATCTGCGCCTGGCCATCGACTACTGCAAGGCCCATCCGAAGTGGAAGCTGAGCCTGCAGACCCACAAACTTCTTCAAATTCCCTAATTTCCCGCTGGACCTCTCCATGCTGACCATTACCCGCAAGATGGAATTCGATGCCGGCCATCGCATTCCCGACCACAACAGCCAGTGCCGCAACCTGCACGGCCACCGCTACACCCTGCTCATCACCCTCACGGGTGACGTGGTGCAGAAGGACGGTGAGTCCGACAACGGCATGATCATGGACTTTGGCGACATCAAGGCGCTGGCCAAACAGCACCTGGTAGACCTGTGGGACCACGCCTTCATCGTCTACGAGCACGACACCGCCGTGCGCGCCTTCCTGGACAGCATGCCCAACCACAAGACCGTGGTCATCGACCGCGTGCCCACGGTGGAAAACCTGGCCCAGGCCGCGTTCGACATCCTCAAGGACGTCTACCACGACCGCTTTGGCCGCCACCTGTCGCTGACCAAGGTCACGCTGTACGAGACGCCCAACTGCTGGGCCGAGATCGACGGCTGACCATGCGTGCCCGCTGCGTGATGGTGTTGGGCACGACCAGCGGTGCGGGCAAGAGCTGGCTCACCACCGCCCTGTGCCGCTACTACGCGCGCCAAGGGCTCAAAGTTGCGCCCTTCAAGGCGCAGAACATGAGCAACAACGCAAGGGTGGTGGCCGGGGGCGAAATCGGCTCGGCCCAGTACTTCCAGGCCTTGGCCGCGCGCGCCGTGCCCGACGTGCGCATGAACCCGTTATTGCTCAAGCCCGAGGCCGACACCCACAGCCAGGTCGTGCTCATGGGGCAGGTGAGCGAGGAACTGAGCCGCATGGCCTGGCGTGGCCGCAGCGCCAGCGTGTGGCCGCAGATTGCCGCCGCCCTGGACGCCTTGCGGGCCGAAAACGACGTGGTGGTCATCGAAGGGGCGGGGTCGCCCGCCGAGATCAACCTGCACGATTCGGACATCGTCAACATGCGCGTGGCGCTGCACTGCACGGCAGCCTGCCTGCTGGTGACCGACATCGACCGCGGCGGTGCGTTTGCCCATCTGTACGGCACCTGGGCACTGCTGCCCGAAGACGAACGCTCGCTCATCCACGGATTTGTGCTCAACAAGTTCCGTGGCGACGCCAGCCTGTTGGCCCCGGCCCCGCAGATGCTGCAGGACCTGACCGGTGTGCCCACCGTGGCGGTGCTTCCCATGTGGTGGCAGCACGGCCTGCCCGAAGAAGATGGTGTCTTTGATATGACCCCCACGTTCGGCACTGGCCCCGGTCTGCACGGCAGTGCGGAACGCATGTCCTCACTGCCCCCCAAGGGGGCCCTCGCGGCTAGGGGCGGCCCGTCGCCGCTCACGCCATATAAAACTGTGGCGGTGGTGGCCTATCCGCGCATCAGCAACCTAGACGAATTCCAGCCGCTCAAGAACATTCCCGGTGTGCGCCTGCAATGGGTGCGCAGCCCCCAGGAGCTGGCAGGCTTGTCCCCAGACGACTGGATCATCCTGCCCGGCTCCAAGGCCACAGCGGCCGACCTGGCCTGGCTGCGCAGCCAAGGGTTGGATGCGGCCATCGGCCAGCACGCGGCGCAGGGTGGGGCGGTGCTGGGCATTTGCGGGGGGCTGCAGATGCTGGGTGAGGCCTTGCACGACCCGCATGGTGTGGACGGCAATGCCGTGGGCCTGGGGCTGTTGCCGCTGGTGACGGAGTTTGCGCAGGACAAGACGGTGCGGCATACGAGTACTGCTTTCGCGGCGGACTGGTGCGCGCACGCCAGTGGAGCCGATGCCGGGGGCCTCATGGTGCCAAACGCGCACCAATCGGCCCCCGGCCCCAGCCCCACTGGCTGGGGTGGTGGTGCGCCTACGGTTTGGGGGGCGTTGGCGGGCGTTTCTGCCGCTGGTTACGAAATCCACCACGGCCAAACCCGTGCGGTAGGTTCGGGTGCCCACGCGGTGTTGCCCAACGACCTGGGCTGGTGCAATGCCCGTGGCAACGTGCTGGGGCTGTACCTGCACGGTCTGTTTGAAGACCCCGCTGCGTTGCACGCGCTGTTCGGTGCCAGCGCCCCGACGCTGGAAACTGTTTTTGACGCCATGGCCGATTTTGTGGATCATCACTTTGCCGATGGCGTACTCTCGCGCCTGTGCCAACCCTTTTTTCCGACCCCGTCCTAACCGTTGGAGCATGGAGTGTTATGTCTGTCTTGACGCCGCCGCCATCCGACTTTGCCCCCCTGGCCGACCTGCGCGATGACGCGCTGACCCAGGCCCTGCACGGCCAGCTAGACACCGTCGCCCATAGCGCGGGTTCGCTGGGGCGCTTGGGAGACCTGGCCTTGCGCTTGGGGCAAATCTTGGGTACCCAAGCGCCCGTGTTGCAAGAGCCACAACTGCTGGTGTTTGCCGCAGACCACGGCATTACCAAGCGGGGCGTAACCACCTTGCCCACCAGCCAGACCTGGCAGGCGGTCGATCAGCTTTTGGCCGGCAACGCGGTCACGAGCGTGCTGGCGCGCCAGCACGGTTTGGCGCTGACCGTGGTGGACTGCGGCGTACAGCACAACTTTCTGGAAGGGTTTCCCGAAGGCGTCGTCATCGACGGGCTGCAGGTGCGCAAGGTGGCCTGGGGCGCTGCCGATTCCAGCAAAGGCGCGGCCATGACCCGAACCGAATGCAACCTGGCCATGGAACACGGCCGCAACCTGGTGCAGGAACTGCCGGGCAACGTGGTCTTGCTGGGCGAGTCCGGGGCAGGCAATTCATCGGCAGCGTCGCTGTTGCTGGCCAAGCTGACCGGCCGGGACATTGCCCAGTGCACCGGTGCCGGTGCGGGCCTGGACGACGCCGGGGTGCAGGCCAAGATTGCCGTGCTGCGCGAGGTAATGGTGCGCCACGCCCGCCAGCGCGAACCGCTGGCCATTCTGGCCGCTGTCGGCGGGCTGGAAATTGCCACCATGGTGGGGGCCGTGCTGCAGGCCGCGCACGAGCGCCGCGTGGTGGTGGTGGATGGCTTCATTGCCACCAGCGCCCTGCTGGTCGCCCATGCCCTGCAGCCGCTGGTGCTGCAACGCTGCATCATTGCCCATTGCGGTGCCGAGCCTTGCCACCAGGCCCTGCTGCAGCACCTGGGCCTGCCAAGCCTGCTGGACCTGGGCCTGCGCCAAGGCGAAGGCACCGCCGCCGCCCTGGCTTGGCCCCTGCTGGAATCGGCCTGCGCCATCCTGCGCGAACTGGGTGGCTAATCCACGTCTTGGGCGGCCAACTGTCACGGCAGCGGTCGGATGCTGCCCTTCAAGATTGCGGGGGTGTAGTAGCGTTGAAATTCTTTCCACACCACGCCCGATTTGGCGGCACGTTCCAAAGCGTCTTGGAGCACGGCCTTGTCTTGCGCCGCCAGCGCGGTGTTGGACAGATAAACGCCGCTGCTGCCCCAAGGCAGTTCCTCCAGCGCTTCGATCCGAAGCTTGTCCAACAAGTCTCGCACCCGTTCGTCATCTTGCACCGCGCCAGCCATGATGGATGGCGCCATGATGGTGGCGTCCACCAAACCCGACTTGAGCAATCGGGCGATGGACAAAGCGTCAACCTCCAGCACCAAGCGGCCTTGCTGTCCCAGTTTGCTCACCAATTCTTGGTAGGCCGGGCCATAGTCAAAGCCACGCACCAACGCCACAGTGCCGGTGGATTGGCTCAACAGTTCGCGCACGCTGGCAATGGCCGGGCGGGTTGGCTGCAATGAAATCAGCATCGGGCGGTTCTGGATCAGCGCGACAAAGGTGCCATGCTGGTCGCGCTTGGGCGTTTTGCTGGCGGGAATCAGCAAGTCAGCGCGGCCATTCTCAAACATCACCTCCAGTCGCGCGCGCGGAACGGCGGTCAGGGCAAAGGTGCAGCCCTCTTTGCTCGCCAGCCCGCGCAGCAGTTGGGGGTAGAGCCCGCTGATGGACTCGCCTTCAACGATGACGCTCAGGCCCGTTGCGGCCACCGGCACGTTGATCACCCGGGTGCAAGCTGCATGCGAAACCAGCGGCCCGCAAACACACAACGCCAGCAACCGTGCAATGCTTGGAAAGGAAGGATGGAGCGTACGCATGGTCTGATCCTTTGATGCAATCCGAAGGAGCGTTCTGGCAACGCATCCGCCTAGGGCGGCGCAGCCAGTTTAGCCCCCAACGCCGCACCTTGGCTGCAGGGCGCAGGGTTTGGGGGCTTTTTGAGCATGTTTTAGGGCTCTGGAGCTTATGGAATAAGCGTAAGCAGCTATGAAATGCATAGTGGATTTAGGCCATGAGTAGCTTGTGCACCAGATCGGCGGCGGTGGCGGCCTTGTATTTGCGCATGAGGCGGGCGCGGTAGATGTCCACGGTGCGGTGGCTGATCCCCAGCGTTTTGCCGATCTGCTTGGAGGTGAGGCCTTGCATCAGGTGGGCGGCGACTTCGCGTTCGCGCGCAGTCAGTTCGGCTTTGACCGGGCGGCGCGCGCTCAGGTCTTCAAAGCCCCAGATGCCGGCTTCGTGCGGGGCCTCGCGGTTGAGGGCGCGGCCGGTTACGTGGCACCAGAAGGGCTCGCCCTTGAAGCGCCCGTCCACGCGGCGCATGATGCGGTCGTCGGCATAGGTGCCATGCCGGTTGAGCAGGGGAATGAGCCGCGCGCCGGTGCGTTCGTATTCGTCGGCGCTGGGGTACAGCACCTGGAACGACTGGCCGATGAGCTGCTCGCGCGTGGCGCCAAACATCTCGCACAGGCGCTGGTTGCAGTCGATGATGGTGCGGTTGCGCGACAGGGCCAGGCCCACCGGGGCGAGGTCGAAAGCAAGTTGGTAATCGATATCCATAATTCCTGGTGGGTCAGACCACTCGCGATAGCGATGTGCTCTGACCCCAACTGATTAGGTGGGGTTGGGCTTTACGAAATACTACGTATGCCAATACGTAGTATCGTAGCAATACCGATTCTTCAAAGGAGCTGGGCGTATGAACAAGGTGTATCCGAGCGCAAAGGCTGCGCTGGACGGTGTGGTGAAAGACGGGCAGTTGCTCGCCGTAGGTGGGTTTGGTCTGTGCGGGATTCCCGAGGCGTTGATCGACGCGTTGCGCGACAGCGGCGTGAAAGACCTGACGGTCATTTCCAACAACGCCGGTGTCGATGGCTTTGGCCTGGGCAAGCTGCTGGAAACCCGCCAGATCAAGAAGATGATTTCCAGCTACGTGGGCGAGAACAAGGAGTTCGAGCGCCAGTACCTGGCCGGTGAGCTGGAGCTGGAATTCACCCCCCAGGGCACGCTGGCCGAAAAGCTGCGCGCCGGGGGCGCGGGCATTCCCGCCTTCTTTACCAAGACCGGCGTGGGCACCCTGGTGGCCGAGGGCAAGGAGCTGCGCGAGTTTGATGGCGACACCTACGTGATGGAGCGCGCCCTGTGCCCCGAGGTGGCCTTGGTCAAGGCCGACATTGCCGACCGTTCGGGCAATCTGCGCTTTAACCTGACGGCGCGCAACTTCAACCCCGCTGCGGCCATGGCTGGCAAGATCTGCATCGTAGAAGTGGAGCGCGTGGTGGCCACCGGCGAGATCGCCCCCGACGACGTGCACCTGCCCGGCATCTACGTGCACCGCATCGTGCACAACCCCACGCCCGAGAAGCGCATTGAAAAACGCACCACCCGTGACCGTAAGGTCTGAAACCTTGCGGGACAGACCTTTAGCTCTGTCCCTTACGAATAACCTTGCGGGACAGACCTTTAGCTCTGTCCCCAACTGATCAAGGAGCAAGACATGCCCTGGACCCAAGACGAAATGGCCGCCCGCGCGGCCCAAGAGCTGCAAGACGGCTTTTATGTGAACCTCGGTATCGGCATTCCCACGTTGGTGGCCAACCATGTGCCGGACCATATCGAGGTGTGGTTGCAATCCGAAAACGGCATGCTGGGCATTGGCCCCTTTCCGTACGAAGACGAGGTGGATGCCGACCTGATCAACGCAGGCAAGCAGACCGTGACTACGCTCAAGGGCTCGTCCATCTTTGGCAGCCACGAAAGCTTTGCCATGATCCGTGGCGGCAAGATCAACCTGTCCATTCTGGGGGCCATGCAGGTCACCGACCAGGGCGACCTGGCCAACTGGATGATTCCGGGCAAGATGGTCAAGGGCATGGGCGGTGCCATGGACCTGGTGGCCGGTGTCAAGCGCGTGATCGTGCTGATGGAGCATGTCGCCAAGAAAAAGGACGGCACCACCGACCTGAAGATCCTGCCCCAGTGCACCCTGCCGCTGACCGGCAAGGGCGTGGTGGACCGCATCATCACCGACCTGGCCGTGATGGACGTCACGCCCGAAGGCCTCAAGGTTGTTGAACTGGCGCCGGGCGTGAGCCGCGAAGACCTGCAAGCCAAGACCGGCGTGCCGCTGATCTGACGCAATCAGCGGCTATGGAGCTCCGGTATGCTTCAATCTGTGCTCAGGCTTTCGCTGGACCCACCCCATGCACCAACGCACACTGCTGCTGCTCTCGATCGTCGCTATCGTGGCAATATGGCAGTTGCCCTATGGCTGGCAGATTCTGTACCCGTTGACCCTGCTGGCTACCTTCGCGCATGAAATGGGGCACGGGCTGACGGCGATGCTGGTGGGCGCACAGTTTGACCAACTGCTGCTCAACGCGGATGGTTCGGGTGTAGCCGTGTGGCACGGCAACCCGGGCCGATTGGCCACAGCGCTGGTTGCCGCAGGCGGACTGGTGGGGCCCAGTATCGCTGGCATCGGTCTGTTGCTGGTGGCGAGGTCCCAGCGGTTTGCCGGGGCCGTTCTTGTCATGCTTGCGCTGCTGCTGATGGTCAGCGTCGTGGTTTGGGTACGCAATGCGTTTGGTGTTGTGTTCCTACTGAGCGCGGCGGCCGTGCTGGCCCTTGCAGCCATGGTGCTGCCAGCAACCATGGCCCGCTTTGTGCTGCACCTGATGGCAGCGACCTTGTGCCTGTCTTGGTTCACCGACCTGAACTACATGTTTTCGGCGCAAGCCACAGTCAACGGCATGGTCCGCCCATCCGACAGCGCGGTGATCGCGCATGCTTTGTGGTTGCCCTACTGGTTTTGGGGCGGCGTGGTGGCGTGCTTCTCGCTGGTGGTGGCGGCGCTGGGAATTACTTTTGTCAGCCGAGACACGGGTCAAAAACGATAGGCGCGCAGGCACCGACCCTGCGCGGCCGAGTACCCCTACAGACCCTTGGCCACCATCGCCACGGACTCGGCGTCAGGCAGCATGGCCAGGGAGCCAATCAGCGTGTCCTTGACCTGCAGCAGCAACTCGTTGCTGCGTTCGGTTGAGAGGCCAGCCTTGGCGGCGATCGCCATCACGTGCGTGCGCTCGCCGTCGGTCAGATGCCCATCAGCGTAGGCGGTCATGAAACTCATCAGCACCAGTTGCTCGGCGAACCCGACATCGCTGGCGTTTTGGGCGGCCAACGTGGCGTGATCGCCGTATGCGCCTTCAACGTCAGCAAACGGCGGCAGGCCGGCCACACCGGACTGTTCATAAAAAGATTTCATCAACGTCAGTTCCTGGGGCGTCACGCCGTCCACGTGCGCCGTAGACAACATACAGGCCATCAAAGTCAGCACTTGTTGGCGGGTCATCACATCACCTTGATCGATCGTCATCATCATTCTCCTGCTCTTGTCAAATAGGTCGTGTCAAACAACTCGTGGCACACAGCGGTCCTCACCCTGCAAAAGCGGTGCCCGCTCAACGTCCAAGTGCGCGCTTGCGCGCGTCACGCAATTTCTGCTGAATCTCCTCAAGCGGCATGGCGCTGTAGCGTGGGGGTAACAAGGAGCGCCGCGAGGTTTCGGACACCGCCAACAATTCCATGAAGTCAATCATGTCGCGCTCTTGCGGTGGCATGAAGTCCGCCTTTGCCTTGTGCAGGGCCTCAGCAATGGCCAATACCGGTTCGCGCCCCAGGTAGTCCAGCCCCAGCAACACCAGGGCTTCCAGGTCGGCGTTGGAATAACCGTCAAGGCTCTCGCACAGCGCCTCAAGCTCAGTCACGTCGCATACCAAGCCAGGTTCGTAACGCCGCAGCACGGCCGCCGCGACGGCGGCGCGGTCCCGCGCCGTATCGGCGTAAAAGAACGGAATCTTGCGGTCCAGGCGACCTGGGCGCTTGATGTCGGTGTCCAACTTGTCGGGGCGATTAGTCAACATCACAAACAAGACAACGCCCCGGTTCTCGGTGTCGGACATGAACTCTTTGAGCCGCGCAATCACGCGCGAGCTGGTGCCGTCGTCACCCCCCTCGCCGCCGCCATTGCCAAAGCTGCGGTCCCCTTCGTCGATCAGCACCGCGATCGGTCCCATGGCTTTGACCGTGGCCAGCACGCGCTCCAAGTTGCGTTCGGTCGAGCCGACCCACTTGGAGCGGAAGTTCTTGAGTGCCACGGCCGACAAACCGGCCTCTTTCAGGAAGGCCTTGAGCACAAAGGTTTTCCCCGCTCCCATTGGGCCCACCGCCAGCAGGCCCATGGGTGTGAGCTTGGTGTCGCCGGCGCGCAGGGCGCGCGCGATGCCCATCAGCTCCGCCGTGATGTGGTCCACGCCGCCGACCGAGGACAGACCCAGCTTGGGCTCAACAAACTCGATCAGGCCGGCACATTCCTTCTCGATCAATTCGCGTTTACGTGCCTGGATCAGCCGCAATACGTCTTCCTCCGGGTCGTCACACGGCACGGTCTTGGTCGGCTCAACGAGTTTCACAATCTCGTCGGCGGTCATGCCCGCTGTGATGCCGGCAAACCGCTTGGCGCGCTGGGGCGCGTCGGGGGCGTCGCCCAGCAATTGCACAATCAGCTTCTCGCGTTCGGGCTCGCTCATCGCCTGGTCGCCCGAGGCGCGCAGCAGGCTCTCGATTTGCACGGCTCGCAAGCCTGCCATGCGCAGCGCATACAGGTTCACTTGCCGGTCACTGAGCTTGCGGTCGAGCAGGCGCACAACCTGGGTACGCGTCTCCAGTTCAGGCATCGGGATCTCGATCGCCACCACCTTAGGGTTGCTCAGCAGCGACTGGTTGAGCGAGCCCAGGGCTTCCACCACAATGAAGGTGATGTTGTCGGAAGCACTGAGGGTGCGATCCAGTGACCAGCGGTGAAACAGGGTGCCGATCTTGCGATCTTCGCTGGATACGTAACCCGTGTCCTCACCGGGCATCAGGGTGTCGGCGTAGGGTACAAAAACGGCCGTGCCATGCGAGGCGCGCAAGTGGCGCTCCAGACTGTGCAACTGGGCCAGCATATCGCCCGTTTGATCGATGTCGACTTTGCCTTTGAGGCACTGCACGCCAAACTCCGACGAAACCTCCACCACCGTGGTCTTGGTCTCCATCACAAAGATGCCGGTCAAGAACGCTTTCAGATCAAGTAACTCATTGCCCACCAAAAAGACATCAAACACGTTGCGGTACAGCACAAACGTGGACGCTTCGCCCGCGAGGTATTTCTCGCGCACCAGCCGCGCCCAAGCCGGCAGATTGGACTTGATGTTGGCGCTTGAACTCATGCCATTGGGCTGCTTGGACACGGGCTCAGAGCGTCTTGCCACCAGCGGCCACGCCAGCCGCGGCCGCCTGGGCGCGTTTCATCTCTTCGAGCTGCGCGCGCGCCGTGACCGCGCCGGCCGTGCGGTTCAGGGTCTTCAGGCGCGCATCCAGATCCGACTCGCGCAACTCCGCACCCAGCTTGGCCTCGGCAACGCGACCCTTGATGTGTTCACGCACGCCAGCCAATGCCTGCACTTCGGCATCAATGGACAAGCCGTCCAGTGACTCCTGAATCTTCACGCGCGCCTCGGCGCTGTGGAACTTGGCGATCATGCGGTCTTTTTCGGCCTTCAGGCGGTCGATCTCGCCCTTCATGTCCAACAAGGCGGCCTTGGCTTCCTCGGCGTCCTTCTCTGCTTCGGCGTAGTCGCTCTCCAGCGTGGTGAGGTCTTCAGACAGCCCATTTTTCTTCTGAATCAACACCATTGCCAGATCGTCCTGGTTGGTGGCCAGTGCGGCGTTCAACTGGGTGGTGACTTTGGCCAGCTCCGCCTTGGCGGACTGCAAACGGCCTTCGACATCGAGCTTGCGCGCAATGATGCGCCCGGATGCGGCCTTCAACTTGCCGTACTTCTCGATCATCGACTGGATCGAGTTCTGGTAAGCGATCTCGGGGTGCTCCTTTTCAATATCGGTCACCCACAGGGCCAGGAAGCCGGTCCACAAGTTCCAAAGGCGCCCGGTGATTGCGTTGTTAGCCATGCTGACGTTCTCCTTCAATTAAGACAACTAAGAATTGGGTGAGCCTCAATCCCTGGGACCACCCGTACCGACGCTGCCCGCCGTGCGCCGACCGACCGAAATCGGCGTGACCCGATCCTGGCGCGGTGCAACCAAGGGCGGCTCGGCATAGGTGGCACTCAAGTTCGTTTCCGATTTGATTCCAAATGCTGCTTCCACATCAAAGTTGACCTCCTCCGCAGTGCGCAACTTGGACATGGATTCTTCCAGCAACGCGCTCAGTTTGCCCGCACTGGGGGCGGTCATCACCATCTGGTAGACCTCTTCCATGCGCACCGGCATGGAGACCAGCGACGCCTCCAATGCGCTGCGCCGAATGTCCATGCGTTGGTGGCGCGCCAGCGCCTCTTCGTATTCCTGCTTGGCGCGAAGCAGTTGCTGCTCTTCATCCCGCGCCAAGCCGCCCTGGGCCAGACGCTGTGACACAGCGCGCAGTTTTCGCTCGGCTGCAACGTTGTGGTCGGTGCCATCCTTGGCCCGCATGGCGGCATCGCTCAGGCACATGGCCAGGTAGTTCACGGTTAGGTCGTCGAGTTGTTCAACCTCCCGCTCCGACAGGCTGGTGGCGGTATCGGCCGCCATCCGGTAGAGTGATTCAACCCGCTGGCTCATTTGTTCATAGGCCCGCAAATGGCTGGACCCACCGTGCATCCGGATTTCGCTCAGTAGCCGTTCTCGTTTGGCCTTGCGCTCCGCTTGGCGCGCCTTGTGGTCGACCGACGCTATAAACGGCGGCAAACCCGGTACCACCGCCAAGCCGACCACTTCCACCGCCGCCAGTGCAAGCAGTGCCAGCGCCAGCGCGTCCCAGCCATACGGGAATGACGCGAACACACCGGCAGCGGTGGTCGCCCACATCACGATCTGGTTGTAGGGGTGCGTTAGAAACGCTTGCCAGTAGGACACTTCTTGTTTCACAAACTCACCCGCACGTTGCCATGCCCGCCCGCAGCACGCAAGTGACCCACTACACGCTCGTGCATTTCACGCACTTCCACGCCATTGAGCCAGTCCGTGCTGCGTGGCTGCCGCGCAGCAATTCGGAAGTCGTCGATAACCTTGGCCGGCTGGGTGGACAAGACAATCACTCGATCGCCGAGCAACAACGCTTCGGTTACGTCATGGGTGACGAACACCACCAAGCAGCGATGTGCCTCATGCAGCTTGGTCAACAGCAATTGCATAGCCGAACGGGTTTGCGCGTCCAACGCACCAAAAGGCTCGTCCATCAACAAGACCTTGGGTCGCAACACCAACGCCCGCGCCAGCGCCACACGCTGATTCTGGCCACCAGAGAGCTGCGTGGGGAACAGCGCCTTCTTGTCGGCCAACCCCACTTCCACGAGCATCTGCTCAACCCGTTGCTCGGCTTCCTTCTCGCTGACACGGCGCTTCCACTCCTGAAACCGAAACGGGTACATGACGTTTTGCCACACGGTGAGATCAGGCCGGTTGGAGTAGTGCTGAAACACCATCACCGCATCCGCATGCGGTCCGGCGCAGGCCTGTCCTTCGATCTCGACGCGGCCGGAAGTGGGTGTTGTCACATTCCAGGGGCGCACACCACCCAGCATGCGCAACAAGGTGGACTTGCCGCACCCCGACGGGCCCAGCAGCATGTTGATCGAAGGCTGCTCAAAAATGAGCGAGACGTCGTCCAGCACGCGCAAGGTCTTGCCGTCGGGCTGCGCATACTCCTGCACGATGTTGGTGGCCGAAACCAACGGCTTTGCGGGCGCGGTGGGGGCATTGGTCTCGGCGCTCACGCTTTGGTCTCCCACTTGTAGAGCGACTGCTTGAGCCACATCAGGGCCTGGTAGGTCAACAGGGCCACTGCCATGATCACGATGATGCCGGCGAACACCTGGTCCATCGCACTCAAGCGCTTGGCATTGGCGATCAGTTGCCCCAAGCCTTCTTGCGCATTGACGTATTCGGCAACCGTGATATAGGTCCAGCTCACGGACACTCCCACGATGATGGCGTCCATGATGCGCGGCATGGCCAGGGGCAGCAGCACCTTGGTGATGCATTCGAGTTGCGTCGCGCCAATGTCTTTAGCAGCAATCAAATACTGCTCAGGCACGGAGCGAATCGCGTCGCGCACCAAGGGCGTCAAATAGACGATGGAGCCAACAAACAGAAAGGCAATCTTCATGCCTTCGCCGATGCCAAACCACATCACCATGATGGGCAACAGCGCTGCCACTGGGGCTGATCGAAATGGGTCCACTAGGGGCGACAACACGGCATCCACCTTGGGCGAAGCGCCCATCAAAATACCCATGGGAATTCCCACCACCATCACCAGCAAGGAGGCCGTCGCCACGCGACCGACCGACCACATCGTGGCCACCGCCAGTTGGCTCCTGCCCTCGTACCAACTCAGGTAGGCAAAGGCCTCGGCAACCGACCAGGGCGAGGGCAACTGATTCTTGCTCAATAGGCCGCTGGCCGCCAGCAGAGCCCACAGGATGACGATGCCCACGACACTGGCCAAGCCCAGCAGGCGCCGTCGAGTCGGATCCAGTGCGCGGTAGGGGTTCCAGAAATCGACCATAAACACTGATGGGCGAATCTACTTGCTAAAAACGGCCAGGCGCGTGGACCGATTGAGCGCGCGGCACTCCTCAAGACTCATGTCGGCACTGGCCGGGTTGGCCTCATTGCAAAGAGGCCGGCTGGAGCCATACCCCACCACCCGCAAGCGCGACTTGGGAATCTCCCACTGCTTTTCCAGGTAGCCGGCCACGGCGCGCGCGCGCGCTTCGGATAGGACCTGATTCACGGACGCAGAGCCGACCGAATCGGTATTGCCGCTGACCTCGAAATAGGCGCTGCCATTGTTCTCGATGAAGGGGACCATGTCCTTATCAACTGTTTGCTGGGCGCGTTTGGACAACTCTGATGACCCGGACGCAAAGGTCACTGAGACCGGTTTGGTCACTAGAGCTGGAGCTGCCAGTGCGGTGGCACGGCCCTTCTCGGAGAACGTTTCGACCGGCTTGGCAGCTTGTGTTGCGGCGTCGGAGTTGCGCGCCAAACTGGCCTTGATAAAGCGGTAGTCGAAGCTCTCTTGCGGGCTCACCACGGGCGACTTGGGGTTGGCCAGCGACCCTTCGCCCCGGTAAATCTGGTCAAAACGGCCGTAGACGCGTTCGTAGTGATTGACGCCACCGGCCAAGCCCAGGATGCGCGCGTTGTCGGCCAAGTCCGTCCAAACCACATTGGCAAACAACCCCTTGACGAAGGGCTTACCCTCTTTTTCGGCCAATACCTTGAAAAACTCCTCGGTCGCGACCAAGGCCTCCACCGCCTGGTCGGGGTTGGCGCGCGACGCCGTGACACCTTCGAGCCAGCCATCGACAAACTTCTGAAAGACGGCCTGGTTTTCGGGCTTGGCCAACTCGCGCTGGTCGCACACCATCACGTCGAAGATCAGGTTGGTCGCGGTCTTGGTGGAATAGACCACGTGCGCGCCCTTGACCTCACGCAGCGCCAGCGACAAATCCGGGTCCCACAGCACCGCCGCATCCACGTTTCCTGCGACGAATGCGGCCCGGACTTCCGCCGTACCACCCTCTGGCTTGATGTAAACAGTCTTGACCTGCTTTTTCGCGCGAGCGGTCATGGATGAGTTGTCGATCGCGTCAATCAACATGCCGTGCGACGGGGTGTATTGCAGCAGCGCCACCGACTTGCCGGTGAGGTCTTCGATCTTCTGCACTGCCGGGTCGCGCGCGATCACCGCGTCGCCACCTTGCGTGTTGTCCACCACGATCACGGCCTTGCCATCGTGCCCGGCGTTGCGCAAGTTGGGTTGCTCCTGGGCCCAGAAATCAGAAGTGCGCCAGGCACACACCGCTGCCTTGGACTCAAACAATGTGGTCAAGGTGGGAATGTCGTCATTGATCACAAACTCAATGTTGACGCCCAGCTTGTCGTAGATGGAACCGGCTTTGGTCTTCAAGCTATTGCCGTTGGCCAGCAGGGCTGGCGCGTAGCCGTGAAAACTCACCAGGCTCACGCGCAATGGTTTTCCCGCGCCGCCCAATGCTCCGCTACCAGCGAGTACAGCGGTGCTGCCTTGAGCTGGCGGCGTGTTAGCGCCGCCGGTTGTGGGCGCGCCGCCGATCGCCACGCTCGCTGCCGAGCCGTCACCTTGAGACGGCTTGAACTTGTCTTTCAAGAAGAAGTTCCAGCCAACAGAGCCTATCAAGCCCAAGGCGACGATTGTGATGAGGGCCTTGGTCAGGCCCGTAGTCTTGTATGCCATGTCTCTACCTCTTTGACAAAAATTGATGCGCTGCCTGTTGAGTTGGCACAGGCCTGGCTCAGACAGATCCTGCCGACTTGAACTGCGAAATCAGCGCGCGAAACTCGCCTACCGTGCGCATCAGGCCTTCAAGTTCACGCAAAACCGCCTCGCGCCTGGACTGTAACGCCGCAGCAAGTGCCGAGCTTTCTTGCGCGCCACGCGCCAGTTCGCGCGCCAGCAGGCCTTCGAGTTCGGTGATTTGATGCTTGATTTCTGCCACCGATGTGTCCTGGCGCTGTTGCACCGCTGCCAGAGTCAGCTGCGTTTCATGCTCTGCCTGCGTAACGCCCGCGCGCAATGTCGCCGCGTGCGCCTCGATGGCGGCGATTTTCAGGCTGGCGTCGTGCAGCGGATCGGCAATGGTCCATGTATCGTCAGCCGCGTCCATGGCGGCAATGGCTTGGCGGCGCGTACCTTCGTCCATGGCCTTGAGTCCATCGAGCAAGCGCAGCAGCCGCTCAGCAGGGTACGACGCGGCGGCCACTCCCGCGCTGGCGTAGATCTGCGCCAGACTCAAACCGGAAACGTCGGCTACAGGCCCGTCGTTTGCGAGGGGTGCGCCAGCGTCGCTTGAGCCCGACGGGGCTTGCGCCACGGCGTGCGCGGCATCCCCCAAATTCCCCGACACCGGCGCAGCATCAGACTCAAGCTCTTCGCCCTCGCGTCGGACCAGGCCAGCGCGTTCCAGCAGATTCAACATTCCCTTCATCTTGTCTCCATTCGCTTGAGTTGACTGGTGTTCCCAAAGATTCGAACTGAGTGTCCAGGCGGATCAGAAAGAATCTGCGATGATTCTCGGCAACCCGACGAAGCCGACTACCTGTCGCCGCCTCAGTGCGCGCCGCACACTCACGGGCAGACAGTTCGAAATTGCCCGGCTGGCCGAGGATCGCAAAATCCAATTCAACACGGAAAGCGTGCCTTCCTTGATCGGTCGTGATTGTGCAGTGTCTGCCGCTGTATGCCAAGGTAACCCTGGAAAAGATTCTAGACCGGACGTTTGAAAGCCTCAGCGGGGCAGTTCGTAGTCCAACTTTTCGAGCTTGCCCTGCCAATAGGGCACTCGGCCGCTGGCGGGTGCCCAGGCCACCTCGGCCTGCAGGGGGATCCACATGCCGCCCTGCAATTGGTAGTCGGATACCACCACCTCCCACGGCATGGGCACCAGGGTGCCGTCCACCAGGGCGCTGCGCGCATCGCTGGTGATGCGCTGCACCCAGCCTTCGGCATCAAAGTGAAAGGTAAGTGCCACCGTAAGCGAGCCTTCGGTCAGCGTGGCCTGGGCCGACTGTGCGTCCAGCGCCGTCCACTGCACGCCCTGGCCTGGCAGCAAGGCCGTGGGATACCAGACGGCTTCGGCCAGGTAGCGCATCAACTCGCCCCGGGCCAGGTCTGCGCCACCGGTCGGGTTGCCCAGGTCTACCAAGCCCAGCACCGATGGTTGCAGGATGCCCACACCGGCCACATAAGCATCCACCACGCGCACGTCAATGCCCAGCCCCATTTGGATGGATGCGTCCCAGACAAATCCGGGGCGCGCGGTAGCAACGCGCTGGCGTGCGGTAAACCGGTCCCATTGGGGCTGCTGAAAACTGCGGTTGAAGGTGCCGGTCTGCTCCAGGTACACGCGGTGCACCAGTGGCTGGTTGGGCGTGAGCACCTTGGCCAAGTAGCGCTGCACCACCGGCGGCAGGGCCGCCAATTGCTCGGCATGAAAACGCGGTGCACGCGGTGCAACCGGCAGCGTGGCCGCCTCCAGTGCTTCAAAATGCGTGCGCACCACCTGGGTCCAGCGCGCATGCCCGGCCAGCCCCACCACCAAAGCCAGACCCAGCGCTGCACCCACGCCAATCTTGGCCCAGCGGATCAGCGTTTCCAGCCGGTTGGGGTGGGCGGGGTGGTAGCTGGGGACGACCTGGTCGGACAGGGGGGCGTTGGTGGGTGTGGGATTCTGTTGTTCCATAAAAGTAGTAAAAGTACACACACCAAGGGAAAACCCTTTGTGTTGTTGGCGACTTTGAGCAGATTGGCCTATGCGTTTGTTGTTTCTGAATGTTGTAAAACTACTTTTTGCCAGATATACTGCGCCCTGGCAGGTGCATGGGCTCAACTGTGTACCCAACGGAGACACAACGTGGCGGATGTGAAGTTGACCGGTGTGGGCAAGTCGTACGGCGATGTCCAAATTTTGCAGCAGGTGGACCTGGACATCCGCGACGGCGAATTCATCGTGTTTGTCGGGCCCTCGGGTTGCGGCAAATCCACCTTGCTGCGCATGATCGCCGGCCTGGAAGACATTACGGCGGGTGACTTGCACATAGGCACGCGCCGCGTAAACGACGTGCCCCCGGCCGAGCGCGGCATTGCCATGGTGTTCCAGTCGTACGCGCTGTACCCCCACATGGACTTGTACGACAACATGGCCTTTGGCTTGCAACTGGCCAAGGTCCCCAAGGACGAGATCGAACGCCTGGTGCTGCAGGCGGCCAAGACCCTGGGCATTGACCATCTGCTGTCGCGCAAACCCAAGGATTTGTCGGGCGGCCAGCGCCAGCGGGTGGCAATTGGGCGCGCCATCGTGCGCAAGCCCGAGGTGTTCTTGTTTGACGAGCCGCTGTCCAACCTGGACACCGCCTTGCGCGTGCGCATGCGCTACGAGTTTGCCAAGCTGCACCAGGACATGAAGACCACCATGATCTACGTCACGCACGACCAGGTGGAGGCCATGACACTGGCCGACCGCATCGTGGTGTTGTCGGCTGGGCGTATTGAGCAGGTGGGCGCGCCACTGGAACTGTACGAGCACCCCGCCAACCTGTTCGTGGCCGGGTTCATCGGTTCACCGCGCATGAACTTCCTGCCCGCCGAGGTGGTGTCCGCCACGCCCCAAGGCGCGCGCGTGCGTCTGGGTGGTGGCGAACTGATCGACACGCGGGTGGACGCCACCCATGCCCAGCCCGGCGACAAAGTCACACTCGGGGTGCGCCCCGAACACCTGCAGCTGGGCGGGGAGGGCAACCTGCTTGAGTGCACGGTGGGCTTTGTGGAATGCCTGGGCAGCGCCACCTTTGCCTACTGCCCATTTCCAGGGCTGGATGAGCCGCTGACCTGCCAGTTTGAAGGGCGCAACGGTGCCGACCGCATCCGCGCCGGGTCCCAGCTGGCCTTGCACATTCCGCCCGAAGCCGCGTATGTGTTTGACGCCCAGGGCCGCGCCCTGCGCCGCCTGTGCGCGCCGGAGTTGACGGCGTGAGGCCGTCGCGCGTGCCATGCGCCCTGGTGGCGCTGGGTTTGGCGTTGGCGGCGTTGTCCGCTGGCGCGCAGACGCCGCCCAAGCTGCTGATCTGGATCAACGGCGACAAGGGCTACAACGGCCTGCAGAAAGTGGGCGATGCGTTCACGGCTGAATCGGGCGTGCCGGTGGTGGTGCAGCACCCCGAAGGCGCGCCCGACAAGTTCCAGTCCGCCGCTGCGGCGGGCAAGGGGCCCGACATCATGTGCTGGCCCCACGACCGCGTGGGCGAATGGGCGCGCTCGGGCCTCTTGGTGCCCGTGCATCCGCCCAAGCGCGTGCGCGAGGCCATTGACGAATCGGCCTGGCGCGCCTTTACCTACCAGGGCAAGGTGTGGGGCTACCCGCTGGCCATCGAAGCGGTGGGTCTGATCGTCAACCGCGACCTGGTACCCCGCATTCCGGCCACGTTTGACGACGTGATTGCGCTGGACCAAGAGCTGGCCAAGCGCGGCAAGAAAGCGATTCTTTGGGACTACAACAAGTCCTTCTTTTCCTGGCCGCTGCTGGCCGGGCCGGGCGGCGTGGTTTTTGGGCGCAATGCGCAGGGTGATCTGGACCCTACGCAAGTGGGCGTGAACAACGCCGGGGCCGTTACCGGGGCTGCCATGCTGGCCAAGCTGATCGACACCGGTGTCATGCCGCGCGGCGCGCGCTATGCCGAAATGGAGGCCGGGTTTGCCCGGGGCGAAGTGGCCATGATGATCAGCGGCCCCTGGTCGTGGGACAACGCGCGCAAGGCCGGTATCCGCTTTAGCGTGGCCCCTGTGCCGGCCGTGGTACCGGGCCAGCCGAGCAAGCCGTTTGTGGGCGTGCTGGGCTGCATGGTGACCGCGCCCAGCAAGGTCAAGGACATTGCGCGCGAATTCCTGGAGCACCACCTGCTGCGCGTGGATAGCTTGAAGACGGTATCGGCCGATGTGCCCCTGGGCACCCCGGCCAACAAGGCCTACTTTGCCGAACTGGCCAACGACCCGGCCATCCGCGCCACCATGGACAACGCCCGCATGGGCGAGCCGCTGCCCAATATCCCGGAGCTGGGGCGCTTTTTCCCGGCGGTGGATGCCGCGCTGGAAGCCATCACCCAGGGCCGCCAAACCCCCAAGGAAGCGCTGGACGGCGCCGCCGCCCGCATGCTGGTGAAGTGACATGAGCCATTCGCGGTTTTCCACCTCTTCATTGATGGCCTGGCGCTACCTGTTCCCGGGTGTGGCCGCCATGCTGGTGTTCATTGCCTTTCCGCTTTTGTACACGGTGGCCATCGGCTTTACCAACTACTCGTCCAACAACCTGCTCAGCGAGGCGCGTGCGCGTGCCTACCTGCTGGAGCAGCGCGAAGAGGTGGAGGCCGACAGTTGGGCCTTCACCTTGCACCGCGAGGGCACGGGCCTGCGCGTGGCCTTGCGCAGTGGGGACGATGCCCGCCCCCGCTGGGTCAGCCCCGTGCTGAACCTGGCGGCGGGTGCCGCTGCCCACGCGGCGCAGGCCGTGGCGCTTCAGCCGCTGGACCCGCTGCGGCCTGTGGCCCTGGGCGATGCCCTGTCGCTGCGCGACGTGGTGGCGGTGCGCGAAGGGCTGATGCCCTTGGTGCTGGCGCTGCCCGATGGGCGAGAACTGCGCTACGCCGGGCTGCGCAGCTTTGCGCCCTTTGTGCCGCTGTGGCGCGAGGCGACAGGCGCTGCCGCCCCCGGGGCGTTGCAGCGCGTGGCCGACGGCGCGGTTTTTGCGCCCAACCCGGATACCGGCTTTTTCGAGAACGCCCAAGGCCAGCGGCTGCAACCGGGCTTCAAGGTGGGGGTAGGGCTGGCCAACTATGCGCGCCTGTTTGGCGACGCCGACATGCGCGGGCCGTTTGTGTCCATCTTCATCTGGACGGTAGGCTTTGCTGCGCTGACGGTGTTGTTTTCCACGGCCATTGGCATGTCGCTGGCGGTGGTGCTGAACTGGGAGGCGCTGCGCTTTCGCACCCTGTACCGCACGCTGCTGTTCTTGCCGTATGCGGTGCCGGGTTTCATCTCCATCCTGGTGTTCAAGGGCTTGTTCAACCAGAACTTTGGCGAAATCAACGCCATTCTGGATGCGCTGTTTGGCATCAAACCGGCCTGGTTTGCCGACCCGGCGCTGGCGCGCACCATGCTGCTCATCGTCAACACCTGGCTGGGCTACCCCTACGTGATGGTGCTGTGCACCGGCCTCATCAAGGCCATTCCGGCCGACCTGTACGAGGCCTCGGCCCTGGCCGGGGCCAGCCCCTGGACCAACTTCTGGCGCATCACCGCGCCACTGGTGGCCAAGCCGCTCACGCCGCTGCTGATTTCGGCCTTTGCCTTCAACTTCAACAACTTCGTGCTCATCAGCCTGCTCACCGACGGGCGCCCCGACTACCTCAACACCAAGCTGCCCGCCGGTACCACCGACATCCTGGTGTCCTACACCTACCGCATTGCGTTTACCGATGCCGGGCAGAACTTCGGGCTCGCGGCCGCCGTGTCCACCGTGATCTTTTTCTTTGTGGCGCTGATGTCGCTGGCCAATCTGCGCCTGACCCAACGCGCTTCAGTTTCAACCAGCAGGGGAGGGCACTAGCATGGCTATCGTTACCGGCAAGAGCCAGCGTTGGCGCGTGCTCGCCACCCATGCGGCACTGTGGGCGCTGATTGCGGTCACGCTGTTCCCCTTGTTGGCGGTGGTGTCCATTTCCTTGCGGCCGGGCAACTTTGCCACCGGCAGCCTGATTCCCAGCGCCATCAGCCTGGAACACTGGAAGCTGGCGCTGGGCTTTGCGCACACGCTGCCCGA
Source organism: Rhodoferax sp. (assembly GCA_041919095.1). Taxonomy (GTDB): domain Bacteria; phylum Pseudomonadota; class Gammaproteobacteria; order Burkholderiales; family Burkholderiaceae_C; genus Allorhodoferax. The sequence continues at coordinate 4,052 of JAYRUL010000018.1, read as the reverse complement.
CGGCACGGTGCTGCAGCCGCCCTTTCCGGTGCTGTTGTGGCTGTGGAACTCGATCAAGATCGCCACTGTGTCCTCGCTCTTGATCGTGGCCACCTCCACCACGGCGGCCTATGCCTTTGCGCGCATGCGCTTTCGCTACAAGGAGACCATTCTCAACAGCATGCTGCTGCTGCAGATGTTCCCCGTGGCCGTGGCCTTGGTGGCCATCTACGCCATTTTTGAAGGCATTGGCCATGTGGTGCCGTGGCTGGGCATTGAATCGCACGGCGGTGTGATCGTGGCCTACGTGGGCGGCGTGGCCATGCATATCTGGACCATCAAAGGCTACTTCGAAACCATTCCCGCCGAGATCGAGGAGTGCGCCAAGGTGGACGGTGCCAGCACCTGGCAGGCCTTCTGGCGTGTGCTGCTGCCCATGGCGGTGCCTATCCTCATGGTGGTGTTCGTGCTGGCCTTCATCGGCACCATCATCGAATACCCCATTGCCTCGGTGCTGCTGCGCGAGGAGCCCAACCTGACGCTGGCCGTGGGGTCGAAATACTACCTGCTGGAGCAGCGCTACCTGTGGGGCGACTTTGCCGCCGCGGCCGTGCTGTCGGGCCTGCCCATCACCCTGGTGTTCCTGCTGGCGCAGCGCTGGATCGTGTCGGGCCTGACGTCCGGTGGAGTGAAGGGGTGAGGGCGGCCAGCGCACGCGCCGCCCGGCTCAAGCGCCGCACCGTGCTGCTGGCGCTGGGGGCGGTCGGTGTGGCTGGTGCAGAGGCCAACGCGCAGCCGGTGCCCTCCGTTGCCTACGGGTCGGTGCAGCGCTGGGAGCGGTATGTGTCCCAGCATGTGGATGCCCGCCACGTGGACATCTGGTTGCCACCCGACTATGCCAACCGGGCTGCCCAGGGCGAACGCTTTGCGGTGGTCTACCTGCACGATGGGCAGATGCTGTTTGACGCCCGCACCACCTGGAACGGGCAGTCCTGGGCGCTGGACCAGGCGGTGCAGCGCGCGGGGGTGGATTGCATCTTGGTGGGGGTGTGGAACAACGGCAAGCTGCGCCACAGCGAGTACTACCCAGCCGGATTTCTGCGCCACCTGCAGCCCGAACTGCGCCAGCGCTTTACCGAGCAGGCGTTGCTGGGTCGTTCGCGCAGCGATGCCTATTTGCGCTGCCTGGTGGAGGAAATCAAACCTGCGGTCGATGCACGCTACGCCACGCTGCCCGCGCGTGAACACACCTTTTTGATGGGTTCGAGCATGGGGGGCTTGATCAGCCTGTACGGGCTGTGCGAATACCCCACCGTCTTTGGCGGTGCAGCGTGCTTGTCCACCCACTGGATTGCCACTTTTGAGCGCAACCAGCCGTTTCCGGACGCGGCGCTGGCCTATTTGGCCGAGCACGTGCCGACACCCGGAACGGTGCGGCTGTGGACCGACCGGGGCACCGAGCAACTCGATGCCCTGTACGACCAGGCGCATGACCGGGTGGGCACTTTCCTGCGCAGCAAGGGATACCGGCCACCACACGGTGAGGTGCGTGAGTATCCGGGTACCGGGCACAACGAAGCCGCCTGGGCCGCGCGCGCACACGAGGCGCTGCGGCTTTTGCTGTCTGCTTGAAGTTGCTATAAAAATAATAGCTGCTTACGCATATTCCACGAGGGCTGGAGGCTAATTTTATGCATATTTTTCGAACACTGTGCCTCTGGGCGCTGGGGGTGGTGATGGTGCAAGGCAGCGGGTTGCAGGCCGCTACGCTGGCGGTACAGCATATGGAGCCACCGCACTGGTGGGTGGGTATGGCAGACACCCGCTTGCAGCTCATGGTGCATGCACCGGGCGTGGGCGAGTTGGAGGTGCGCTTGCAGCCCTATGCCGGGGTGCGCCTGGCCGGGGTGCAGCGCACGCGCAATGCCAACTACCTGTTTCTGAACCTGGACCTGGAACCCAGCGCCCAGCCGGGGTCGCTACGCCTGGACTTTCTGCGCGCCGGGCAGGCCGCCGGAAGTCTGGACTACGCACTGCGCGCGCGCCGTGCCGGTTCGGCCCAGCGCCGGGGTTTTGACGCCCGCGACGCCATTTACCTTCTCATGCCCGACCGCTTTGCCAACGGCAACCCCGCCAACGACACGGTGGCAGGCCTGGGCGACGTGACCGACCGCAGCGTGCCCGGCGCGCGCCACGGCGGCGACTTGGCGGGCATGCGCCAGCACCTGGACTACATCGCCGACATGGGCTTCACCATGGTCTGGCCCACCCCCTTGCTGGAAAACCGCCAACCCCAGCACTCCTACCACGGCTATGCGCTGACCGACTACTACCGCATCGACCCGCGCTTTGGCAGCCACCAGGAGTATTTGGACTTTGTTGCTGCGGCGCGCCGCCACGGCGTGGGCGTGCTGCAGGACATTGTGGTGAACCACATTGGCACGGGGCACTGGTGGATGCAGGACTTGCCCGACGATGGCTGGATTCACCATGCCGGTGGGCCGTACGTGGAGACCAACAACCGCCACACCACGGTGATGGATCCCTACGGCGCGCCCGAGGACCGCGAGCGTTTTCTGAACGGCTGGTTTGACACCAGCATGCCCGACCTGAACCAGCGTCACCCGCTGCTGGCGCGCTACCTGATCCAGAACTCGGTCTGGTGGATTGAAGAGGCCGACCTCAGCGGCATCCGCGAAGACACCTTTGCCTATGCCGACCCGCAATTCCTGGCGCAGTGGACGCGCGCCATCCTGCGGGAATACCCCCGCTTCAACATCGTCGGTGAAGAGATGCAGGACAAGCCCCACCAGATCGCCTACTGGCAAAAGGGCGCGCGCAACCGCGATGGCTACGACTCCGGCCTACCCAGCCTGATGGACTTTGCGTTTTCGGACAACCTGGCCGCCATCCTGACCGAACCCGAAAGCTGGGACAAAGGCCTGGCGCGCCTGTACGACACCGTGGCCAGCGACTACCTCTACGCCGACCCCTTGAACCTGATGGTGTTTGCCGACAACCACGATCGTTCGCGCATCTTCACCGTGCTGGGCGAAGACGTGCAGCGGCTACACAGCGCCATGATCCTGGTGGCCACGCTGCGCGGTATTCCCCAGGTGTTCTACGGCACCGAAATCCTGCAGACCAGCCCACTGCTGCGCGACGATGGCCGACTGCGCGCCGATTTTCCCGGCGGCTGGGCGGGCGACCGGGTCAATGCCTTCACCGGGGTGGGACTAACGCCTGCCCAGCGCGTCATGCAAGACTGGCTGCGCCGCCTGTTGCAGTGGCGCAAGACCAGCGCCGCCGTCACCCAGGGGCAAACCCTGCACTACATCCCACAAGACGGCACCTACGTGTACTTTCGCTTCACCGCGCAGGACCGGGTGATGGTGGTCATCAACAAACGCAACCAACCCAGCACGCTCGATCTCACCCGTTTTCAGACGGGCTTGCAGGGCCGCACCATCGCCACCGATGTGCTCGATGGCAGCCAGGTGGACCTGCGCGCGCCGCTGCCGCTGGCGCCGGGGCACTCGCGCGTGTTGCAGCTGCGCTAGTAGCCTGGGCAGTGAAGCGCTGCGGCGCGGCGCGTACCGGCCGCGCAAGGTCGAGGAGGGTACACAAAACCATATTTTCCACATGGTTATCAGCGTAATGCGAATTATTCGCAATTAAGATGGCGCCATGAACCTCCAACCTGAACCGGGTGTTGCGGCACCCCATCGAACGTCCGCTGGCACCGGTGCACAGCGCCTCCCCACCTTGACCTTGCGCGAACGCTCGCCCGGGGATGGCGGTGTAGCCCGCATTCCCAGCACCAGGCTTTTGCAGGGTGCGCGCACCCTGGAAATCAGCCATGGCCTGCATGTCTACCGGCTGCAGCTCACGGCAGCCGGCAAGTTGATTCTGACCAAGTAGCCTCGGGAGACGGGTATGTGCCAACGCAGCGAATCGCCGGTGGTGATGGGCATGAGCCCCAGCCACATTTCCATGACCCTGTTGCAGCAGTCCCAGCGCAGCACGGCACCCTCGCCGCAAACGCTGCCCGCGCCACCCACACGCGGCTCGCG
>JAYRUL010000017.1:0-30981 GCA_041919095.1 Rhodoferax sp. | reverse complement strand
GCAACGGTAGGACGGTTGCAGATGGCACAGTCCTCGGCCGAACTGACCATTGATGCACGCGACATGGAGCCGCCGGAGCCGTTTGCGGCTGCGCAACAGGCTTTGTTGACGCTGACCCGCGGCCAGACTTTGCGCATGCTGCTACCGCGTGAGCCGTTCCCGTTGTACCGGGCGCTCGAACCTGCGGGTTTTCAGTACGCCACCACCCGCAATCCCCAAGGGTGGTTCGAAGTTCGGATTTGGCACCGCTAACCGCGCAGGCTGCGGGTATCCCATGAGCCCGCAGCACGTAAATCTCCTGCGCGGTCCGGCTAGACTACTTGACATGGATCAAGAAACGCCGAACCCGCAGCCACCCCATCCGCAAGAACCCCCAGCCTCGCCTGCTGCGGTTCGTGTGGTGACGCAGTTGCAGGTAGGCGACATCTTCCGGTGGTTGCGGGCGGGTGCGCGCGACTGGGTGGCGCATCCCTGGATTGCAGGGTTTTACGGCCTGTGTTTCTGGGCCATGGCCCTCGCCTTGGGCTGGATGTTTCGCGCAAGCCCGGAATATGTCATGTCCCTGGCCTCGGGCTGCCTGCTGGTGGGGCCCTTCATGGCCATGGGTTTGTATGAGGCCAGCCGTCGCCATGCGTGCGGCGAGCGACTGCGCTTGCAAGACTCACTGTGGTGCTGGAAGCCCCATTTGCCGAGCATGGGCACCTTGGCATTGGTGCTGCTGGTGCTGGAACTACTGTGGGGCCGCGCGTCCCTGGTGGTGTTCGCGGTTTTCTTCCAGACGGGGCTACCGTCCACAGCCAGTGTCATGCAAGCCATCTTGAGTCCGGATAACCTCGAATTTGTGTTGGCCTACATGTTGGTGGGCAGCGTGTTTGCGGCTTGCGTATATGCCATGTCGGTGGTTTCCATCCCCCTGATCCTGGACCGGGGAACCGACGCCATCACCGCAGGGATTACCAGCCTGGAAGTGGTCCTGCAGAATCCGTTGGTCATGGCGTTGTGGGGGGTGTTCATTACCTTGACCGTGGCTCTGGCATTGCTGCTGCCTTGGTCTGTGGGTCTGGTGGTGCTCGGCCCTTGGCTGGGGCATGCCAGTTGGCATGCCTACCGGGGCGCGGTGCAGTGGTCAGACCCGTTGCCGTAACCTGCCATGGAGGAGTGTCGCGGGTGCGCTACGTGCTCAGAAGCTGCTGCGCCAGCGTATCCATGGCCGCAGGGGTGTGGTCAGCGGGCGTGATGCGCATTGCCTGTGCGTAGTGCAGGAAATTGCGTTGCATGGATTCGGTATAGGTCGGATCGTAATGCGCTGTCAGCAGTTCGCGCACCACATCGGGGGTTCGGCCGGCCATGACCGCGTCCTTCCAGGCTTGGATCACGACCTTGCCACGCGCTTGCGTCAAGGCATCCAGGCGCTCGCAGAATAGCGCGCGGTTCTGGACGAAATCGTCGTAGTCTTCGATCAACAGGGCAACCCGCTGGGGCATGGGCAGCACCAGATCCAGGCAGGGGCTGGCGCGCATGCGTTCAATCAAGGCCTGTGCCACCGCCACATTACCCACTTTCTTGCTTTCGCTTTCAATGTAGACCGGCTGCTGGGGGTTGAATCGGCGCAGGCAATCCCACACCAGGGTGTCGAATCGCTTTTGACTGGGTTGCGGGCAGCCCGGCACTGCGCCCAGCACCGAGCTGCGGTGGCAGGCGAGTGCCTCCAGGTCCAACACCTGGGCGCCCGCGCGCCCCAGGGCCTGCAACAGACGGGTCTTGCCCGAGCCCGTGGTTCCGCAGATCACACGAAACTGCAGCTGTGCGACCCGCGCATCCAAGTCGCGCAGCATCGCTGCCCGAAACGCCTTGTAGCCGCCATCGATCAGTGTCACCCGAAACCCTATCTGATCCAGCACCAGCGCCAAGGAGCCGCTGCGCTTGCCGCCACGCCAGCAATACACCAAGGGTGCCCAGCCTTTGGGCTGGGACAGCACCTGCTGCTCGATATGGCGTGCGATATTGCGCGCCGCAACGGCCGCCCCGTGTTTCTTGGCTTCAAAGGCGCTTACTTGCACGTACATGGTGCCGATGGACTGGCGTTCAGCGTCATACAACGTGGGCCAGTTCTGCGCGCCGGGCAAGTGATCCAAGGCGTATTCGCTCTCGCTGCGGGCGTCGATCAGGGTACTGAAACGATCCAGCTGCGCCAGTGCCTCGTCTGCAGGCATGCGAGTCAGGCTCATGGCAGCAGATCCTTCAACGCAGGCCAGATGTTCTGGAAGATGATCGGGTGTGCCGCTTCGTTGGGATGAATGCGATCGGCCTGGAACCACTGCGCAGATTGGGGTACGTCGGCAACGCCTTTTAGCATAAAGGGCACCAAGCGCACCTGGTGGGCTTTGGCGACGGCCTGGTAATTTTCGGCAAACCGGCGGGTGTAGTCTTGGCCGTAGTTAGGGGGCACTTCCATGCCCAACAGCAACACCTTGGCACCGCGGGCCTTGGATTGCTGGGTCATGGCTTCCAGATGCGAGCGCGTGATATCCAGCGGCAAACCGCGCAAGGCATCGTTGCCTCCCAGTTCGATCACGACCACCTGGGGCCGATGTTGGTCCAGTAGGGCGGGCAAGCGCGCGCGGCCACCCGCCGTGGTGTCGCCGCTGATGCTGGCATTGATCACGCGCACGGCACGTTTGTCGCGGGCCAGCCGCTGCTCCAGCAAGGCCACCCAGCCGGTGCCGCGCTTGAGGCCGTATTCCGCGCTGAGCGAATCGCCGACCACCAGCACCGTGGCCGGTGCAGCCCCAGCGGGTGCTGCAGCCAAAGTCCCCACGGTGCAGACCAGCAGAAGCAACGCGCTACAGTGTCGGGCCAACCAAGAAAGCGTTCCAAGTGTCATGAGTGAAACCATTATTTCGGTAGAAAACGTCTGCAAATCCGTGACCGACTCCACCGGCACGCTCGACATTCTGAAAAACGTGAACTTCGCGCTGCCTGCGCGCCACACCGCGGCCATCGTGGGGGCCTCGGGCTCCGGCAAGAGCACCTTGCTGTCGATTATTGCCGGTCTGGATACCCCCACATCCGGAACGGTGCGGCTGGCCGGCACCGACTTGTTTGCCCTGGACGAAGACGCACGCGCGGGTGTGCGTGCCAGCCAGGTGGGTTTTGTGTTCCAAAGCTTTCAGTTGCTGGGCAACCTGACGGCGTTGGAAAACGTCATGCTGCCACTGGAACTGGCCGGTGCGCGCAACGCCCGCAAAGCCGCCAGCGACATGCTGGCACGCGTGGGCCTGGCGCAGCGCCTGGGCCATTACCCCCGTGTACTCAGCGGCGGCGAGCAACAGCGTGTGGCCTTGGCGCGTGCCTTTGTGGTGCAACCCGCGGTGTTGCTGGCCGACGAGCCCACCGGCAGCCTGGATTTCGCCACCGGCGAAACCATCATGACCCTCATGTTCGACCTGAACCGCGAGCTTGGCACCACCCTGGTACTGGTCACGCACGACCGGGCCATTGCCCAGCGCTGCGACCGACGCATCACCATCGAGGCCGGTGCGGTCGTGGCGGACATGGAATGAAACCGGGGCAACGTGGCTGGTTTTTGGTGCCATTTCGGGGCCTAGGCCACGCCAATCAAGCGTAAGCAGCTATCAAAACGATAGTGAATGGAGCTGGGCGAGGCCCCCCCGCTGACGGCGGATAATTGGCCCTATGTCCTCCCCCAAAATTCTGTACGGCTTTCATGCCGTGGGCGTGCGCCTGAAAATGGCACCGCAATCCATCGTTGAAATCTATGTCGACCCGACCCGGCGCGATGCCCGCATGCGCCAGTTCGTCGAGCGCGCCGGCCAGGCCGGTGTGCGCCTGATCGAGTCCGATAGCCTGCGCCTGTCCAAGCTGGCTGGCAGTGCCGGACACCAGGGCGTGTGCGCCCGGGTCCATGCCCTGGCACCGGTGCATTCGCTGGATCAACTGCTGGAAGACCTGGATGCGGCCAACGCCGCCTTGCCGCTGGCCGAGCGCACCGCACCCCTGCTGCTGGTGCTGGACGGCGTCACTGACCCGCACAACCTGGGTGCCTGCCTACGGGTGGCCGATGGCGCGGGTGCGCATGCCGTGATTGCGCCCAAGGACCATGCGGCAGGCATCAATGCCACCGTGGCCAAGGTGGCCAGCGGCGCGGCAGAGTCCGTGCCGTATTTCATGGTGACCAACTTGGCGCGAACCCTGGGCGAGTTGAAAGAACGCGCCATCTGGATCACCGGCACCAGCGACGCCGCCACCCAAACCCTGTACCAGGTGGACCTGAAGGGACCGACCGCCTTGGTGCTGGGGGCCGAAGGGCAGGGCATGCGCCAGCTCACCGCCAAGACCTGCGACCAGCTGGTCCGCATTCCCATGCGCGGTGCCGTGGAAAGCCTGAACGTTTCCGTGGCCAGTGGGGTGTGCCTGTACGAGGCGTTGCGGCAACGCCAGGCCTGAAGCAGCGGTGCGGGTGCCGCTCGATATGCTATCTATTTGATAGCTGGTTACGCAATATCAGCGGGGGCTAGAGCCCTATTTGTGCATCAAACCCAGCCAAGAACCCCAGCCAGCGCACCACCGCCCAACAGCCACAGCATGTGCAGTCGCGTGCGCCAGACCAGCAGTGCGGCGCCGCCACTCAGCAGCCACAAGCTCCCGGGATGCGGGCTGCCCTGGGGCGGTTGCGCCAGAATCCAGGCGGTCGCTATCAAGAGCGCCACCACCACCGGCGCCATGCCTTGCTTGAACGCCCGCACGGCGCGTAGTTCACGGTTGTCATGCGCCCAGCGTGTGGCGGCGTAGGTCAGGGTGGTGCTGGGCAACAGAATGCCCACCATGGCAATGGCCACGCCCAACAGGGCGCTCCACCAAGCCGATATCCCGGCGGCCAGCCCGCCGCCTGCGTTCATGCCCACGTTCCAGCCCAGCACCGCGATAAAAAGCACATTGGGCCCGGGTGCCGCCTGCGCCAGGGCGATCGAGGCGTTGAACTGGCTGTCGCTGAGCCAGCCTTTCTGTCCCACCAGGTAGTGGTGCATCTCGGGTGCGGTGGTAATGGCTCCGCCGATGGACAGCAGGGACAGCGACAGGAAATGCACCGCCAACGCCCACCAATCGGCGGCGCTAAAACCCAGGGTGCTCATGGTGCACCCCCAGCACCGGCTCTGCGACCTAGCTGCCAGTAAGCCCACACGCAGGCCGAGCCGCCCAAACCACCCAAAACGGCGATCAGCGGCCAATGCCACAGGGCTACCGCCACAAACGTGGCTGCGGCCAGCAACGTGCACACCCACGCTCCCAGGACATTGGACGAGAGCGCGCTCACCATCTTGATGCCCGTGGCCGCGATCAGCCCGGCCGCCACCGCACCCATGCCGCGCAGCGCACCTTGCACGGCCGGCAGGTCGGCATGTCCCCCGAGCAGGGCGGCCAAGGCCAGGACGATCACCAAGGGAAAGGTCAGCATGCCCGCCAGCGCCGCCAGCGCACCGCCCAAGCCGAAATAGCGCCCGCCGATCATGAGCGACAGGTTCACCACATTGGGTCCGGGCAGCACCTGGGCCACGGCCCAGTCTTCCACGAACTCTTCGCGGGTCAGCCATTGCTTTTTTTCAACCAACTCGCGTTGCACCACAGCCAGTACACCGCCAAAACCTTGCAGAGCCAGCGCAGAAAACGACAGGAACAGATCGGTGCGCGAATGCGGCGCGTGTCTCGGGGCGGCCGGGTCCGGGCAGGCTAGGGTGGAATCGGGCATGCCTGCACTGTAGCGCAAGGGTGTCATCCAGATTGGGTACAGTGGCACCCTCACCGGAGAGCGCCATGCCCTTTTTGAACCGATTCCTCACCACGGTCTTGCACCGCTTCTTGATCGCAGCGGCGGTGCTGGCTGCGGGCTCATTGTCTGCCGCCGAAATCCGCCTGCGCCTGTTGGAAACCACCGACGTGCACATGAACCTGCTCAGCTACGACTACTACCAGGACCGTGGCACCGACCAGTACGGCTTGTCGCGCACGCACACCCTGATTCAGGCGGCCCGCGCCGAGGTACCCAACAGCCTCCTGTTTGACAACGGCGACTTGCTGCAGGGCAACCCCATGGGCGATTTCGTGGCCCGCGTGCAGCCCTTGAAAGAGGGCGAAACCCACCCGGCCTACCAGGTGATGAACCAGATGGGTTACGACGCCGCCAACGTGGGCAACCACGAGTTCAACTACGGACTGGACTTCTTGCGCCGTGCCATCCGCAGTGCCAAGTTTCCCTACGTCAGCGCCAACGTGGAATGGGCCGACCCGCGCCTGGGCATGGTGGGCAGCCCGGTGTTTGCGCCCTACGTGATCCTGGAGCGCGATCTGAAGGACAACCAAGGCCAGACGCACCGCCTGCGCATCGGCGTCATCGGATTCGTACCCCCGCAAATCATGCAATGGGACCGCGGCAACCTCGACGGCAAGGTGCGCGCGCGCGACATGGTGGACGCTGCGCGCCAGTATGTGCCCCAACTGCGTGCGCAGGGGGTGGACCTGGTCATCGCCATCCCGCATTCGGGGTTTGACAAGATGCCGGGGCCCGGCATGACGGAAAACGCCGTCGGCCCGCTGACCGAAGTGCCGGGCATTGATGCCGTGCTTTTTGGCCATGCGCATGCCGAGTTCCCTGGACCGGCGTTTGCCGACCATCCCAAGGTCAACCTAGCGCGCGGCACCATCAACGGGGTTCCCGCCGTGATGCCGGGGCGCTGGGGCGACCACCTGGGCGTGGTGGATCTGACCCTGCAAAAAGATGCCACCGGTTGGCGCGTCGCAGATAGCCAAGCGGCGCTGCGCCCGATCTTTGACCGCGCCCAACGCCGCTCCGTCGCCGCCGAGCACGCCCTGTTTGCGCCCACCCTGGCCCAGGTGCATGCAGGCACGCTGGCCTATGTGCGCGACCAGGTGGCGGTCACCAGCGAACCCATCTACAGCTACTTTGCCCTGGTGGCGGACGACCCGTCGGTGCAAATTGTTTCCAACGCGCAGATCGCCTACGTGCGCCGCGCGCTTGTCGGCACGCCCCACGAGGGGCTGCCGGTGCTGTCGGCGGCCGCGCCATTCAAGACGGGCGGCCGCCAAGGGCTGGGCAACTACACCGATATTCCTGCCGGCCCGCTGGCCATCAAGCATGTGGCCGACCTCTATGTGTACCCCAACACGCTCAAGGCGGTGCTGCTGACGGGGGCTGAAGTGCGCGAGTGGATTGAGATGTCAGCCGGGCAATTCAACCGCATCGACCCGCAAGGCGCGGCCGAGCAGCGGCTGCTGAACGATGCGTTTCGTTCGTACAACTTCGACACCCTCGATGGCCTGACCTACACCCTGGATGTGACCCAGCCCGCGCGCTACTCCCCCGAAGGCAAGTTGCTCGCACCGGATGCCCGCCGCGTCCAGGACCTGCGCTACAACGGGCAGCCCGTGGACATGGCGGCGCGCTTTGTGGTGGCCACCAACAACTACCGCGCCTATGGCGGCGGCAACTTCCCGGGCCTGGATGCCAGCAAGGTCGTGGTGGAAGCACCGGAAGAAAACCGGCAGGTGCTCATCGAATACCTGCGCCTGAGCGACAAGCTCAGCGCCAACCGCCAGGTGAATCCGAGCGCCGACGGCAATTGGTCGATTCGCCCCGTGCCGGGTGTGCGCTTGACCTTTCCCAGTGCCAGCGCTGCCCAGCGCTATCTGCCCAAGCATCCGCAAATCCGCCTGGTGCGGGACAACGGCGACGGCTCTGCCGTGTTCGAGCTGCGTCCCTGACCCCGCTAAGGAGTCGGGTTGATGCGCGCAATGCGGCCCGGTTCCAGGTTGGCCAGTGCGTTGGGGTTTTCGGCCAACCATTCCACCAGGGCGTCCACGTCGGGTCCCACCACCTGGCGGTCGCGTCCTTGGCGCAGGATGCCGGTTTCACCACCGCCGTCGGCCATGAAGTCGTTCACCACCACGCGGTAGTCGCGCTGCGGGTCCAGCGCGACGCCGTTGACCCGGATTTGCTCCAACTGGGGCGCCTGACCTTCGGCCTGGCTCCAGGTGTAGGTCAAGGTGTGGGATACCTGGGTGGATGCCGCGCCGGGGCGCTTGGGCAACTGGCGACGCAGCAGTTCCTGCAACTGCGCGCCGGTCAGGGTCAGGGCCACCAGGTCGTTGCCAAACGGCTGGATGGCAAACAGCTCCGAAAACGTGACCCAGCGTGCGCGCTCCACCACCAAATCGGCGCGGATGCCGCCCGAATTGGTCAGCGCTACATCCGCTACGCCGCGTTTTTTGGCATAGGCCAGTTGCGCATCGGCCACCAGATTACCCAAGCTCGAATCGCCATACGGGGCCTCGGCGCGGCGGCTGGCACCTTGGGTCAGTTGGGCAATAGGCCGGTTGCGCGCCGCCTCGGTCAGGGCCGCCGCGCGCTGGACCAGTGCGGCAAACGCCGGATGGGGCGCGTGCGCGGCCTGTAGCACGGGGTGGTTGATGGCGCTGGCCTCGATGACCTGGCCCTGGGCGTCCAGTTTCAGGGTGCTTTCGGTCAGCCAGGCCCCGAAGCTGCCGGCTTGCACCAGCAAGCGCCCACCGATCTTGCAGGTGTAAGCCCGGTGCGTATGGCCGCTGATGACGATGGCGTAGGCCGGGTCCAGACGCTGGGCGATGTCGATCGCGCGCCCTTGCAATCCGGGGCAGGTATAGCTGGTGTCGTTAGCGGCACCTTCCGCCAGCGCACCTTCGTGCATGACCGCAATCAGCACCTGAGCTCCAGCGGCGCGCAGGGTGGGGACCAGGGCGTTCAGGCTGTCGGCTTCGTCCTCAAAACGCAGTCCGTCAATCGCGCGCGCGGCGATGACGCGTGGGGTGTCGCGGGTGACGGCACCGGCAATTCCAACCTGAACCGCACCGGCGGAAACCACGGTATGGCTGGGCAGGGGGCGCTGCCCCGACTCCGCCCACACCATGTTGGCCGCCAGAAATGGAAACTGCGCGCCTTTGAAGGTGGGCCATACACAGCCCGCAGTGGGGCATTCGCCCCGGGTCTTGCGCAGCAGCTCCTGCAGGCCCGCATCCAGGTCGTGGTTTCCCAGCGCGGTTGCGGCCAAGCCGAGTTCGCTCAGGGCGGAAAGCGCCGGTTCGTCCTTGAGCAAGGAGGACATCTGGGGCGACGCACCCATCAGATCCCCTGCAGCGACAAAGAGCGAATTGGCGGCGTTGGCGCGCAAGCCCTGCAGCACGCTGGCCAGATAGGCCACGCCACCGGCTGCCTGGGCCTTGACCTCGCCGGTCTTGGCATCGGGCAGGCGCGGCATGGCCGGTGTGGGCGCGCGATCCTGGATGTGCCCGTGGAAATCGTTGATGGAAAAAATGCGCAGTTCGGTGCCATGCGGCAGTGGTGCCGAGGCCACATTCTGGGCTTGAGAGACCACTCCGAAAGTGGCTAGGGTAAACCCCAGGAAAAAGCAAAATCGTTGGGCCATGGGCATCCAAAATCAGAGTGACATGCACAGGACTTGTGCACCAAAGCGGCGGATCATAACGTTGGTTGGTTTTGCGCAACACCTGTCACAAAACTTTCCTGAACGAATGGTCAACTTGATGGTTATATTGCGTTCTTTACGAATTTTTACCAACAGTTCCGCACAGGAACGCAGCCCCCCCATCGTTTCAGGAGTTTTGAGGATGCACCCCGCTCAATTTTCGCGTTTCCCCCGTTTTGCTCGCACGGCCCTCAGTCTGGCGGTCGCCCTGGCCGTAGCCCCGGCATTTGCACAAGCCAACAAAGATGATGACGGCCAACCCCGCGCCAAGGACGACAACGTTCGCCTGGGTACCATCACCATCGTGGGCGAGGGCGGCAAGCTCGGCGCCGGCCAGATGCTCAATGAAGACGCGGTCAAAGGCCGCAGCACGGTGACCAAGTCGGCCACGGAAAAAAACCTGGCGACTGGCAACCCTTACCAGGCGCTGTCCCTGTTGCCCGGCGTCAACACCTTCAACCACGATGCAACCGGTCTTTTTGGCGGTGGCCTCACGGTGCGCGGTTTCGGTGCGGACCAGATGGGCTTCACCATCAACGGCGTGCCAGTCAACGACTCGGGCAACTTCGCGGTGTACCCCCAGGAATACGCCGACCAGGAAAACCTGTGCACCCAGACCATTTCCCAGGGCAACCCGGATGTGGAGTCTCCCCACGCCGGTGCTACCGGCGGCAACGTGGGCATTACCTCTTGCGACCCGGAGAACACCCAGCGTTTCCGCGTGGCGCAAGGTTTTGGTGAACTGAACATGTCGCGCACCTTTGTGCGCATGGACTCGGGCCGCTTCGCCGACAACAAGGCCAAGGTGTTCGTCAGCCTGTCCCACACCCAAGCCGACAAGTGGAAAGGCAAGGGCGATGCCAAGAAGGATCACCTGGACGCCGCCTTCCGTTGGGACCTGAACGATGACAACACCATCCTCGGATCGGTGCTGTACAACAAGGCCATCAACCACAACATCGGCAATATCAGCCTGGCAAACCTGAACGCCAAGGGCTATTACTACGATTTCTCGGAAACGTTTACCCCCGGCCATCTGCCCGGCGGCGCTGGTGCCCAGAAAGAAGTCGGCCCCAGCCCGCAGTACTACAAGCTGTCCATGAACCCGTTTGAAAACGCGATTTTGTCGTTGTCGGGTTCGTTCAAGCTGGCCTCGGAAACCTTCCTCAAGGTGCAGCCTTACTTCTGGTACGGCTTTGGCACGGGTGGCGTCCAGCAAACGGCGTTGTCGGAAACCGCGTTCTTGAATACCACCACCGGCAAGACCGGCGCAGGCACCGATCTGAACGGCGACGGTGACAAGCTCGACACCGTCATCGTGGCCCGCAGCAGCGTGACCAAGACCCAGCGCCCTGGCGTCACCGCCGAAGTCAACACCACGTTTGACAACCACCAGGTACGCGTCGGCGTCTGGTACGAGCGCGCAACCCACTTGCAGACCCAACCCGCCGTGGGCGTCAATGCCAGCGGTGAAGCCTACGACATCTGGCTGCAAAACGGCCAGATCCTGCGCCCCGATGGCAGCACCTACCAAGGCCGTGACTGGCGCACCATCAGCACCGCCTACCAGCTCTACGCCAACGACACCATCAGCCTGATGGGTGACCGTGC
Source organism: Rhodoferax sp. (assembly GCA_041919095.1). Taxonomy (GTDB): domain Bacteria; phylum Pseudomonadota; class Gammaproteobacteria; order Burkholderiales; family Burkholderiaceae_C; genus Allorhodoferax. The sequence goes on along the minus strand of JAYRUL010000017.1, from coordinate 19,816 downwards.
GGTGCTGTCGCTGGGCGTGCGTGCGCCCACCGTCACGCGTGATGTCACCAACTACGCCAATGAAGGTTTCACCACCGGCTACAACATCCAGAAGACCTACAGCGATGTGCTGCCCCAAGTCGGTGTGCGCTTCAATCTGGACAAGGGTCACCAGGTTTTTGCCAACGTGGGCAAGAATTTCCGCGCTGCCCCCAACTTTGCCTTTACCGGCAACAACGTGCGCCTGAACAGCGCCGGCCAGGTCGAACTGGTCACCGAAGCCAAGCCCGAGACGTCCATCGTGACCGATCTGGGCTACCGCCTGCAGACCAAGGGCATGTCGCTCTCGGCTACCTTGTTCAACACCAACTTCACCGACCGCCAAGCCAACGCTTACGATCCGGTGGCTGACAAGAGCACCTACACCAACGCGGGCAAGGTTCGCACGCAAGGCTTGGAGCTGGAAGTTGGCTCGGCTCCCTTTGGTGGCGGCTTTACCGCGTATGGTTCGCTGACCGCCCAGTCCAGCGAAATGCTAGACGACATCACGGTGGCCAAGGGCCAGGTGCTGCCCACCGCGGGCAAGCAGTTCACCCTGGTGCCCGATCGCATGGTGGGGGCCTCGCTGCAATATGCCGTGGGCCCGTTCTATGCCCGCCTGAAGGTCAAGCACACGGGCCGTCAGTTCGCTTCGCTGCTCAATGACGAGGAAGTGCCGTCCTACACCACGGGTGATTTCGACGCCGGGTACAACTTCGGCAACTTTGGCATGCTCAGCAATGTGCAGTTGCGTTTCAACCTGAGCAACATCACCAACGCCCAGTACCGCAACCCCAGCTCGGGCTCGGTGGTCAACACCGTCAAGTACGGTTCCACCAACCCCAGCACGGTGTTCTATTACCTGGGTGCACCGCGCTTTGCGGCCATCAGCCTGAGCGCAGACTTCAAGTAATCAGTCCACGCGTATCCAAAAAGGCCCCTCTAGCAGGGGCCTTTTTGTTGGGGGCTTGCAAGGTGAGTGCGCAAATGGCATCGGATACCATCGCAAGCCCTGAGAGCGAAGCAAACAGAGAGGAAAGCGTTACATGACCGAAGATTCCCTGGAACAAACAGCGGCCCATTGGAGTGCTGAGGCTGGAAAAGGTGTCATTGGCCGCGGCAGGACTTGGTTGGAAGTGCCTGCGGTTCGCGATCGCATTGCGCGCATGGTGTCGGGTCGTACCGAGGTCGATGCCTACCATTGGTTGTCCGAGTGGCTTGCGCAGCGCCAGTTGCACAAGCCGCTGGAGCGAGTTCTATCTTTGGGGTGTGGTGCTGGCGATCTGGAACGTCGGCTGTTCCGTGAAGGCATTGCCCGTTCTTACGAAGGCATCGATGTGGCACCGGCGGCCATCGAACGTGCACGTTCGGCTGCTGGCGCACTCGGTAGCGCCGATATCCAATACCGGGTGGCCGACATCAACAAGCTAGAGCTGGCGGCGCAGCACTATGACGCCGTGTTCTGCCACATGTCGGCCCACCACTTTGCCAATCTCGAGGGTATCTTTGCGCAGGTACACCGTTGCCTGAAGCCTGGAGGGTTCTTTTTTCTGGACGAATATGTGGGGGCGCGCCAGTTTCAATGGAGCCAGCGCCAGGTCGAATTGATTGATCTGCTGCGTCGGTATTTGCCGGATCAATGGGTGCGAACTGCCGAGGGCGACTTCCTTCGCTCCTTTCGCGCGCCGACCGTCGAGGAGCTGGTTGCAGTGGATCCAACCGAGGCCATCCGCTCTGATGAAATCCTGGACGTTGTGGCCAAGCATTTCGTTGTCACCGAATTTCGCGGCTATGGCGGCAACGTCTTGCATGGCTTGCTCGACCACATTGGCGTCAACTATGTGGAAGATGAGGCGCAGGCCAAGGCCATGTTGGAGACCTTCATGGCACTGGAAGACTGGGCGCTCAAGCACGGCGTGGTGGAGCACGACTTTGCCGTCATCGTCGCTGTGCGCCCCGAAGACCTTGGACGTCCACCGGGGTTGGCCTATCCAGTCACAACCGGCTCTGACTCCACGCCCGGGCAGGAACTGCAGGCCTTGCGCTTGCAGAATGCCAATTTGCAGGCGCAGACCCAAGCACTGCTGGCAGAGACGCAGGCGCTGCGGGCCTCCACCTCTTGGCGGCTAACCGCCCCTTTGCGGGCGCTGGTACAGCGCATCCGTCCACCCCATTGAGGGTTTCAGGGGGCTTTGCTGGCGCGTGCCGGATTGTCTCGTGGGTGGCAGCTGAAACGGTGGGGCTGGTTTAGGCTCGGTTTTTTTTGCAACCCGCTGCTACCCATGAATCTGCGCCCCACCATCGACTTTTTGCTGCACGACTGGCTTGGCACCACCGAGCTCACGGAACGCCCGCGTTTTGCCGACCACTCACGTGATACGTTTGACGCGGTGCTGGATACGTGTGAACGCATCGCCCGCGAGAAGTTTGCCCCGTTCAATCGGCTGGTGGATACCGAGGAGCCCCGCACCGTTACCGAGCCCGACGGCAGCTTGCGCGTGGTATTGCCCCAGGCCACTTTTGACGCGCAAAAGGCCTATGCCCAGTCTGGCATGCTCAGTGCAGCGCAAGACTATGCCATCGGGGGCATGCAATTGCCCTACAGCGTAGAGGCTGCGGCCAATGCGTTTTTTGCCTGTGCTAGCGTCAGCATCGGTTCGGGCATGTTGTCGGTCGGCAATGCGAACTTGCTGATGGCCCACGGCACTGCTTTGCAAAAAGAGGTGTTTGCCCAGGCCGAGTTTGCCGGGCGCTGGTCGGGCACCATGTGCCTTTCAGAGCCGCAAGCCGGGTCCAGCCTGTCCGACGTGGCCACCCGGGCCGTTCCTGACGGCGCTGATTTTGCAAGCGACCCGCTCGGGCCGCGCTACCGCCTCAAAGGCAACAAGATGTGGATCTCGGCTGGCGAGCACGACTTGACGGAAAACATCGTGCACCTGGTGCTGGCCAAGATCCCCGATGCCGACGGCAAACCCATTCCCGGCACGCGCGGCATCTCGCTGTTTATCGTGCCCAAGCAACTGGTTACGGCAGGCGGCCAACTCACGGGCCAGCGCAACGATGTCGCCCTGGCGGGTCTGAACCACAAGTGCGGCTGGCGCGGCACCACCAACACCCTGCTGAACTTTGGCGAAGGGAAGTTCCCGGTCGGAAACGAAGGGCCTTACGGCGCGGGCGCAGGTGCCATTGGCTACCTGGTTGGGCAGCCGGGCAAAGGGCTGGCCTGCATGTTCCACATGATGAACGAAGCGCGCATTGGCGTGGGCATGGCTGCCACCATGCTGGGTTTGGCGGGTTACTACGCATCACTCGAATACGCCAAGAACCGTCCACAAGGACGCAAGCTACAGGCCCCCACGCTTGCCGCTGCCGCGTCTGCGCTGCCCCCCGAGGGGGCGCGTTCCACCTTGGGGCGGCCCGGCGGTGGAATCGGCTCGGGCAAGGACGCTGCATCCCCCCAAGTTCCCATCATCGAGCACGCCGACGTCAAACGCATGTTGCTGGCACAAAAAGCCTATGGCGAAGGCGCACTGGCGCTGGAGTTGTATTGCGCCCGTCTGGTGGACGAGCACCACACCGCGGGTGGCGCGGCGGCCGACGACGCACGCCTGCTGCTGGAGGTGCTGACCCCCATCGCCAAGAGCTGGCCTAGCGAGTGGTGCCTGGAGGCGAATTCGCTGGCCATCCAGATTCACGGCGGCTATGGCTATACCCGGGATTTTCCGGTGGAACAGTATTGGCGCGACAACCGCCTGAACATGATTCACGAGGGCACGCACGGAATCCAGGCCATGGATCTGCTGGGTCGCAAGGTACTGATGGAAGAGGGCAGGGGATTGCAACTGCTGGGTGCGCGGGTTACGGCCACGATCCAGAAGGCCGCAGGCCTTGCGCCGCTGGCAGCCCATGCCCAGGCGCTGGGCCAGGCCTTGCAGCAAGTGGCCCAAACCACCCAGCAGGCATGGTCCAACGGTGCCGAGCCGGCTGCGGTGCTGGCCAACGCAGTTCCCTACATGCAGGCATTTGGGCACACCGTACTGGCCTGGATCTGGCTGGACGTGGCCTGCACGGCGGTGGGCGCGGACCCCACCCAGGCGCAGGCGTCCACCCAAGGCCGATTGGCCGCCACGCGCTATTTTTTCCATTTTGAACTGCCCAAGATCAGCGCCTGGCTGGGCGTGGTCGCGGCGCGGGATACCACCTGCGCCGAACTGCCCATTGCGGCGTTCTAGTTGGAGCGCGCACCGCGCGTTTCGGGGTTTGCCGCAGGCGACAAAGGCTCGCCCGGGTGGGATACTGGTTGCCACGGCAACCTGCACCGACTGGCAAGGAGAACGGTATGGATCCCTATGCGCTTCAACGGCGATTGACCTGCATTCTGGCTGCCGACGCGGTCGGCTACAGCAAGCACATGGGGCAGGACGAGGAGGGCACCATCCAGGTGCTGTCGGCCCACCGGGCGGTGATCGACGGCATCATTGGCTTTCACCGGGGGCGCATCGTGGGTACCGCAGGAGACTCGGTGCTGGCCGAGTTCACCAGCGCGGTCGAAGCGGTGCGGTGTGCGGTGGAGATCCAAGACGCGCTGCGTACCCGCAACGATGCCTTGCCCGAGCACCGGCGTCTGTTGTTTCGCGTGGGCGTGAATTTGGGCGATGTCGTGGTCAAGGATGCCGATTTGCTGGGCGACGGCGTCAATGTGGCGGCGCGACTGGAGTCGCTGGCGGAGCCGGGTGGGATATGCATTGCCTCTTCCGTGTACGACCAGATCACCGGCAAGCTCGATTTGGGGTTCCAGGATATTGGTGAGCAGGCCTTAAAAAACATCACGCGGCCCGTGCGGGTGTACCGCGTGTCGGGCGCACGCCCTCTGGAGCCTGCACCGGCAGTGCCCGGGGCGCAGCCTGTGCCTGTGGCCACGGGTGTGCCCCCGGTAGTCTGGGCCCTGGGGGGTGCTGCCTTGGCAGTTGCCGTGGTCTTGGGCGTGATGGCGTGGCAGGCTCGTGGGCAACCGGGCACGGCACCCGTCGCTGCACCTGCGCTAGCAGCACCGGCTGCGTCATCGGTCGCCATGCCGGCTGCCGTGGCGCCCGCACCCGCTGCGTCCGCAACCGTCCACGCGCCGGTCGCCCCGGCCGCTGTCAAGGCCGCCAGTGCAACGGCAACCGCTGCGCCGAAACCGATCACTGCCCCGCCACCCGTGTCCAGGAAAACCAGTGCCGTAACCGAAGCGTCTGCCACGCAAAGTGGTGCAGTGACTGCGCCCGTGACTGCGTTGCCGCAAAACCCCCCATCACCAACCTCGCCGCTGCCGGCAGCGCAGCCCGTTGTGCAACCTGCAGGGCCGGTCCCACCCCGGCCGGGAACCGCCAGCACCAGCGCCTTTGATGGGGAATGGTCGGTGCGCGTGGAATGCCCGCGCCACGAAGAGGGGGCTATGGGCTATACGCTGGAATTGGTAGCCCAGGTTCAAAACGGACTGCTGCGGGGCGAGGCGGGTACGCCTGAGCAACCCGGTTGGATGCTGCTGCGCGGGCAGATCCAGGCCGACGGCCGGGCGCAACTGCATGCGCAGGGGCTTACGTCCAACCCCAAGTTCGCAGTCAAAGGGGTGCGCAGTGGCAGCCCGTACCAGTACGACGTCGAAGCCAGCTTTGCGGGCAACCAAGGGCAGGGCAAACGCATGCAGTTGCGGGCCTGCCGCCTGGCGTTCACACGGATGTAGCTGCCAGCGTCTTATCGCCCGTGAGACAGGCGCATGGCACGGTCTCCCGTACAGTGCGGGTCTGTTCAGTTTCTGGAGATGTTTCCCATGACCCCTCGCACCGTCCAACAACTCTTTGATCTCACCGGCAAGACCGCCCTGGTCACTGGCGGCTCGCGTGGCCTGGGGCTGCAAATGGCCCATGCGCTGGGTGAAGCGGGGGCTCGGGTCCTGATCACTTCACGCAAGGCCGACGATCTGGAGAAAGCCTGTGCCGAGTTGCAGGACGCGGGCATTGACGCGCGCTGGGTGGCGGCCGACTGCGCCAAGGACGACGAACTGCACCGCCTGGCCGACGAAACCCTGCAGCGCATGGGTGACGTAGACATCCTGGTCAACAACGCCGGTGCCACCTGGGGTGCACCCGCCGAGAGCCACCCCATCGAAGCCTGGGACAAGGTGATGAACCTGAACGTACGCGGCTACTTTTTGCTCAGCCAGATCATCGGCAAGCGCAGCATGATTCCGCGCCGCCAGGGCCGCATCATCAACGTGGCGTCCATCGCCGGGCTCAATGGCAACCCGCCCATCATGACCACCATTGCCTACAACACATCCAAGGGCGCGGTGATCAACTTCACCCGCACCCTGGGCGCGGAATGGGGCAAGTACAACATCAACGTCAACGCCATCTGCCCGGGCTTCTTCCCCAGCAAGATGACGGCAGGCATTCTGCAAATGGCGGGCGAAGAAGCGCTGGCAGCGCATGCACCGCTGCGTCGCCTGGGTGATGATGAAGACCTCAAGGGCATCTGCCTGCTGTACGCCTCGGACGCGGGCAAGCACATCACCGGTCAGTGGCTGGCGGTGGATGGTGGCGTTTCGGTGGTGACCGGTGCGTAAACCATGTCCGGCTGGGAACAAGCGATCGGCTTCGGGGTGGAAATCCCGTTTGTGCAGCACCTGGGTTTTGAACTCACGCGCTTTGAGGGGGGCTTTTCCCAGATCCGGTACAGCCCAAAACCCGAACACCTGAACTCGTTTTCGGTCACCCACGGTGGCGCACTCATGACGCTGCTGGATGTCTCCATGGCTACGGCGGCCCGCAGCGTCACGCCCGAAACCGGTGTGGTCACCATCGAGATGAAAACCAGCTTCATGCAGGCCGCACAGGGGCCACTGCGGGCAGAAGGCGAATTGATTCACCGCACGGCAACGCTGGCGTTTACGCAGTCCACCATTTTTGACGCCCAGGGCCGCAAATGCGCGCACGCCACGGGCACCTTCAAATTTGTCAAGCGCCTGCCCACGGGTGCGCGCTCGTCCCAACCATTGAACATTTCCACCGACTGAAAGGGCATGTATGCCAATCAACCAACAAATCCTGCTCGACAACCGCCCGCAAGGCGAGGCGACCGTGGGTAACTTCAAACTCGTCAGCACATCCACCCCGGCCCTGCAGGACGGGCAGGTGCTGGTGCGCCACCATTTCCTCAGCCTGGACCCCTACATGCGCGGGCGCATGAACGACAGCAAAAGCTACGCGGCCTCTCAGCCTTTGGGCGAGGTGATGATCGGCGGTACCGTGGGTGAGGTGGTCGAGTCCCGCAACACCAAGTACAGCGTGGGCGACCGCGTGGTGGGCATGGGCGGCTGGCAGGAGTACAGCGTGGTCGACGGCAACACGCCGGGGGCCTTACGAAAAGTCGATACCACCCATGTGCCCCTCAGTGCCTACCTGGGTGCCGTGGGCATGCCTGGTGTGACCGCGTGGTACGGCCTGGTCAAGATCATCGCCCCCAAAGCCGGTGAAACGATGGTCGTCAGTGCGGCGACCGGCGCGGTCGGTAGCGCATTTGCAGCGCTGGCCAAGGCGCGCGGTTGCCGCGTGGTGGGCATTGCCGGTGGAGCGGACAAATGCCGCTACGCCACCGAAGAACTTGGGTTTGATGCCTGCCTGGACTACAAGGCCCATACCGATGTGAAGGCGCTCGCCAAGGCCTTGAAGGAAGCCTGCCCCAACGGCATCGACGGCTATTTTGAAAACGTGGGTGGCTGGATCATGGACGCCGTCATGCTGCGCATGAACGCCTTCAGCCGCATCGCCGTGTGCGGCATGATTGCGGGCTACGACGGGCAGCCCCTGCCCATGGCCAACCCCGCCTTGCTGCTGATCAACCGTATGAAGCTCGAAGGCTTCATTGTCAGCGAACACATGGAAGTCTGGCCCGAGGCCCTCAAAGAACTGGGCACCCTGGTCGCCACCGGCAAGCTGCGCCCGCGCGAAAGCATTGCGCAAGGCATTGCCAGCGCGCCCGAAGCGTTTCTGGGCATGCTCAAGGGCCGCAATTTCGGCAAGCAACTGGTCCAACTCCTCTGAATCTCCATGATTACTGATTTCAAGAACAAGACGGCAGTCCTGACTGGCGCGGGCTCGGGCTTTGGCCTGGAGTGCGCCCGCATCGGTGCCCGGCTGGGCATGAACCTGGTGCTGGCCGATGTGCAGCAAGACGCGCTCGACGCCGCCGTGGCCGAGCTGCAGGCCGCAGGTGTCAACGTGCTGGGCATGCGGGTCGATGTGTCCAAGGCCGACCCGATGCAGGCATTGGCCGATGCCGCTTTTGCGCGCTTTGGTGCGCCACACCTGGTCTTCAACAACGCCGGAGTCGGCGCCGGTGGTCTGGTGTGGGAAAACTCCGTGCAGGACTGGGAGTGGGTGCTGGGCGTGAACCTGATGGGGGTGGTGCACGGCGTGCGCCTGTTCACCCCGCGCATGCTGGAAGCCGCCAAGACCGATCCCGCCTACCAGGGCCACATCGTCAACACCGCCAGCATGGCAGGCTTGCTGAACGCACCCAACATGGGCATCTACAACGTGAGCAAGCATGCCGTGGTGGCGCTCAGCGAAACGCTGTACCAGGATCTGGCGTTGGTCACCGACCAGGTCAGCGCCAGCGTGCTGTGCCCGTTCTTTGTGCCCACCGGCATCAGTCAAAGCCATCGCAACCGCCCCGGCGCACTCGATACCGACGCCAAGCCCACGCGCAGCCAGCTCATTGGCCAGGCCATGAGCGACAAGGCAGTCAACAGCGGCAAGGTCACGGCGGCCGAAGTGGCGCAGATGGTGTTCGATGCGGTGGCAGCCGGGCGCTTCTACATCTACAGCCATCCCAAGTCCATTGGCTCGGTGCAAACCCGCCTGGAAGATGTGCTGCAGGCGCGCAACCCGACCGACCCGTTCGCGCATAAACCGGAGTTGGGCGTGGAACTGCGCAAGGCCCTGCGTGCCTGAAGCCATTGCGGCTTGACGCGCACCCCGCTGGCGGGGGATGATGGGGCCGTTTTCGTTGGAACCAGCGCCATGACATCCTCCACTCCCAAGCATTTGCGCCACTTCGCCCGCGTGCCCTTCATTGCCGGTGCCCAGCTGACGGTGGCGGGCCAACCGCACACCGTGCACTTGCTGGACATTGCGCTGCGCGGCGCACTGGTCGAGGCCGATGACGCCGATGCGCTGGCGGTTGGACAGGCCTGCAGCCTGATGTTGCCCCTGGCGGACGACGGCGACGGCCTGGCCATGCAAGGGCGCATCGCCCACCGCAATGGCAACCACATCGGTATTGAATGCCAGGCGACGGACCTCACCAGCCTCACCCGGCTGCGCCGCCTGATGGAGCTCAATACGGGCGACGACACCCTGTGGAACCGGGAGCTGCCCCAGCTGTTTGGCTGAACGGCGGAGGTACTGCCTGTGTTCACCCGCTTGCTGGCCCAAGTTGCACTGTGCTGGTCGCTGGTTTGGCTCGGTGCGAGCGGCCAGGCTGCGCCGCTGCTGGTGCGCCACAACCTGTACGTTTCCGCCGATTCCGACACCCTCAACTACAAGGGGGAAGTGCTGGCGTTGTTGCTGGAAAAGTCCAAAGCCAAGTACGGGCCTTACTCCCTGCAGAAGAACATGCAACAGGGCTGGAGCCAAAGCCGTGCCTACAGCCGGCTCGAGCAAGACGAACTCGATGTGATGGCCACCATGACCAGCGTCGAGCGCGAACGGGTCGCGATCCCGGTGCGTTACTGCCTGTACAAAGGCCTGCTGGGCATTCGGGTGGGCATGGGTTCGGCCGAGTCGGTCCAGGCTGTGGAGCGCGTGCAAACCCTGGAACAACTGCAGAAGATTTCAGTAGGGGCTGTGTTCGATTGGCCCGACTACCTCATCATGCGCGATGCGGGTTTGAACGTGGTGCGCCTGGGTGACCTTCCATCGTCCTTTGGGCGCTTGCAAGCCAACAGTTTTCAGTTGCTGCCCCTGGGGATTGTCGAAGTCGGTCCGATCGCCCAGCGCAACCAGCTGGCCACCGTTGCATCCTGGGCCATTGCGTACCCCACTGCGTACTACCTGTTTGTCAGCAAGAAACGTCCGGAGTTGGCCGAGCGATTGAACTACGGTTTCGAGCTGGCCATCAAGGACAAGAGCTTCGATCGCCTGTTTGAGCGCCATATCGGCCCCCAGTTGCAAGCCCAGGGCCTGGACCGGCGCACGTTGTTCTTTTTGAAGAATTCCAAGTTGCCCACCGAAACGCCACTGCAACGCCGGGAGCTTTGGCACCCCAGCGTTTTTGGCCGTTGGCCGCGCTAGTGCCTCGCCTAAACGATCGGTCTGATCACGGGCCGGGAATGGGTTGTGGCACACTCCCGGCCTCGTTTTCGACTGTCCCGTTTCGTCATGCAGAAAATCATCGCGCAGATTGCGCAGGAACTACAGGTTCGCCCGCAACAGGTTGAGGCCGCCGTTGGCCTCTTGGACGAAGGCGCCACCGTGCCCTTCATCGCCCGCTACCGCAAGGAAGTCACGGGCGGGCTGGACGACATCCAACTGCGTGAGCTGGAAGTGCGCCTGGTCTACCTGCGCGAACTGCAAGACCGCAAGGAAGCCGTGGTCAAGCTCATTGACGAGCAAGGCAAGCTCACCCCCGCGTTGATCGCCGCCATCCACAGCGCCGCCACCAAACAAGAGGTGGAAGACCTTTACCTGCCATTCAAGCTCAAGCGCCGCACCAAGGGCCAGTTGGCCAAGGAGGCGGGACTGGAGCCGCTGGCCGATGCGCTGCTTGCCGACCCCACGCTGGTGCCCATGGACGCGGCCCAGGCCTACGTCAAACCGCCGCTCACGCCCGAGCAGATTGCCGACAAGCAGCCTGACTTTTCCACGGTGCTTGCTGTGCTGGACGGGGTTCGCGACCTCTTGAGCGAGCGCTGGGCCGAAGACCCCGTCTTGGTGCAGGACTTGCGTGCCTGGCTGTGGAGCGAAGGGCACTTGCAAAGCAAGCTGGCCGAGGGCAAAGACGCCAACAACCCCGACGTGGCCAAGTTTCGCGACTATTTCGACTACGACGAGCCCATCGGCCGCGTGCCCAGCCACCGCGCGCTGGCCGTGTTCCGCGGGCGGGCGCTGGACATTCTGGACGTCAAGCTGGTCCAGCCTGAGCCGGGAAATTGGGGAAATTGGGGTCAGATTCCAATTTCCCAGGCGAAATTGGAATCTGACCCCAATTTCCCAGGTCGCACCCGTGCTGCACCAGCCGTCAGCCTTGCCGAAGGCCGCCTGGCCCTCAAGCTGGGCTGGAGCCACCAGGGCCGCGCCGCCGACGACCTGCTGCGCAAGTGCGTGGCCTGGACCTGGAAGGTAAAGCTCTCCCTGTCCACCGAGCGCGACCTGTTCGCCCGCCTGCGTGAAGACGCCGAAAAGGTCGCGATCAAGGTGTTTGGCGACAACCTGCGTGACCTGCTGCTGGCCGCTCCGGCGGGCCCCCGTGTGGTGATGGGGCTGGACCCCGGCATCCGCACCGGCGTGAAGGTGGCCGTGGTGGACGCGACTGGCAAGTTGGTGGATACCGCCACCGTGTTTCCGCACGAGCCGCGCAAAGACTGGGAAGGCTCGCTCCACACCCTGGGCAAGCTGTGTGCCAAGCACAGTGTGAACCTCATCGCCATCGGCAACGGCACCGCCAGCCGCGAGACCGACAAGCTGGCCGCCGACCTGATCAAGCTGCTGGCCAAGATGGCGGCCCAGGCCGGTGCACCCGAGGTGAATGTGGACAAGGTCGTTGTGAGCGAGGCCGGTGCGTCGGTCTATTCCGCCAGCGAATTCGCCTCGCAAGAGATGCCCGATGTGGATGTGAGCCTGCGCGGCGCGGCCTCCATTGCCCGGCGCCTGCAAGACCCACTGGCCGAGCTGGTGAAGATCGACCCCAAGAGCATTGGCGTGGGGCAGTACCAGCACGATGTGAACCAGAGCGAACTGGCGCGCACGCTCGACGCCGTGGTGGAAGACTGCGTGAACTCGGTGGGGGTGGATCTGAACACGGCCTCGGTGCCGCTGCTTTCCCGTGTGTCGGGCTTGTCGGGCACTGTGGCCAAGGCTGTGGTGCGCTGGCGCGAGGCCAACGGCGCCTTCAGCAGCCGCCAGGATTTGATGAAGGTGACCGGCCTGGGTGCCAAGACCTTTGAGCAAAGCGCGGGCTTTCTGCGCATCCGGGGCGGTGCCAACCCGCTGGACATGACCGGCGTGCACCCCGAGACCTACCCGGTGGTCGAACAGATTCTGACCAAGGTAGCCAAGCCGATCCAGGAGGTCATGGGCCGCGCTGACATGCTCAAGACCCTGAAACCGGAACTCTTTGCCAACGAAAAATTTGGTGTGATCACCGTGAAGGACATCTTTTCCGAGCTGGAAAAACCCGGCCGCGACCCTCGCCCGGACTTCAAGGTGGCGCGCTTCAACGACGGCGTGGAAGACATCACCGACCTCAAGGAAGGCATGATCCTGGAAGGCACTGTGAGCAACGTGGCTCAGTTTGGCGCCTTTGTCGACCTGGGCGTACACCAGGACGGCCTGGTGCATGTGAGCCAACTGGCGCACAAGTTCGTGAACGACGCGCGCGAAGTGGTGAAGACCGGCGACATCGTCAAGGTGCAGGTGCAGGAAGTGGACGTGGCCCGCAAGCGCATCAGCCTTACTATGAAAATAGGAGCTGCTTACGCAGGTGCCACAAGGGCTGGAGGTCAAAAACCTGGAGAAAACCGCTACCAAGCCGCAGGCCGGGGCCAGCAAGGCCATGGCAGTCGGCAAGACAGCGGCTTTGCCGCCAACTCCGCCATGGCCAATGCGTTTGCCAAGCTCAAGCGCTAGGCTGCCTTTGCGCGGGTAGTACCTGACGCCATAATGGCGGCAACCCCACTCGCAGGCCCATGGCCATGACCCTCAGCGACCTACTGGCCCAGCAGTTCAACTTGCCCAGCATCCCCAAGGTGGTGGCGTTGCTGTTGGCCGAGCTGGATCGGGCCGAGGTGGACTTGCGCATGGTCAACCAGCTCATCAGCACCGACCCGGCCCTGACCACGCGGCTGCTGCAGCTGGCCAATTCCGAGGCGTTTCATCTTGCGGGCAAAATCAGCAGCGTGTCGCAGGCGCTGGCGCTGCTGGACCTGGCCAGTGTGAAGGGCATGGCGCAGGTAGCTGCCGGTATTACCTCGCCCAAGGCCGTGCCCGGCATCCAGCTGACCCAGTTCTGGCATTACAGCCTGAATGTGGCGCGCATTTCGCGGGCGCTGGCATCGCTGGTGCGGCTGAACCAGCAAGCCGCCTTCACCTGCGGGCTGATCCACGGCGTGGGCGAGCTGGCCATGCACCTGGCACTGCCCGCATTCATGGCGCAGCTGGACCAGGACACCGGCCCACTGGACCTGCGCCGCGCCAAGGCCGAGCGCCGCGAGCTGGGCTACTGCTACGCCAGCGTGGGAGCCGGATTTGCGCGCATGTGGCATTTTCCGCAGCCCTTGGTGGATGCCCTGGAACACCAATACGCCCCGTTTGAGAACAATGTTTACGAACCCCTGGCCGGTGTCATCCATCTGGCCACCTGGCGTGCCCGCGCCAAGGAAGCCGGTATGGGTGACAAGGCGCTGGCGGTGACGTTCCCGTACCCTATCGGCGTGGCGCTGGACCTGGACATTGACGCCGTCTTGCAGCAAGACCCCTTTGACTGGGGCACCCCCACCTGATTCTGCTGGTTCCCGCATGAAAGCTTTGCACCTCTACGCCGGGCCACGGGCGCGCGCAGCCCTGGCGCGCCACGGCCTGCAGCCTGACCACATTGCCACCATCCCGGCAGCAGCCGGTGGTCCCAAGGGGCTGATCCTGGGCGCACTGGATCGCTTCATTTTTGGGCAGTGGCTCCCCCAATCCAATCAAGCCGTGGACCTGGTGGGCGCTTCCATCGGCGCCTGGCGCATGGCCACTGCCTGCCTGGACGACAACGTGGCCGCTCTCAACCGTCTGGAACACGACTACATCCACCAACATTTCGAACTGGCACCCGGCCAAAAGCGCCCGGCCGCCGCCGACGTCAGCGCCCAGTTTGCGCGCAACTTGCAGGCGTTTTATGGCGACCGGGTGGACCAGGTGTTGCACAACAGCCGCTTTCGGCTGCACATCGTCACCTCGCGCGGACGCCACCTGCTGCGCCGCGAACACGGCCTGGCCACGCCGTTGGGCTATTTGGGGGCGTATCTCACCAACGCCGTGCACCGCCGCGCCATGGGGGCCTGGCTGGAGCGGGTGGTGTTCTCCACCCCCGGTGCCGCCTTGCCCTTTGCCACCCACGACTACCGCACGCGCCAGGTCCACCTGAGCGCGGCCAACTTCCAAAGCGCCTTGCAGGCCAGCTGCTCCATCCCTTTCGTGCTGCAAGCGGTGCAGCACATCCCCGGCGCACCGCCCGGGGCCTACTGGGACGGCGGCATCACCGACTACCACCTGCACCTGAACTACGCTGGCGCGCATCCATCTGCTATAAAAACAGAAGCTGCTTACGCAATATCCACGGGGGCTAACGACCCAATTGGCATTGTTTTGTACCCCCACTTCCAGCAGGCCGTGGTGCCCGGCTGGCTGGACAAGACGCTCAAGTGGCGCCACCGCAGCACGCACTTTCTGGACACCATGGTGCTGCTGGCCCCCAACCCCGAATGGGTCAAGACCTTGCCCAACGCCAAGCTGCCCGACCGCACCGACTTTGCCCACTATGGCAACGACCTGGCCGCGCGCGTGAAGGTCTGGCAAGCCGCCTGTGCCGCCAGCGTGCAACTGGCCGACGAATTCGCCGCCTGGCTGGAAAAGCCCGACCTGCACCAGGTGCTGCCGTTGTGAGTGCCCGATCGATACAATTCCTGCATTCGATAGGGAGGAATTGATGCGTCTGCGTTTGCATGGGTGGCTGCTTGCCTGCAGCATTTGCGTTTTGGCGGCTTGTGGCGGTGGTGGCGGCAAATCGCTGAACCAGGCGGTTGCGATCCTTCCCCACCCCGACACCGCGAGAGTAGCGCAGTCGCATTGCTCGACCGAAGCGCTTGTGCAGGGACTCTATCAAGTGGTCGATGGCCACTGTGTACGAAGCAGCCCTGCATTGGGCAAGAATTCCCTGCATGGCAACTCCGCCGCAGTGGCGCGTCTGGTGTCGATCAATGAGCTTTTCAACTGGGCCGAAGTGCAATATCCGCAGTACTTTTGGCCAGCTACCGGAAACAACCAGTACTTCGAGCCCTACACCTACAGGTATTACGCGGGGACACAGACCTACCTGGGCGTTGCCGGGGAACACATCTTCATCATGGGACCCCACACCGGGGGAGCCATATCCCATGTGGGCGCCTTTGCCGACTATGCCTGCGTGGCCATGCCGCAACGGTGCAGCGTGCCTGGCAGTCCGAAATTGGTCAGTGCCGGTGCGGGAAATGCAGCCCTGGTTCTGAATTTTGAGCCGCCGCAGGCCAATGGTGGGCAAACGCCTTCTTCCTATACCGCCAGTTGCCAAGCTGCCGGTGCCGGTACCCAATCCGCAACGGCAGCATCCAGCCCAATTGTGGTTGCCAACCTGATCAACGGATTGCTGTATAGCTGCAACGTGGTGGCTACCAACTCCATGGGTTCGGGCCCGAACTCTAACGCCTTCAGTGCAACACCCATCGCCAGCGCTCAGCAACTCACATCCATCGCTTTGCAAAGCGAACTGGGGGACTCCATCGGTGCGGGTGGCACTTACTCCTATACCCGCAAGAATGCCAACATCAGTGTTTCCGTCAGCGCCGGACGCATGAGTGTGGTCGTAGACGGCGATGAAAAATGGTGGGGCGAGTTCGCGCTACCGAGCGGCCAAAGCGCTTTTGAGGCAGGTGCGACCTATACCAATCTGCAACGCTACCCATTTCATGTTGTTGCGCAAGGCGGGCTGTCCTGGTGGGGTGAAGGCCGCGGCTGCAATGCGCTTGACGGTGGGTTCAAGGTGGTCCAAGCAACCTATCAAAACGGTGCAGCGAACCATATTGTTTTGGAGTTTGATCAACACTGCGAATCGGCATCGCCCCGCTTGCATGGGCGCGTTGAATGGTATTCCAGCGACACCACGGTTGCCGATGGCCCGGTTGACCCCGCCCCCGTTGGACTATGGGCACCCACTCCTGCACAAGTTCCTGCAAGTGGAAACTATGTCTTTCTACAAAGCGACTCCTCCGACTATATCGGTGCGGGTCAAACTCTCACCTACGGTGCAGCGGCCATCACCGCCACCAGCAATGGCGGGTTGGTCCGCATCAACGTCAGCCACAATACAGACGCCTGGTCCGGCAATTTCATGGCCATGGATGCCGTGAGCCCCCTGCGCCGTGGCTACTACGCCGCGTTGATGCGCTATCCCTTCCATAACCCAGCCAAAGGTGGACTCAGTTGGTCGGGCATGGGGCGTGGCTGCAACCAGCTCACCGGCTGGTTTGTTGTGGATGATGTGGCGTACACCAATGGCACGCTGTCATTGCTAAAGCTTCGTTTTGAGCAGCACTGCGAAGGTGCATCTGCCGCATTGCGCGGGCAGATTAACTGGGCCCAGTAAGCCGATTGGGGTGCGTTCCGCACCCCTAAGAACGCTGATTTGCTATAAAGATCATAGCTGCTTACGCATATCCCATAATGCCTAGGGCTTGATTTGATGCCTAAATCGACCTAAGCCCTTCGGCCCCCGGCGGCGCTTTCAAGGCTGCCTCGGTATTTCACCCCACCACCTGCAAGGTACGCACCACCTCCACCATCGGCAGCGGGCCGTGGTCGGCCACGTCGGCACCCGTCATGCCGGTGGAGGCGGCGGTGGTGTATTTTCACAACGACATCTCGGGCAGCCCCATGCTGGCAACTGACGCCAGTGGTGCGGTACTGTGGAAAGAGAACTACCGGCCCTATGGCGAGCGGCTGAACAACCAAGCCAGCGGCACGGCGGCGCAGACGGGCTTTACGGGCAAGCCCTTTGATGCGGCCACGGGACTTAGCTACATGGGCGCGCGCTACTACAACCCGATGCTGGGGCGGTTCATGGGCGTTGATCCCAAGGGGTTCGATGAAGCCAATATCCACTCCTTCAATCGGTACGCCTACGCGAACAACAACCCGTACAAGTACGTGGACCCGGATGGGCATAGTCCGATTGACGTTGCGTTTCTGGTGTATGACCTGGGTAAACTGGGTGTGGCGCTATACACCGGGGTGGGCGTAGGTCATGCTGCTGTAGATGTCGCACTGAGTGCCGTCGGCGTAGTGAGTCCGATTCCTGGGGCGGGCCAAGCGCTGAAGGCGGCTCGGGCTGTGGAGCATGGCGTGGAGGCGGCACGGGGCGCTGAACTCGGCATCAAGGCTGTTGCTGAGGGGGGCGAGAAGGCGGCTGGAGCCTACAAAAAATATACTCCTGGCGGAAAATTCTCTAAGAGCACAAAAGAAGAGGCTGCGGAACGGGCCGGCAATAAATGCGAATATTGCGGCGTTGATACTGTGAAGGCAAAGAAATCTGAGAGTGGTGTAACTCCACCCAAAAACGAGGCACAAACCGATCACATCGTCCCGCGATCAGAGGGCGGCACAAACGCGCCGTCAAATGCCGCACACGCTTGTCGTGAATGCAACCGCGAGTTTTCCAATTCACCTAAGCCATCACCAAGATCGGAGTAGTTGATGTCAGAGTCTTCGTCGTTAAAAGAAAAAGTTCAATTCCGCCTTGAGCAGGATGATGGATATCCACCCGTAACTGTTGAAGGCATATGGGTGCGTGCTCTCAATGGAGTTCGCTATGTTGACAACATCCCGTTTTATGCGTACGGGGTTGGTCCTGGCGATCAGATATCAGTTAAAAACGACTCTGAAGGGTTGTGGTTTGATAAGGTAGTCAAGTCGTCTGGAACTTCTGTATTCAGAATTTTTGCCAAAAACCGCAACGATATTCCTGCTATTCGCGCCGCCCTTCTTGATCTATCTTGCCCGAGTGAAGTGGATGCCAAGATGGGCCTAATTGCGGTCGAAATTCCCGTTGGTGTTGATCCGGTATCCGTTTTGGATTTCCTAATGGAAGGGCAGGAAATCGGACAGTTCGACTTTGAAGAGGGTGTGCTGCGGCATGCATTACCCGAGTAACTATGAGGATTTAGCACGGTGGGATTGAAGTTCAACCTGAGCCAATGCGATGTTTGCATTTGCTACGCTATTCATAGCGACTAATGCAATACCCACGAGGGCTAGCAGCCCGTTTCCCTCTATCTCTAAAGTAAAAAAGCCACCCACAACCCCTGCCAGCCGCTAAAGCTGTGGGGTTCGGGTGGCTTCTTTCTTTAGCCGCTGGGTGGCGCGCTACGCCTTCTTGCCTCGCCCCACCTTGACCGCAGCTTTGGCGGCTTGTTTGGGTGCGTCCTTCTTGTCCTCATGCGTCACAAAGCCAATCGGCCGCTTGGGTGGCTCGGGTGGTGTGGTCAACTCGCGCAGCGCCTCAAACACCTGGCGCAACTGATTGCGCGTATTGCGGCTGAACGTATCGTGCGACAACTCCAGCCGCTCGGTGGCCAGTTCCAACTCGGTCAAGCGCTTGGCCAGATCGGCATGCACGCTACTGGCCTGGCGCAACTGCACGAAGGCCCGCACCAAATAAATCCCTATCTCCACCGCTTGGCTTGAGGCCAACACATTGGGCAGCGCCACCGCGCCATATTCGGTAAACGCAAACGGCAGAGATTTAGAAAACTTCAACTTCTGGAGGTGATCACAGTTTGTGACCACCTCGGCCTTCTCGGGCGCTGCGAGTTGGATGCGAGTAGCGCCTCACCCATCACGGTAACGGGCCTGACCAACGGCACCAACTACACCTGCAAGGTCAAGACCACCACCAGCGCCGGGGTCAGCCCGTGGTCGGCGCTCTCCAACAGCGTCACCCCAGCAGCGGTTCCCCCAGGTGCCCCTACCAACGGCACCGCCACAGCAGGCGACAAACTCGCCATAGTCACCTTCACCCCCGGCCGCCTGGGCAGCGGCGCGCTGGTCCACCACACCGCCAGCTGCGGCAGCAAAACCGCCAGCGGCACCACTTCACCCATCACGGTGAGTGGCCTGCCCAACGACACCCCCACCACCTGCAAGGTACGCACCACCTCCACCATTGGCAGCGGGCCGTGGTCGGCCACGTCGGCACCCGTCATGCCGGTGGAGGCGGCGGTGGTGTATTTTCATAACGATGTCTCGGGTAGTCCCATGGTGGCTACCGATGCCAGTGGCGCGGTGCTGTGGAAGGAGAACTACCGGCCCTATGGCGAGCGGCTGAACAACCAGGCCAGCGGCACGGCGGCGCAGACGGGTTTTACGGGCAAGCCCTTTGATGCGGCCACGGGGCTTAGCTACATGGGGGCGCGCTACTACAACCCGATGCTGGGGCGGTTCATGGGCGTGGACCCGGTGGGGTTCAAGGAAGAGAACATCCACAGCTTCAACCGCTATGCGTACGCCAACAACAATCCGTACAAGTTTGTGGACCCGGATGGAAAGTATGCGGAACTGGTCGTAGAGGCCATGAGCCTCACTGTGGGCTACATGAGCCTGAAGGACAACCTGCGCGCGGGCAACACGGGCGCAGCTCTGGCGGATGGGCTTGGTATGCTTGCCGATATTGCGGGGGCAGCGCTGCCGGGTTTGCCTGGGGTTGCTGGGCTGGGGATCAAGGCTTCTCGGGAGGCGGCTGGGGT
>JAYRUL010000016.1:0-32503 GCA_041919095.1 Rhodoferax sp. | reverse complement strand
CATCTCAACAGAAAAATCTGAAAAATATGTCTTATATAAGACATAAGATGTTGTTTTGGTCTTGTATAAGACTAGAATTTCCCCATGCCCGTTGCAACCTTTTGGGCTTCGGTATCGCAATTCCTAACTTTGGAGATCTTCCATGACCAAATTGACCCGCGAACAGCAAATTGCCGCCCTGGAAAAAGACTGGGCCGAAAATCCGCGCTGGAAACTCGTCAAACGCGGCTACAGCGCTGCCGACGTGGTGCGCCTGCGTGGCAGCCTGCAGCCTGAGTACACGCTAGCCAAGAACGGGGCCGAGAAGCTGTGGGAAAAAGTCAATGGCGGTGCCAAGAAGGGTTATGTCAACGCATTCGGCGCCATCACCGCTGGCCAGGCCATGCAGCAGGCCAAGGCGGGTCTGGAAGCCGTGTACCTTTCGGGCTGGCAAGTGGCTGCCGACGGCAACACGTCTGAAACGATGTACCCCGACCAGTCGCTGTACGCCTACGACTCGGTGCCCACCATGGTGCGCCGCATCAACAACACTTTCAAGCGGGCCGACGAAATTCAGTGGGGCCGTGGCATCAATCCCGGTGACAAGGACTTTGTCGACTATTTCCTGCCCATCGTGGCCGACGCAGAAGCCGGTTTCGGTGGCGTGCTCAACGCGTTTGAGCTGATGAAGAACATGATCGCCGCAGGTGCCGCAGGCGTGCACTTTGAAGACCAGCTCGCAGCTGTGAAGAAGTGCGGCCACATGGGTGGCAAGGTGCTCGTTCCCACCCGCGAAGCCGTGGAAAAATTGATTGCTGCCCGTTTTGCGGCCGACGTAATGGGCGTGCCCACCATCGTTCTGGCCCGTACCGACGCCGAAGCCGCCAATCTGCTGACCAGCGACTGCGACGACAACGACAAGCCGTTCATCACCGGCGAGCGCACCCAAGAAGGCTTCTACCGTGTGAAGAACGGCCTGGAGCAAGCCATTAGCCGTGGCGTGGCCTACGCTCCCTACGCCGACTTGGTGTGGTGCGAAACCGGCGTGCCCGACATCGGCTTCGCCCGTGAATTCGCGCAAGCCGTGCAAGCCGCATGCCCCGGCAAGCTGCTGTCCTACAACTGCTCGCCTTCCTTCAACTGGAAGAAGAACCTCAACGACAGCCAGATCGCCAAGTTCCAGGAAGACCTGTCGGCGCTGGGCTACAAGTACCAGTTCATCACGCTGGCTGGTATCCACATCAACTGGTTCAACACCTTCCAGTTTGCCCACGCCTACGCAAACGGCGAAGGCATGAAGCACTACGTGAACATGGTGCAAGAGCCCGAGTTCAAGGCCCGCGAGCAGGGTTACACCTTCGTATCGCACCAACAGGAAGTCGGTGCGGGTTACTTCGACGACGTGACCACCGTAATCCAGGGCGGTTCTTCCTCTGTGAAGGCCCTGACCGGTTCCACCGAAGAAGAGCAGTTCCACTAAGCCGTGTTCTACCTGTCCCGCGTTTCGCGGGTCTAGCCACAGAGCCGATGCCTCACCAGGGGTGTCGGCTTTTTTGTGCGGTTAAAATTCGGACTCAACTTTGTATAAGAGCGAGAAAGGCACCTGGTTATGACACCGCGAACGACACGGCCCGCAATTTCAAGCGAATAAGGCTCGTAGTCCGCGCGCCTTGTGCGTAGCCAGCTACAAAATTCATAGTAAGCGCGGACCTCTCCGCGCTTTTGTCTTTCTGCGTTTCTCTTTTTGGTGCACAACATGATCCACATCACGCTTCCCGACGGTTCCCAACGTGAATTTTCCGGCCCGGTCACGGTGGCTGAAGTTGCCGCTGCTATTGGTGCGGGTCTGGCCAAGGCCGCTTTAGGGGGCAAAGTCAACGGAAAGTTGGTCGACACCAGTTTTTGCATGGAGTCCGACAGCAGCCTGGCCATCGTGACGGCCAAGGATGCAGATGGTTTGCAGTTGATTCGCCATTCCACTGCCCACCTGTTGGCCTACGCGGTCAAGGAACTGTTTCCCGACGCCCAGGTCACCATAGGCCCGGTTATCGAACATGGTTTTTATTACGACTTCTCGTATAAGCGCCCCTTTACGCCCGAAGACTTGGCGGCCATCGAGAAGAAGATGGGCGAACTTGCTTCCAAGGACGAGCCCGTGGTGCGCCGCGTCTTGCCGCGCGACGAGGCGGTGGCGTATTTCAAGAGCCTGGGTGAAAACTACAAGGCCGAGATCATCGGCAGCATTCCGGCCGACCAGGACGTATCACTGTACCGCGAAGGCCAGTTCGTAGACCTGTGTCGCGGCCCGCACGTGCCCAGCACCGGCAAGCTCAAGTTCTTCAAGTTGATGAAGGTGGCGGGAGCCTACTGGCGCGGTGATCACCGCAATGAAATGCTGCAACGCGTGTATGGAACGGCCTGGGCCACCAAGGACGAGTTGCAGCAATACCTCACCATGCTCGAAGAGGCGGAAAAGCGTGACCACCGCAAGTTGGGGCGCGAATTGGATTTTTTCCATTTGGACGAACACTCTCCGGGTACCGTTTTCTGGCATCCCAAAGGATGGACGCTATGGCAAGAAGTCGAACAATACATGCGCCGTGTCTACCGTGACAACGGCTACCAGGAAGTCAAGGGCCCCCAAATCCTGGACAAAACCCTGTGGGAGAAAACGGGCCATTGGGACAAGTACCGCGAGAACATGTTTACGACCGAAAGCGAAAAACGCGAGTACGCCTTAAAGCCCATGAATTGCCCAGGCCACATCCTGATCTACAAGCAAGGCATCAAGAGCTACCGCGAGCTGCCACTACGCTACGGCGAATTTGGCAATTGCCACCGCAACGAGCCCACCGGCGGCCTGCACGGGATCATGCGTGTGCGCGGGTTTACGCAAGACGACGGACACATTTTTTGCACCGAAGACCAGATTCAAAGCGAGGTGAAGGCGTTTACAACGTTGCTTAAGAACGTGTATGCCGATTTCGGCTTCACCGACATCATCTACAAACTTTCGACGCGCCCGGAACAGCGCATCGGTACCGAAGAAAGCTGGGACCGTGCTGAGGCAGCGTTGGCAGACGGCTTGCGCGCTTCGGGTTGCGAGTTTGACTACCTGCCAGGCGAAGGGGCGTTTTATGGTCCCAAGATCGAGTACACACTCAAGGATGCGTTGGGGCGGCCGTGGCAATGCGGCACCATCCAGGTCGATCCGAATTTGCCGGAACGGTTGGATGCTGAATTTGTTGGAGAAGATGGTGCCCGGCACCGGCCCATCATGCTGCACCGCGCCATCGTCGGCAGTCTGGAGCGCTTCATCGGCATTTTGATCGAGCAGTACGCCGGTGCGCTGCCAACGTGGTTGGCGCCCGTGCAGGTTGCCGTGCTCAATATCACCGATGCACAGGCTGAATATGCCCGTTCCGTGGCCAAAACGCTGCAAAATCAAGGGCTTAGAGTTCATTTGGACCTGCGCAATGAAAAGATTACGTATAAAATACGGGAGCATTCGATGCAAAAGCTGCCGTATTTGCTGGTCGTGGGTGACAAGGAAATGGCGGCAGGCGCTGTCGCTGTGCGCGCCCGGGGTGGCCAAGACCTCGGAGCCATGTCGCTGGAAGACTTCTTGCAAAGAATCACCAGCGCCATTGCCAACAAATCCGCCACTTGACTCTGTTCTAAGCTGCTGGTTTGCCTGCGTGTACGGCGCGTGAACCGCTACAGTTGGTGTAGCTATTTTTTGAGGTATTAAGTCATCGCTACTGAATTTCGTGATCGTCGCCAGCGTGAAGAGCGCAAACACCGTTTAAACCGTGAAATCATGGCTCCAGAGGTCCGGCTTACAGGCCCTGAGAATGAACCTATCGGGGTTGTTAGCCTGATGGAAGCGCTGCGGATGGCGGGCGAACTGGATGTGGATTTGGTTGAAATTGCCGCGGCGGCGAATCCGCCCGTCTGTCGCTTGATGGATTACGGCAAGTTCAAGTACCAAGAGCAAAAGAAGGCTGCCGAGGCCAAGGCCAAGCAAAAGGTCATCGAGGTCAAAGAAGTCAAGTTCCGCCCCGGTACCGATGACGGAGACTACAACATCAAGATGCGCAATATTCGGCGTTTTCTCGATGAGGGTGACAAGTGCAAGATCACGCTGCGTTTTCGGGGGCGGGAGATTACCCACCAGGAATTGGGACTGGCAATGTTGCAACGCATGCGCGACGAGTTGGGTGATGCGATCGTCGTCGAGCAGTTCCCCAAGCTGGAAGGGCGGCAGATGGTCATGATGATCGCGCCCGGACGCCGTAAGTCGGGTGGCACACCCAAGGTGGCCACCGAAGTGGCGGCGTAGCAAGAATTTTCCTGCGTGGGTTTGGTCACCTGCGCAGGTAATCCGGCGGGATGCAAGTTCCGCCTGGTGCCGGTGCCGCAAGGCGGCTGGCAGCAAAAGTGGCTCGGGGCCAACAAGGCTGGAGAGAGTTTTCCAGACGCCTCACGAGCACAAAGTAGAAGGAGCATGAACATGCCCAAAATGAAGACCAAGAGCGCGGCGAAGAAACGCTTCCGCGTGCGTCCGGGTGGTACCGTCAAACGCGGTCAAGCCTTCAAGCGTCACATCTTGACCAAGAAGACCACCAAGAACAAGCGCCATTTGCGCGGTGCAACAGCCGTCCACGCGACCGATATGGGTCGCATGGCACAGATGCTGCCCGGTCAAGGCCTTTGATTAACGACGTACAAGGAGTAACACAATGCCTCGCGTCAAACGTGGTGTAACGGCTCGCGCCCGCCATAAAAAAGTTCTGGCCCTTGCAAAAGGTTTCCGTGGTCGCCGCGGTAATGTCTTCCGGATCGCCAAAGAAGCGGTCATGAAGGCTGGGCAATATGCCTACCGTGATCGTCGCACCAAGAAGCGTGTCTTCCGTCAGCTGTGGATTGCCCGTATCAACGCGGCAGCCCGTCAGTGCGGCCTGACCTACAGCCAGTTCGCCAATGGTCTGAAGAAAGCCAATATCGAGATCGACCGCAAGGTCCTGTCCGATATTGCCATTCACGACATGGCGGCTTTTGCCGGTATCGTGGAGCAAGTCAAGGCCAAGCTGGCTGCTTGATTTTCGCCCTGTAATGCTGTCGGTTTGATAGCTTTCAGTGCAAGTAGAACAAGGGCTAGGGCTTGAAAAAGCGCTAGCCCTTTTTCGTTGACATCAAATAATATGAACGATTTGAACGCCATTGTTGAGCAAGCCCAGGCAGCCTTTGCACAAGCCGCCACCCCTGCAGATCTGGAGAATGCCAAGGCACTGTTTCTGGGTAAGGCAGGTCGCATCACCGAATTGATGAAGGGCATGGCCGCTTTGAGCGTGGACGAAAAAAAGTCCCGCGGCGCTGCTATCAACCTGGCCAAGCAAGCCATCGAGGGCGCACTGACCGCGCGTCGCCAAGCGCTGGCCGATGCTGAGTTGCAAGCGCAATTGCGGGCCGAGGCACTCGACGTGACGCTGCCGGGGCGTCAGCGTGGGCAAGGTGGATTGCACCCCGTATCGCTCACAATGGAGCGTATCGAGGCCATCTTCGGTTCCATGGGTTTTGATGTGGCGCAAGGCCCTGAGATCGAATCCGACTGGTTCAACTTCACCGCATTGAATACGCCCGAGGACCATCCCGCGCGTTCCATGCACGACACCTTTTACGTAGAAGGCGGCTCCGAGAGCGCTCCCAACCTGCTGCGCACCCACACCAGCCCCATGCAGATTCGCTATGCCGTGCAGCATGTCAAAAAGTATAGCAACCGAGCTAATAAAGACGCGGGCCAAAGCCTTTTTTCGGGTGATATGCCCGAAATCCGCGTGATTGCGCCGGGCCGTACCTACCGGGTGGACAGCGACGCCACCCACTCGCCCATGTTCCACCAGTGCGAAGGCCTGTGGGTGGGCGAGAACGTGAGCTTCAAGGACCTGAAGTTCGTCTTTACCGACTTCTGCCGCACCTTCTTTGAAAGCGACGACCTGGTGCTGCGCTTTCGCCCCAGCTTCTTCCCGTTCACCGAACCGAGCGCGGAGATCGACATCCAGTTCCAGAGCGGCCCGCTGGCCGGGCGCTGGCTGGAAGTGGCTGGCTCCGGTCAGGTGCACCCCAATGTGATCCGTAACATGGGCCTGGACCCCGAAAAATACATCGGCTTTGCCTTCGGCATGGGGCCGGACCGCCTGACCATGCTGCGCTACGGCGTGAACGACCTGCGCTTGTTCTTTGACGGCGATATTCGCTTTTTGTCCCAATTTCAATAAACCGGCTGGAACGCCTACGTTGCCGTTTGAACCTCAATTCGCTTTCCGACCATGCAATTTTCTGAATCCTGGCTGCGCACCTTCTGCAACCCCTCCCTCTCCACCGCCGAGTTGGCCGACACGCTGACCATGGCGGGACTGGAAGTGGAAGAGCTCAAGCCGGTGGCACCCCCTTTCACCCACATCGTGGTGGGTGAAATCCGTGAGGCCGAGCAGCATCCCAACGCCGACCGCTTGCGCGTCTGCAAAGTGGATGTGGGGCAGGGCGAACTGCTCAACATCGTCTGCGGTGCGCCCAATGCGCGCGTCGGGATTCGTGTGCCGTGCGCATTGGTTGGTGCGGAGTTGCCGCCTGGGGAAGACGGCAAGCCCTTCCTGATCAAGGTCGGGAAACTGCGCGGCGTGGAAAGCCAGGGCATGCTGTGCTCGGCGCGCGAGTTGAAACTATCCGAAGACCATGGTGGTCTGCTGGAGTTGCCGTTGGACGCACCCCTGGGCCAGAACATCCGCCAAGTCCTGGATCTGGACGACACCCTGTTCACCCTGAAGCTCACGCCCAACCTGGCGCACTGCCTCTCTGTCTACGGCGTGGCGCGCGAAGTGTCTGCGCTCACCGGTGCACCGCTGGTCGCGCCCACTTTTCCGCCGGTGGCAGTGACCAACCCGAATCACCTGCCGGTCACCATCAGTGCCCCCGATCTGTGTGGGCGTTTTTCCGGCCGCGTGGTGCGCAACGTCAATACCAAGGCCAAGACCCCGCAGTGGATGGTGGACCGCCTGGCCCGTTGCGGCCAGCGTAGCGTGACCGCACTGGTGGACATCTCCAATTACGTGATGTTCGAGTTGGGTCGCCCCTCCCACATCTTCGACCTGGACAAGATCCGCGGCGGCCTGGACGTACGCTGGGGCAAGGCGGGCGAGCAACTCAAGCTGCTCAATGGCAATACGGTGACTCTGGATGACCGGGTGGGTGTGATTGCCGACGCCCAGCAGGTCGAGTCTCTAGCCGGCATCATGGGTGGCGACGCCACGGCCGTGTCCGACGATACGCGTCATGTCTACGTGGAGGCCGCATTCTGGTGGCCCAAGGCCATCGCCGGGCGTTCGCGCCGCTTCAATTTCTCCACCGACGCGGGCCACCGCTTCGAGCGCGGCGTGGATCCCGACTTGACGGTGGAGCACATCGAGCGCATCACCCAGCTCATCATCGATATTTGCGGCACGCCAGAAACAACCTGCGGCCCCGTGGACGACCAGAAGGCCCGTATGCCCGCGTCGGCACCGGTGACGCTGCGTGTGGAGCGCGCCTGCAAGGTGATCGGTATGCCGTTAACCCAGGCGCAGTGCGCCGATGCACTCGGGCGCTTGGGCTTGGCCGTGACCGAAGGGGAGGGCACCGTCACTGTGGTGCCACCCAGCTACCGTTTTGATTTGCAAATCGAAGAAGACCTGATCGAGGAAGTGGCCCGCATGGTGGGCTACAACCACCTCCCGCATACGCCACCGCTAGCCCCCATCACGGCCAAAATCCGTACCGAATCGCAGCGCGGACCATTTGCT
This sequence comes from Rhodoferax sp., assembly GCA_041919095.1. Lineage (GTDB taxonomy): Bacteria > Pseudomonadota > Gammaproteobacteria > Burkholderiales > Burkholderiaceae_C > Allorhodoferax. The sequence continues at coordinate 24,686 of JAYRUL010000016.1, read as the reverse complement.
GTGCGCCGCAGCTTGGCCGCCCTGGGCTACCAGGAAACCATCAATTTCAGTTTTGTGGAAGAAGCCTGGGAACACGGCCTGGCAGGCAATCCCAACCCCATCAAGCTGCTCAACCCCATCGCCAGCCAGATGAGTGTCATGCGCTCGACCCTGCTGGGCTCGCTACTGCAGGTGCTCAAGTTCAACCAGGCGCGCAAGCAATCGCGGGTGCGTGTGTTCGAGCTGGGCCGCGTGTTCCTGCGGGATGCGTCTGTTAAAAGCACGGACAGCACCGTTGAGGGCTTTGCCCAACCCATGCGGGTTGCAGGGCTGGCCGGTGGCGCAGCGGATGCGCTGCAATGGGGGCGCAAGGAGCAGGGCGTTGATTTCTACGATGTAAAGGGCGATGTGGAAGCACTGCTGGCACCATTGCAGGCCCGCTTTCAGCCTGGCAGCCACCCGGCACTGCACCCCGGGCGTTGCGCCGAGGTCTTCCTGGGCGAACGCAGCATCGGCTTCGTGGGCGAGTTGCACCCCCAGTGGCGCCAGTCCTTCGACCTGGCGCTGGCCCCTGTGTTGTTCGAGCTGGACCTGGACGCCGTTCTGAAACGCCGCGTGGCCGAGTTCAAGTCGGTGGCCAAATTCCAGCCCGTACAGCGCGACATTGCAGTGGTGGTGGGCGATCAGGTGACGCACGCCGCGCTCATGCAAGCCATTTGGGCTGCACCCACAGGTGGTTTGCTGCGCGATGCGCAGTTGTTCGATGTCTACCGTCCCAAGCTAGGCAAGGACGCGCCCGTTGCAGAAGGCGCTACGGACCGCAGCCTGGCGGTGCGCCTTACACTGAATAGCGACGAGGCGACACTTTCAGAAGAGCAAATTGACTCCACAGTAAAAGTTGTGGTCGACCAACTGATTGAGCGCCTGCAGGCGCGCCAGCGTGCATGAAGACCGAACGCGCAGAGAGGATGCCCGCCATGGAATTTGCAGTTGAGAGCCTGGAAACTCCCGCGCTCACAAAAGCGCAGCTGGCGGATCTGTTGTTTGAGCAGATCGGATTGAACAAGCGCGAGTCCAAGGACATGATCGACGCGTTCTTCGACCTGATCGCCGCCAGCCTGGTCGAAGGGGAAGATGTCAAGATCTCCGGTTTCGGCAATTTCCAGATCCGTACCAAGGCTCCGCGCCCCGGACGCAACCCCAGAACCGGCGAAGCCATTCCTATCAAGGCGCGGCGCGTGGTCACGTTCCATGCCAGCCACAAGCTCAAAGAACAGATTCAAGATTTGGTCGCCTGAGTTTTTTTTCTTGCCTTGAACTTCAATGCTTGGCACAGTGGCCAAAGTTAGAGTAACCTCTACACTTTGCCTCGTACAGCATTGATTTCAATGGAGAAAACGCTCCCTCCCATCCCCGCCAAGCGCTACTTCACCATCGGTGAAGTGGGCGATTTGTGTGGGGTCAAACCCCACGTGCTACGGTATTGGGAGCAGGAGTTCACGCAACTACGGCCTATGAAGCGCCGTGGCAATCGGCGCTATTACCAGCACCACGAGGTCCTGATGATTCGCCGCATCCGCGATTTGTTGTACGACCAAGGGTTCACGATCAGCGGTGCGCGCAACAAGATGCAGGAGCTCTTGCAAGCAGAGCGTGACAAAAAGCGCAATGGCGAAGTCATGCTTGAAGGTGTCGAGGTTTTGGAAGTGGATGAGGCGGACCTGGACGAGTTCGAGGATATTGCCTCCCCTGAAACCGGGGACGAACTGCTGCAACTGGCACAGGTCCGCAGAGAGTTGACTGAAATTCGTGAATTGCTCGTTGCCAGCTAAGTTTTCGTAGATTTGGCAGGTTATAATTGCGGGCTCGATCGGTGTGTGGCGCAGCCTGGTAGCGCACTTGCATGGGGTGCAAGGGGTCGAAGGTTCGAATCCTTTCACACCGACCATATGAATCAAGGACTTAGAGTAGAAATGCTCTAAGTCCTTTCTTCTTTCTGACTCCAGAATCGTTCATTGTCCCAACCGTTGTCCCAACTGCGGGAAAAGCTGGAGATAGCGTAATCGCATCCACTTGCTACTACTTTGATAGCTGCTTTCGCACGTTCTACGCGGGCTAGATGCTGATTTTGCATATAAATGTGCTGAGGATGACCTCGCTTCACCCTTCGGCTAGGGCGTCGATGATTGGGCAGTCTGCATCGCCAGCACCTGCATCACACTGCTGAACCAACCCATTCAACATGTTTTGCATAGCTCCGAGGTCGGCCATTTTTTGCGCAATCAGTTGCAGCTTGCGAGCGGCCAGCGCCCGCGTCTCCGTACAGGCGCACGCTGTGTCCAGGGTTAACAACCCGCCGACTTCGACCAGGGTGAAACCCAACGCTTGCGCTCTTTTGATAAAGCGAACGCGTTTGGTCGCCTGCGCCGAGTAGCGCCTGTGGCCGCTGATTGGCTTGGTCGGCTCATCCAGAAGCCCACGCCGCTGGTAATAGCGGATGGTTTCTATGTTTACTCCGGCAGCTTCCGCCAGTTTGCCAATGCTCAGTTCTGATTCCATCAAATTCCCCTTGACACCGTACTTAGGTACGGAATTTATAGTATCACTTGGGCAAACAAATTGAAGGAAGTAGGCATGGCACAACTCACCGGAAAAGGCTCGCTGATTGCGGGCGTACTAGCGGCCATTGGCGCGTCGGTGTGCTGTGTCGGCCCGCTGGTGTTGCTGGCGCTTGGCATTGGTGGCACATGGGTTGGCAACTTGACGGCGATGGAGCCGTATCGGCCCGTCCTCATGGGTCTGACGCTGCTGTTTCTCGGGCTGGCCTTCCGACAGCTTTACCTCGTGCCGCAGGTCTGTGCACCCGACACGCCATGCGCTGATCCAAGCACACTTAAACGGCAGCGGTGGACGTTCTGGATCGTTGCCACGCTGCTATTCGGCCTGCTGGCCGTGCCGTGGTTTGCTCCACTGTTTTACTGAAAGGAAATTCCCATGCGCAAACTGCTGATTGCCGCCCTCGTTGCCATTCCGTTGGCTACCCTGGCCGCGACCCCGAAGACCGTCACGCTTGATGTGAAGAATATGACCTGCGGGACGTGTCCCATTACGGTCAAAAAGTCGTTGGAAAAGGTGTCGGGTGTCGGTGCGGTCAAGGTCGATTTCGCCAAGAAAACGGCAACTGTCACCTATGACCCCGACAAGGCGCAACCGGAAGCACTCACTTTGGCGACGGCGAACGCGGGTTTTCCATCCGCTGTGCAGAAGTAAAGCGCGATGAAAAGCGTAATTCTTGAATCGGTGCTGGCCTGCCCGCACTGCGGCTTTGCCAAGCAGGAAACGATGCCGACGGATGCCTGTCAGTTCTTTTACGAGTGCGCCAACTGCAAAGCGCTGCTGCGCCCGAACGCCGGTGACTGTTGCGTTTTCTGTTCGTTCGGTTCGGTGAAATGTCCGCCAATCCAGCAGCAGGGTGCGTGCTGCGGATAGATCGGGCGTTTCAACCTGGCTATTTTTGCCCAACCCCCGAAAATGTAAAAATTAATCTGGAAGCTTCCTTGCGGCCATGGGCGCCGCGGCCTGATGCGGTTTGGCGGGTGGCGCATCGCCCCTTACGCGACGTTTGGCTGCCGACTTTTTCACGGGTAAAGCTTCAACCCGTTGCCTCAAGCTGTCAATGTCCCGAACCATCTGATCGCGTTGGTCTCGCAGTTCGACAACCATGCCTTCGAGTTCACCATTGCGGTGGCGAAGCGCTTCAATCTGTGTTTGCCGCTCAGCGAGTTGCGTCCGATGGCTATCCAGTTGATCAGACAGCGTACGGCGGGATTGTTCCAGTTCCTTTTGACCCTTGGCCACCTGGACTCTTTCGCGGTCGACGTCCAATAGCACGCGCTTCATGTCGGCAGCATGTCGTTCCTCGGCCGCCACGCTGGCCGTGCGCTGCTGCTCCAACTCGCGGGTGAACTGCTTTTGGGCTGCAGCCAGGGCCTGCTGTAGTTCCTGGCGTTGCGCCACGGAAGCGTCAATCTGACGCTGTTGGGCGGTGACCTCGCCTTGCGCGTGGGCCAAATCGGCCTGGGTGGCAATCAGCATTCCACGTACGGCGCCCAAATCTGTCGTGGCCTGGGCCAAGGCTTCTTCGACCAGCGTCACCTTAGCAACTGCGGCCTGTGTGTCTGCTTCGGCTGACAGGACGGCCGCGTGCGCTTCTTCGCGTTGATGGAGCAAGTCCTCTTGGGCTGCTGCCTGAGCCCGCTGCCACAGGCTTCCCATCAGTTCGCCGGCGGCGTTACGCAGCGGCTCCGGCAGATCCGGGTGCTCGATTCGAACCCGGCTCTTTTCCCGCAGCGTCTCCCAGAACTTCGCCAAGGCTTCCGCCGGGGCGCTCATGCTGCCCTTGCGCACCAATTGGTACAGCTTATTGGCCGTGGGTGTGATTCCGTGGCGGAAAAACAGAATGACGCACACTTCGCGGTACAGGTCCTGCGTATCGGAATACTGCACACGAAGCGCCTCAATTTCGGCCAACAGCCGTTTTTCAGTGTTTTCTTGGGTTTCCATGCGGGTTTCTTGAAAATATTTAATAAATATTACAACGTATTACGTTGTATTTAATGCTTTATTTGTTAATCTATGGACATTATCAACATAATGTCCATAATATGTCTTCATGTCGCGTTTTGGGAACTAGCTGGTCATGAATGCGGTCGTTCGCCTGGATGAGTTGACCATTCCCGCTCACCTCGATGGTCACTGCGGGCGCAATCGCACATCCTCGTCGGGCCAATTGGCAGCCTTGGATGATCGCTCTGCCCTGTTGGCTTGGCTGGCCCGCTACGCAGACACACCCGCCACGCTGGCCAGCTATCGGAAAGAGGCAGAGCGGCTCATCCTCTGGTGTACGCAACAGCACGGCGCGGCGCTGTCCGACCTGACGCACGAAGACCTGCTGGTCTACCAGCGCTTCCTCAGCAATCCCCAACCGACCGAACGCTGGGTCATGGCACCGGGCCAGAAGCCAGGGCGCAACTCTCCGTTGTGGCGCCCCTTTGCCGGCCCCCTTGGGCCATCGAGCCAGCGCCAGGCGCTGTCGATCCTGAATGCGATGTTTTCCTGGTTGGTGGAAGCCGGCTACCTAGCTGGCAACCCCTTGGCGCTGAGCCGGCGCAAGCGCAGAGCTATGGCGCCACGCGTGAACCGCTTCTTGCCAATGGAGCATTGGGAGGTGGTCAAGGCCACCATCGAAGCCATGCCCGTTGTGAGCCACCGCGAGAAAATGCATGCCGCGCGCTGCCGATGGCTGTTTTCTCTGCTGTATATCGGTGGTCTGCGTGTCTCGGAGATTTGCGGCACGGCCATGGGCGGATTCTTCAGCCGGCGTAGCGCCGACGGGCGTGAACGCTGGTGGCTGCAGGTGACCGGCAAGGGCGAGAAGATCCGGCTGGTACCCGCCACGGGCGAATTGATGTCTGAACTGATTCGGTACCGAACAGCTTGCGGACTCAGCTCATTGCCCCAGGAAGGTGATGAGACACCTTTGGTCAGACCCCTGATTGGGGCCATCAAGCCCGTGGCCCGTAGTGCCATCCACGAGATCGTCAAAACCGTTTTCAGGGAGAGTGCGGCTCACTTGCGGCGCCAAAGTCCCGTGTTTGAAGCTGCGGCTGCGCACCTGGAGCAGGCCTCGACCCATTGGATGCGCCACACGGCCGGAAGTCACTTGAGCGGAAAAGCGGATCTGAAAGTGGTTCGGGACAACCTGGGCCATGCCAACATCAGCACGACCAGTATTTACCTGCATTCGGAAGACGATGCTCGCCATGATGCAACAGCATCAGTCCATCACATAGGATGGCGAACCCGGTGATGAGAAATGCGATTCCCGTCTCCAGAAAGCACAATGCCGTCTTACGACGGCATTGGCTCTATTACCAGAAAGGGCGTCACCGGCTTTAGGTACCTGCAAGCAGGTGCGGGAGTGGGATCCTTTTAGGTCTACGCGAGCATTATAACAAGCAACAGGGAATTGCGTCAAATGAACCAATACAAGGTATTTCTGGATGGAATGTCTCATCCTCGGGTGCATGCCTATGCCACTACTTTCAGGACCACCAATGACAGGGAACTGCTTGGAGCATATTTGTGGGGCCAAGCCATCTCGGTAAGCTTGCAGCCCTTTATCGGCATGTTTGAAGTCACATTCCGAAATGCCATCCATACCAGCCTATCGCTAACCACCTCAGGTTACAAAGCCGCTTCCTACCCTTGGTATGACATGACCCAACCAGGAGCACTGCAGCTGATCGGCCCCACGTTGGATCAAGTCAATGATTTACTGTTTGATCCACCGGCCAAGGGAGGAGCGAGGATTGCGCCAGCACCGTCCCCCGATATTGTCGTGTCACGCCTATCTTTTGGGATATGGCCAGACATATTGGCGCAGCAGGTTCCCAAAGCCCAATTGCCGCGGACGTTCGAGGACATCTTTCGCCAGCATCCCAACAGCAGTCGCAAGCATTGGTCTATTCCCCAGAACCGGCATAAGGTGCTGCTTTTGTGCAAGGCCATGCAGCGCTTGCGCAACCGGGTTTCTCACGCCGAACCGGTCTGGAAACCGTCTTGGCTGCAAAATGTGCAGGGCAAGCACTGGTCACATGGGGTTCAGGGCCTGCAGTCGCTTCACAAAGACATGGTCGAATTGCTGGGATGGATTTCCTACCCGACCAGCGAGATATACAAGCAAAGTTTCGGCCGGAACTGGTTTGTTAGCCTGTGCACGACGAACGCTGTAAAGGCATTCATGGCTGATCCCTTGAACACTGGTCATCTGGCGCCGATTGCACTACCACTACCTGCAGTAGCAGTGCCTCCCGTTCCGGCGGCACGCCCTGGGCCGGTGTAGGCGGGAGGGTTCAAACATGATCAGAAAAATACCGACGGCCGTACTTCAACAGATCCATCAAGGCCTTGGCTGCATCCTACCTTGGCGATGAGCCACCAACGGCTCACAGCAAACCCGCTTATTTGACCTTTGTAACGACATACCCCTTCGGGTCTTGCACGAATTCAAAGCTCACTTTGTTTCCGACAATGAGTTTTTCGAACAGCATCTTGTCTTTGACCAAGAATCCCATGGTCATCGGAGGCCAGTTCATGCTGTTGACAGCCTCATGGGCGAGTGTGACGACGCCCGTTTGGGAATCAACCTTCTTAACCACGCCCGTGGCCTTGTGAGTTACTTTGGCTTCAGCTGACGGCTTCATGGCTGAGTCCATGGGTTTCATATCCCCCATTTTTTGCTGGGCCAAGACTGCTGTAGCGGGCAAGAGCAATGCGATAACGAGTGCAGAGTACGAGAACTTTTTCAATTGATTTTCCTTGGTTGAAATGGTTGAGCGAAACCTACGCTCGACGGCATAGAGGTACGCGTTACCTTCACGCGCAGAATTCAAGTCGCATGAAGGGGTTAAAAAAGAGAGGCTGCGATCTACGCTACGGGTGTTCACCTCCCTGTTTTCTTCGGGGGCGGCGCATCAGCAAGTACACCGCTGGCACGACAAACATGGACAACAGCGGTGCCGTAATCATCCCGCCCACCATAGGTGCAGCAATGCGTTGCATCACCTCGGAGCCGGTGCCCGTCCCCCACATGATGGGGAACAATCCAGCCAGGATGACGGCGACCGTCATGGCCTTGGGCCGTACCCGCAGCACAGCCCCTTCGCGGATGGCATCTAGCAAGTCATCAGCACTGGTTTTGCCTTGTTCGATGCGCTCGTCCCATGCAGTCTTGAGGTACAGCAGCATGATGACCCCAAACTCTGCTGACACCCCGGCCAGCGCAATGAAGCCCACGGCACCAGCCACCGACAGGTTGTAGCCCAGCAGGTACAGCAGCCAGATGCCGCCAATCAGGGCAAAGGGCAGCGTGCCCATGATGAGCAGGGCTTCATCAAACCGCTTGAAGGTCAAGTACAGCAGCACAAAGATGATGAGCAGCGTGAACGGCACCACCACCTTGAGCTTGGCCGTGGCACGCTCCAGAAACTCGAACTGCCCTGACCACGACACCGAGTAACCCGCAGGCAAGGCCACTTTCTCTGCAACGGCCTTTTGCATGTCTTGCACCGCAGAACGCAAGTCCCGCCCGCGAATGTCCACATACACCCAGCCGGACAAACGGGCGTTTTCGCTGCGCAGCATGGGCGGGCCATCCGTGATATGGATGTCGGCCACGTCGGACAGCACCAGCCGCTGGCCGCGCTCTGTGGTGATGGGCAGCACACGCAGCTTTTCCAGCGAATCGCGGATTTCACGCGGGTAGCGCATGTTGATGGGGAAGCGTTGCAAGCCCTCCACGGTCTCGCCAATGTTGTCGCCCCCCACTGCGGAGGTGATGACGGACTGCACATCGGCGATGTTCATACCAAACTTGGCGGCAGCATCGCGGTTGATGTTCACGTCCACATAACGTCCGCCCGTCAAACGTTCAGCCAGTGCGCTGCTGACACCGGGCACGTCTTTGAGCGCCTTTTCGATCTCGCCGGTGAGGCGGTCGATGGTGGCAAGGTCGGTCCCGGCCACTTTGACCCCCACCGGGCTCTTGATGCCGGTGGCCAGCATGTCGATGCGGTTACGGATCGGCGGGACCCAGATGTTGGCCAGGCCGGGCACCTTGACGATGCGGTCCAGCTCGTCCACCAGCTTGTCTTGCGTCATGCCGGGCCGCCATTGGTCTTTGGGCTTGAACTGGATGGTGGTCTCGAACATCTCCATGGGTGCGGGGTCGGTGGCGGTCTCTGCACGGCCAGCCTTGCCGTAGACGCTCAACACCTCGGGTACGGTTTTGATGAGGCGGTCGGTCTGTTGCAGTAGTTCGCTGGCTTTGCCTGCGGACAAGCCCGGCAGCGCGGAGGGCATGTAGAGCAGGTCCCCCTCGTCCAGGCGTGGCATGAACTCACCACCAATGTGCTGGAGCGGCCACAGGCTCAAGCCCAGCAGCAGCGCAGCGACTGCCAGTGTGGCCTTGGGCCAGGCCAGCACCACGTTCAGCAACGGGCGATACACGGCAATCAAAAAGCGGTTCAGCGGGTTGGCCTTCTCGTCCGGGATGTGGCCTCGGATCAGGTAGCCCATCAGCACCGGGATCAGCGTGACAGACAACGCCGCCGCTGCCGCCATGGCGTAGGTCTTGGTGAAGGCTAGCGGTGAGAACAAACGCCCCTCCTGCGCTTCCAGTGTGAACACCGGAATGAAGGACAGCGTGATGATGAGGAGCGAGAAAAACAGCGCAGGGCCGACCTCGGCGGCGGATTCCCCAATCACCCGCCAGCGGGCATCACCGTCCAGCTTTTGATCCGGGTACGCATGGCTCCAATGCTCCAGGTGCTTATGGGCGTTTTCGATCATCACTACGGCGGCATCCACCATGGCCCCGATGGCAATCGCAATGCCCCCCAGCGACATGATGTTGGCATTCACGCCTTGGTAGTGCATGACGATGAACGCGGCCAGAATGCCCAGTGGCAGCGACACGATGGCGACCAGGGCCGAACGCAGGTGGAACAGGAAGATGAAGCAGACCACAGCCACCACGGCAAACTCTTCCAGCAGCTTGTAGCCCAGGTTCTCTACTGCCCGCTCGATCAGGCTGGATCGGTCGTAGACAGGAACGATTTCCACGCCCTTGGGCAGGCTGGATTGCAGGCTTTGGAGCTTGGCCTTGACGGCGGCAATGGTCTCCAACGCGTTCTTGCCCGAGCGCATCACAATCACGCCGCCTGCGGCTTCGCCTTCGCCATCGAGTTCACCAATGCCCCGGCGCATCTCCGGTCCGAGCTGGATGCGCGCCACGTCACCCAGGCGCACGGAGACACCTGCGGCCGTGGTCATCAGCGGCAGCTTGCGGAAGTCGTCCAGCGATTGCAGGTAGCCGCTGGCGCGCACCATGTATTCGGCTTCGCCCAGCTCCAGTACCGAACCGCCGGCTTCCTGGTTGCCCTTCTGAATGGCTTCAGCCACCTTGCTGTGCGGAATGCCATAGGCCGCCAGCTTGTCCGGTTGCAGCACGATCTGGTACTGGCGCACCATGCCGCCTACGCTGGCCACCTCCGCCACGTTGGGCACGGTCTTGAGTTCGTACTTGAGGAACCAGTCTTGCAGTGCCCGCAGTTGGGACGCATCCTGTGTGCCACTGCGGTCGATCAGCGCGTATTGGTAAATCCAGCCAACGCCGGTGGCATCCGGCCCCAACGTGGCTTTGGCACCGGGGGGCAGGCGCGATTGCACCTGGTTCAGGTACTCCAGCACGCGGGAGCGTGCCCAGTACAAGTCCGTACCATCTTCAAACAACACATAGACGAACGAGTCCCCAAAGAAGGAGTACCCGCGCACCGTCTTGGCCCCCGGTACCGACAGCATGGTGGTGGTCAGCGGGTAGGTGATCTGGTTTTCGACAATACGTGGGGCTTGTCCTGGATACGTCGTGCGGATGATGACCTGAACGTCCGACAAGTCGGGCAAGGCATCCAGCGGCGTGCGCATAACCGAATAGACACCCCATGCGCTGACCATCAAGGTCGCCAGCAGCACCAAAAAACGGTTGCGAATTGACCAGCGGATCAGGTGCGCGATCATGGCTTGCTCCCGCCTGGTTGGGCGGTAGCCGTCTTGGGCTCGGGTGCCATGGCGCTGATGCGGGTGATTTGCGGCAGACCCTCAGCGTCCATGTAGAACTCGAAGCTCACCTTGTCGCCCGGCTCCAGATTGCGCGGCTTGCCACTGGCGGGCAGCTTGAAGTCCATGGTCATTGCCCCCCATTTGAGCGACGGAATAGGCCCGTGAGACAGAGTGATGCTGTCCTTGCCTATGGCTTCAATCCTGGCTTCACCGTCATGGCGGGGCGCGGTGTTGGCGGCGATTGGCTTGGGCGCGTCGTTGAGGCGTGCCTCTACCCCCTTCAAACTGGCTTCCGAGTCGATCAGGAACTGCGATGACACCACCACACGCTGTCCGGCTTGCAGACCACGCTTGATTTCAGTTTGGCCGTTGCTCTCTATGCCGGTTTCCACCTCGACTGGACGGAATTTGCCTTTGTCTTCGGCCAGCATCACCACCACGCGCTTGCCGGTCTGGATGACGGCTTCGGTGGGGATTAACAGGGATTTCTCGGCCCGCATGTCCATGAACTGCATGTTGACGAACATGCCGGGCACCAGCACATTGCCGGGGTTGGGCAGCTCCACACGGGCTTTGAGCGTGCGGGTGGCGGCATTCACCTCTGGTAGGAGGGCTTGCACCGTGCCACGCAAGGCCGTGCCGGGTGCGGCGGAGCTGCTGGCTTGTACCTTGGTGCCGGGGCGAACCAAGGCAGCCTGGCTCTCGGGCACCTCGGCGTTGGCCCACACGCTGCCCATCCCGTTGATGCGGAACAGTGTGGCACCCGGCATCACCGTCATGCCTTCACGGGCCATCAGCTCCACCACCACGCCGCCTATCGGTGCTACGAGTGTGATGCGGGCTTGCGTCTTGCCGCTGCTTTCCACCTGGCGGATTTGCTCTTCGCTCATGCCCACCTGGCGCATACGCTGGCGAGCACCGTCCACTAACTGTGCCAGGTCTGTGCCTTGCATGCGCCGCACCGACAGAAATTCCTCCTGCGCTGCAATCCAATCGGGCACATAGAGTTCGGCCAAAGCTTGGCCCTTGCTCACGCGGTCCAGGGTGGCGCGAACATGCAGGCGTTCTATGTAACCGGTGGCACGGGCCTGCACAAAGGCCTGGTCGCGTTCATTGAAAGCGATGTTGCCCACGGCAGAGACTTGCGGTGACAGCGTGCCCTCGGTGACTTCGGCAGTCCGTACCCCCAGGTTTTGCTGGATGCGTGGGCTGACTGTGACCTTGCTGCCATCGCTGCCCGCGTCCCCATCCGCGTAGACCGGCACCAGCATCATGTCCATGAAGGGCGACTTGGCGGGCTTGTCGAACTTGTTGCCCGGCACCATGGGGTCGTGGTAGTACAGCACCTTGCGTCCGGTGGCTGGATCAACATCGCCGGCTTTGATGCCTGCCGTGATGTGGCGGCGTGTGGCGTCTTCACCTTCGGCGACGCTTTGAGGAACCGCACCGGGCGCGGTGCTGGCTGGTGCCGCGCTGGCCCCGAGCGATGAGGCTGGCGGTGCTGCCATGCCCATGCCGCGCTGCATTCCGATGGCATATAGGCTGTAGCCACTCGCGGCGAGTACGCCCGCACCGACCAGGCCAATCAGCAATGGTTTGAGTTTTGTCATGTTATTTCTCCGTCGCTGTCGTTGTGGTGGTGGGTGGGGACGCACGTTCCCCGGAAGTTGCTGAATGTTCTGCGGGAATCAGGTACTCCAGCTGCGCCCACAGGGCTGCGGTTTCCATCGCCAGGCGCAGGCGATCCATCTGGGCGTCTATGGCCATGCGCCGCGCTTCGAGTACCGCTGTGAGCTGGCCACTTCCACCCCGGTAGGCGGCTATCGCGGCGCGGGTGCGCTCAAGCGAAAGAGGTATCTGGTCACTGTCGTAGTGCGCCAGACGTTCGCGGTTGCTTTGCCACTCCTGCAACCACATGCGGGTGTCTGCCACATGCTCCCGCGTGGCCTCCTCGCGTTGGGCACGCATCTGCTCGGCGGCAGCCAGCTTGGCGGACAGCTCCCGGTCTTGGCGGTTCTTTTGATCCCATTGCAATGGAACTGAGACGTTGACCGACACCATATTCGAGTAGGCCGGGCCTCGCTGGCTGTACATCAGCTCCACGCTCCAGTCAGCGCGTTTGTTGCTCTGTGCGACATCCGCATCTGCGCGAGCCACCTCTTCCTGCTTGGCCATCACGGCGATCTGGGGATGGTGGGCCAACTGGTCCTCCAGACCGAGCAGATCAAGAGGAACAGCGTCCAAGCTGGGCGGTGTATCCAGTGCCTGGGAGGCACCTTCACCCACCCAGCGCGCCAGCTTGATCTTGGCCGTGCCAATCTGTTTCTCTGTCTGGCGGATGCGGTCATCTATCTGCGCCACCATGGAGCGGGCCGCAAATACATCCGCTTGTGTGCCACGTCCGCCACGGTAGGCAGCATCGGCGGCTTCGATCTGCAGACCCGCTTCGGCGCGCTGGGTGCGCAGTACGTCGAGCATGCGCTCCAGGTAATAGCGGTCCAGCCATGCCATGGCGGTGTCACGTCGCAGGTTGGCAAGGGCAACGGCGCGGCCGGCTTCCGCGGCCTCGGCCTCCCTGTTGAAGCGGGCAGAGCGGGCTTTGCGCTTGTCACCGCGTGTGATTTCTTGCATCAAACCGACAGACCGCATGGTCATGAAGTCATTGGTCAGATTGAACTGATCTGGCCCGTTGATCGGCAGGTTGTTGATGCCTAATTTGAGCGTAGGGTCAGGCAGTTGGCCAGCGGCAATGCCCATTTCGCGGGATGCCGTGGCAGCGGTATCTTGGGCTGTGAGTTGATGTGATCGACCTTGGGCAAGCTGCAAAGCCCGATCGAGAGACAAAGCCTGTTGGGCGTAGCCGTTGACACTGACGATGGCTATACCCAGGGCCAATAAGCAGCTCCAAGAGGGACGGTGGCCACGGGGTGACGCACCTTTAAATGAGTCAGAAAACATGGATTCTCCAGACAACGAAACAGTGGTTTCATGTCGGCCCGGTGCGGCAGCGCAGCTTGATGCTGGCAGCCGCAAACGAGCACGACCAATACGCTGAACCAGCCTAATAGGCCGTCAGCGCAATGTCGTCTGGAGGATCAGATTCGGAAGCAGCAGTGCAAAATGGTGTGCGACGGAGAAGCCGCAACCAAGGCACTTGGGGTGGCCGCTGCGGGGAGCAGTTCGAGCATCGGAGCAGGCACCAGCGGCGCGAAGTACAACGCCATCAGCAAAACAGCAGGAACGCTCAAAGTGGATGCCTGGTCGCTTTGTTGTCCAACCTTGCAGTGCTCGGCGCACAGGTTCGCATTCTGGGGATCTATGTTCCCTATGGCCATGTCGTCACAGTTGGAAACTGATTTCCCCGCACTATCCACGGATGCGTTACTTGCATCCGCTTCAGGCGTGCCCATCATCGACATTTGCCCCGCCATTGACGGCACACTCGGACAGGCATAGGCCGCGATAGCCATTTGCGCAAACAGCAAAGAACCAACAAGAACCTGTGTTACCAATCTCAGGAATCTCTTACCCATGAGCGTCCGGTCCCAAAGTGAATAACCCATAGTCATATCCAACCCGCGCACTAGTGGCGGCTGATTTGACGGTGGGAGCAGGATGGTTGGACACTGAATGTGGGCAATTAATGTTAGCTAGGATAGCATTCAATTTAGAAAGTTCCCCGTACTTTCATCGAGGCATTCGTCATCAAGGCATTGTTTTTCACATTTTTGGGATGGGCAAAATGGCGAATTTTCATCCTGAGGGCCTGGTAGAGATTTGGCGAATGTTTGCAACTACCGGAATGACTTATGCATGCTCCTGAGACGACGGTTGCCGTGTAGTGACGAAGGATGCAAGCACCAGGCAAGCCGTGCCCAAAGTAATGGCAATGTCTGCCACATTGAACGCAGGCCAGTGCCATCCGGCGAGGTGAAAATCCAAGTAGTCGATGACATGGCCACGAATGGCACGATCGAAGGCATTCCCCAGCGCGCCTCCCAGAATCAGGCTGAATGCTAGCGACTCGCCGCGCGGACGCGATTGCCGCAACATCCATATCAACCAGACAGAAGCGGCGATCGCGATGGAAAGGAAGAACCAGCGCTGCCACCCGCCGGCGCCCGCCAGGAAGCTGAAGGCCGCACCTGGGTTCAGCACATGGACCAGGTTGAAAAAAGGCGCAACCGGATGGGACCAGCCAAGGGGCGTGGCGGCGTCGATAGCGCTTTTGGCGGCCTGATCTGTGGTGAGGACGGTGAAGGCGAGGAAAAACCAAGGCCAGGGACGGTGAGTTTGCATGTTCATTGGTTGGAAATCGGGTCGACCGAAGGCTCGGGAATAAGGTCAGGTGGCATGCGTAGCGCATCCTCTACCTGCTGGTCTGTCAAGGTGGCCGACGGCGGCGACGTGCTAGCGATCCCTGGAAACGCCACGAGGATGCCCACCATGACCATCTGCAGCGCCAGGAAAGGGATGGCACCGAGGTAGATTTCGGACGTGCGAACTTCTGGGGGTGCCACGCTGCGCAGGTTGTACAGCGCGATGCCAAACGGTGGGTGCATGAACGAGGTCTGCAGGATCATCGCCACAATGATGGTGAACCAGACCATATCGATACCGAGCTTGCGGGCCACCGGCGCGATCAGGGGCACGACGATGAAAGCGATCTCGAAAAAGTCGAGGAAGAATCCAAGCAGGAAGATGCCGATGCACACAAACAGCAGGAATGGCAGTGGTCCCTGCGGCAGATGGCCGAAGAGCTGCTCGATCCAGACTTGGCCGTCGAAGCCACGAAACACCAGTGTGAAAAAGGAAGCACCCAGCAGCAGGAAGATCACGCTGGAACACAGGACACCGGTGTTGGTGAGCGCTTCGGCCAGCCGCCGGCGGTTCAACCGGCGTTTGGCCAGCCCGATCAGCATCGCCGCGCAGACGCCCACCGCTCCGCCTTCGGTCGGCGTGGCGACGCCGAAGAAGATTGACGCCAATATCGCAAGGATGAGCACCATCGGCACGCCGGCGGCCACCGCAGCCTCTTTCCAAACGTTTGAGGATGCGCTGGTGACCTCCACCATAGGCGGTGCCAAATCTGGGCGCCATCGTGTTACGGCGACAACATATACGAGGTACAGCCCGACCAACATCGCGCTGGGCAGCAGGGCTGCGTGGAATATCTCCACCAGTGGTACCTCCACCTGCTCAGCCAGTACGATAAGCACCAGGCTCGGTGGCAACATCTGCGCCAGCGTGCCGGCGGCTGCAATCGAGCCGGTAGCCAACTTGGGGTCGTAGCCCGCCTTGAGCATCGTCGGAAGTGCGATCAGTCCCATGGCGATGACTGAGGCCGACACGAAACCGGTGATGGCAGACAGCATTGAGCCCATGGCAAGAGTGGCCACCAGCAAGCCGCCCGGCTGTTTGCGGAACAGGCGTCCGAGGGCTAGAAGGGTGTCCTCGGCGATCCCCGTGCGTTCCAGGATCAGCCCCATCAGAACGAACATAGGGATCGCAAGGAAGTTGTCACTATTGAAGACACCCTGCACCCGCAGCGGCATGTTCAGCAGAAAGGGCGCAGGGAACTGACTGGTGAGGATGCCCGTAATGCCGAACAATGCGGCGACCGCCGCAAGGGAAAATGCTACGGGGAACCCGGCCAACAGCACGGCCACTAGCGTGCCGAACATGACGGGTGCGATGAATTCTGGACTCATGGAGAGTCTCTTCGCCGCATGGTTTGGGCGTCGCATTGGTCCAGCTCGGCACCGGTGAGGAAAGCGATGCAGCGCACAGCTTTCGCGATGCCCTGGGCGCCCAGCGAGAGGAATCCCAAGGGAATCATCCCCTTCATGATCCACGCGGGAAAAGTGCTCAAGCTTTCGCGGCTGCCCCGCGTTTCGCCGCTGGTCAACGACCCGGCGAATTCCGGTGTAGTCACCCACACAGCGACTACACAGAGCGGCAGCAGCAAAACCAGAATCCCCAAGAGGTCGTGCCAGGCCATGCCCCGTGGCCCAAGCGAGCCCGAGAAAATATCAATGCGCACATGCTCATCACGCTGCAGCGTAAAGGCCGCCATCAGCAGCACCGCCGCTGCGAAGAAGTGCGGCTGCACGTCATACATGGTCGAAGACGCCACGCCCAAAAATTTGCGGCTGAACGCATTGCCAGCGATGAGGACAGCGTTGGCAAGCAAACCCCAGCGCACCGCATACGCCATCTGGCGATTCACAGAGTCGATGCGGCCAGCAAGCCGCAGTGCGGCGGTAAAGCCGAACGTCATCGCGTGGCCCGCCACCGGTCAGCTACGCGCCTCAACGACACGGCCCATCCATAGGTCGCTGCAACACAAGCTCCGCCGAGCATGTAACCGGCAACAACATCTGCCGGAAAATGTGCACCCAATGCCACGCGGGACCAGCCGATGGCTGCCGCGACTGCGAGCAGAAGCAACCGGAACGGCCAGGAACACAGAGGCCAGAGGCAGGCGACGACGGCAGCAGTGTAAACAGCGTGGCCGCTGGGAAATGCATAAAGGCTGTCGGGTGCGCCAAGGACCCAAGCCATATCACTGGCATAGAGGTCCGACGGTCGCGGCATGGCAAACGCAGCTTTTGCGATCCAGGCGAGCAGCATGGCAACCAGGACCCCGACCCCGAAACGGTACGGCGCCAGCGCCGCAGGTTCGCAGCGCTTGACGGCCCGCCAGCCCAGCAGAAGCAAACCCATGAGCGGTGCGCCCCAATAGCTGCCGATTGCGGACAGCGCACGAGCCAGGCCGATCCATTCCGCCGACACGGATCGGTTGATCCATAGCATTAGTTGGGGGTTCAGGCCGCCCCAGTCGTAAATCCAGTGCCGCAGCAGTCCCGTAACGCCAGTCGCCATCGCGGTCAGGCGCCTTGCGTTTTCAGCAATCGCAAGCCATTGAACACCACGAGCAGGCTTGCTCCCATGTCGGCAAACACCGCCATCCACATGGTGGCTTGGCCGGTGAAAGTCAACGCTACAAAGACCACCTTGATGCCCAGCGCTAGGACGATGTTCTGCGTGAGCACTTGCGCAGTCTTCTGCGACAGCTGGATGAACGCGGGAATCTTGCGCAGGTCGTCATCCATCAAGGCGACATCCGCCGTCTCGATGGCCGTGTCGGTGCCGGCAGCTCCCATGGCAAAACCGATGTCTGCGCGAGCGAGCGCAGGCGAATCGTTGATGCCGTCGCCCACCATGCCTACCTGGCCCTGGTCACCCGCCAGGCCTTCAATGGTGCGCAGCTTGTCCTCAGGAAGCTGGTCACCCCGGGCCTCATCGATGCCGACCTGAGCGGCGATCGCGTTGGCAGTGTGCTGGTTGTCGCCGGTCAGCATCACGGTGCGCACGCCCATGGCGTGCAAGTCCGCGATAGCCTTCTTGCTGCTGTCCTTGACCGTGTCCGCCACGGCAAAAATCCCCAGCACTTCCGATTCGTTCATCAGCATGACCGCTGTCTTGCCTTGGCGCTCCAACCCCTCCAGCGTCGATTGCAGCGCCGGCGTGCTCAAGCCGCGCTCCTGAATCAGGCGATGGTTGCCCAAATGCAGCAAAGTGCCTGCGATCTGTCCGCTGACGCCTCGACCAGGCAGTGCCTTGAAGTCCTGCACCTCCAGCGCCTGCGTTGCGGCTTGCTTGGCGTGCTTGGCAATGGCCTGGGACACCGGGTGGTCCGAGCGCGCGGCCAGGCTGGCCGCCCAGCGCTGCACCATTGGCTGATCGCCGCTTATGGCAACGAAATCGGTCTGCTCGGGTTTGCCGTGGGTCAGGGTTCCTGTCTTGTCCAGGGCCAGCACCTTGAGCTTGCGCCCCCCCTCCAGGTAAACACCGCCCTTGATCAGGATGCCGCGCCGTGCCGCGGCGGCTAGGCCGCTGACGATGGTGACCGGGGTGGAAATGACCAGGGCGCAGGGACAGGCGATCACCAGCAGCACAAGCGCCTTGTAGATCCAGTCGAACCAGAGCCCGCCCATGGCTAAGGGCGGAACCACTGCCACCAGCAGCGCCACCGCGAAAACAACGGGGGTGTAGACCTTGGCGAACTGGTCGACGAAGCGCTGGGTCGGTGCGCGGCTACCTTGGGCCGACTCGACGGCGTGGATGATACGGGCCAGCGTCGAGTTATTGGCGGCAGCGGTGACCCTGTACTCGAAGGAGCCGGTTTCATTGACCGTGCCGGCAAAGACCTGGTCGCCCTCGGATTTCTCGACCGGCAGGCTCTCACCGGTGATAGGAGCCTGGTTGATCGCGGAACTGCCCGAGGTAATGATGCCGTCCAAGGCAATGCGCTCCCCCGGCTTGACCCGCACCACAGCCTGCAGGGCAACCTCCTTGGCCGGCACTTCCAGCCAGGCACCGTCGCCCTGGCGAACGGTGGCGGTGGCCGGTGTCAGCTCCATGAGGCCACGGATGGCATTACGGGCGCGGTCCAATGACTTGGCTTCGATCACCTCCGCCAGCGCAAACAGGAACATCACCATCGCCGCTTCGGGCCAGTGTCCGATCGCCATCGCGCCAGTCACCGCGATGGCCATAAGCGCGTTCATGTTCAGGTTGAGGTTTTTCAGGGCGATCCAACCTTTTTTATAGGTGCTAAGGCCACCCGTGGCGATGGAGACAAGCGCCAACCCGATGACCAACCAGTGATTGCCGCCACTGACATAAAACACCCCCTCGGCCAGCACTGCGGCCATGCCAGAAACCGCCATCGGCCACCAGTTGGTTTGCGGGGCAGGCGCCTGTTCGTCACGTGGTTGATCCGCAGTCTTTACCTGGGTTTCAAACCCGAGTGACTCAATGGCTGTGACAGCCGTTGCCAGCGCTTGCGGGGTGTGGCGCACGGTCAAGGTGCGCTGCATCAGGTTGAACTGCAAGCCGTCGATCCCCGTCATGCCCTCCAACTTGCCTCGAATGAGTCCTTCTTCGGTCGGGCAGTCCATTTTGGCGATCTGTAGCACGGTCGTGGCGGCGCCAGCGGCATCTTGGCGTTGCGCTTTCATGCCGATCGCGGCCAGTGCCTGCTCGATCGGTTCGACTGAAGGCAGGGTGTGACCCACAGTCAGCACGCGCTGCATCAAGTTGAACTCAAGGTTGGCCACGCCGCTGACCTTGCCCAAGCGATCACGAATCAAAGCCTCCTCGGTGGGGCAGTCCATGTTCTCAATACGGTAGCGGACTGTGGCCCCATTGCCTGCCTCGGCGGAATGCGCCGGCGACACGTACTCGGGCGCCTGCGTCACAGCAGGAATTGCCGGTGCTTGGGTTTGCCTCACACGTTGGGCGCGCATGCCTATCGACGCCAACGCGGTCTCCACAGGAGCGAAGGATGCCGCGCTCAAGGTCAGGGTGCGCTGCTTCAGGTCAAACACCAAGTCGCTCACGCCGTCCAGCGCGCCCAGGCTCTTGCGGATCAGAGCCTCCTCATTTTTGCAGTCCATATTGTCGATGTAGTAAGTAGCCGTGTCAGGCTTGGACGATTTGCTGCATCCGCAGGATGAAGTTGCCATTTGACTCATGGGAATTCCTGTTTAAAGGCGGGGGATTGGGTAAATTGCATATTAAGCAACCTATAGTTGCTATAGAGTCAAGCTTTTTTGCGGGGATTCAGGATGTTGCGAATTGGAGAGCTGGCAAAACGCGCCGACTGCCTAGTGCAGACCATCCGCTTTTACGAGACAAAAGGACTTCTGTCTGGGCCCGCACGCAGTGCCGGCAACT
Source organism: Rhodoferax sp. (assembly GCA_041919095.1). Classification (GTDB taxonomy): domain Bacteria; phylum Pseudomonadota; class Gammaproteobacteria; order Burkholderiales; family Burkholderiaceae_C; genus Allorhodoferax. The sequence goes on along the minus strand of JAYRUL010000016.1, from coordinate 4,283 downwards.
TTCGTCTTTACGATGAAAGTCATTTGGAGCGTCTGCTTTTCATCCGCCGGTGCCGAGCACGTGACATGACATTGGAAGAGATCCGCAACTTGATGACTTTCCGTGACCGGCCTGAGCTCGACTGTGGCGAGGTCAACGAGCTGGTCGACGCCCATATCGTTCAAGTGAGGTCTAAAATTCGTGAACTCAAGGCGCTGGAGCAGCAGTTAATAGAGCTGCGTCATTCCTGCGATACCGTTCGCTCAGCCCGGGAATGTGGGGTTCTCAATGGACTGGCGCAGGGGCTGTAGCGCCATGACACCGGTGCACCACATTCATTTCGGCTGCCATGCGAGCCCTCAAGGAGAGGACGTATCTACCACAAGAGGGGTAATTCGCTCGTTTTACCTTTTCGAGGAGATGGGCTTATTTAGCCAGAAGCTGCGGCGAGGGCTATCGATTGCGCAGGTGCCAGTTGCACAGCAGCAATCACTTGCATGCGCGTGGCCACGGGAATGATCTTGGTCGTGACCATGGGAATCGTGTTTGTGGGCGTCTGACATGGGCGTTTCCAATGAAGTTGCCCAATCACACACCCTGAAGTTACTATAGAGTCAAGACATTCCTGGAGTAGGTCATGAAAATCGGTGAATTGGCTTTGGTGGCGCAGTGCACGGTGGAAACGGTGCGCTATTACGAGAAGGCCGGACTCCTTCCCGAACCGGCACGCACGTCTGGGAATTTCCGGGTGTATGGGCCCGAACACGTTGAACGCCTGCGTTTTATACGCAATTGCCGGGCACTGGACATGAGCCAGGAAGAGATTCATACGTTGCTTGACCTGGCGGACCAACCTGCGAATGGTTGTGGCGCCATCAATGCGGTCTTCGACCAACACATTGCCCACGTCGATGAACGAATTCGAGAACTCACTCATCTCAAAAAGCAATTGGGTGCGCTTCGGCTGCGGTGTGTCTCGGAGCAGGCGGTCGACGCCTGTGGAATCATGCAAGGTCTGGCTACTATGGAGACGGAAGCCAAAGTAGAACGCCACACCCATCTCGGTTGAGACGGAAGCCTTCTGACCCGTTTCAAGTGGGCCATAGCAATTGCACTATGGCTTAAATACCCAACAAATTCTATTCGGATCGTCCTCACATGGCGTCAGCCACCGATTCCCATCGCCTAAGCATTCTTAGCCAAGAAGAAATCGACGCTCTGTACAGCTTGCCAAGATTCACCGACGACGAGCGAAGCCTTTATTTCGACCTGAGCCCACAAGAGCAGGCCACCGTAGAGTCGCGGTACGCCTCGGTTGCTATCTATATGGCCTTGGAGCTTGGATACTTCAAGGCAAAACGACAGTTTTTCGTTTTTGAGCCACACGCGGTTTTGAACGATCTGCAATTCGTTATCGCCAAATACTTCCCAGGTAAATTGGCTGACATAGTCAAAACGCCCTCCAGGCCATCACGTGTGCTGATCCAGCAAGCCATACTGGATCTGTTCAACTACCGTGGATTTGACAGCACGGCCGCGGCAGAGTTGGAAGATCGGGCTTGTCGAATCGCTGCCTTATCAACCCAGCCAGCTTTTATCCTGCGCGAACTGCTGCTGCAACTCGACAATGAACGCATTGTCGCACCGCAATACTCGACACTGCAGGATTTGGTTGGGCGTGTAGTCACCAAGGAACGCAACCGCGTCACAGGCCTGTTGGCGCAGGCGATGACACCAGAGGTGGAACATGCTCTGGACGCCTTGTTACAGGCAGATGACCAGATGTATCGCATCAGTGCGCTCAAGCACGAGCCCAAGGACTTCAGCAACAAGGAACTTAAAAAGGAAGTCGAGCGCCGCAAATTCTTCCAGCCTTTGCATGACTTTGCGCAACGCTTCCTGGTGATGGCTGGGCTGTCCAACGAGAGCGGAAAATATTACGCATCGTTGGTTAAGTTCTACACCGTCTACAAGCTACAGCGCATGCCCAAAGGTAATACCCGGCTGTTTCTGCTGTGCTTTGCTTTCCATCGTTTTCGGCAGATCAATGACAACCTGATTGAGGCCTTCATTTATCTGGTCGATCAGTATGAAAAAGACGGTAAACAGGCGGCCGAGGCCGCCATGCAGCAGGCGCTGGAGGATGCCAGCGAGCACCTGACGGCTGCAGGCGAGGTGCTGCATCTGTTCATTGACAAGTCGATTACGGGCGACATCCCATTTGCCGAAGTCCAAGAGCGTGCCTTTGGGCTGCTGGCTCCAAAGCAGTTTCCGGTAGTGGCTGACTACCTTCGCAACATTAGCTTTGACAAGGCCGCCTACCAGTGGTCGTACTACACGCAGCTATCCCACACCTTCAAGCGAAACCTGCGCCACCTGTTTTGCGAATTGGATTTCGCTGGGAGAGTGGAAGATGCCCCGCTGCTGGAGGGCGTCATATTTTTACAGCGTTTGTTGCGGGAACACAAGTCACCACGGCAGACCGAACTTGCACTCTTCCCCACGGCGCTGATTCCAAAAGCACAATGGCCATATTTGTACGCTGAGCCCGAAAACAATGATGCGGATGGCGACAGTGAAAAGGACAGCTCCAAGCAACTGGTGATTGATCGCTACGAGTTTTTGGTCTACAAGCTGCTGCGCAATGCCTTGGAAGCAGGCGATGTCTACGTAAGAGACAGCAACGAATTCCGCCGCTTCGAAGATGACCTGATCAGCGATGCAAAGTGGGCCCATCAGCAGAAGGTTCTCGCGGACATTGGCGCGCCGCTGCTGCTGACTCCCATCGAGGAAACCCTAAAGACCTTCCGCGAAGCCTTGGAGACCCGCATCATTGATGTCAATACGCGCATCGACGAAAGTGTCAACAAACATATCAAGATCATTGGCCGAGCAGAGAAACGACGCTGGAAATTGATCTACCCGCAGGCTGAAGAACCCGTAAACAGCCCGTTCTATGGGTCATTGCCCGGCACCGGGATCGCCGACCTGTTGTCGTTCGTTGCCAACAAAACTGGCTTCTTGAGCGGTTTCACGCATGTCTTGGATCGTTATGTGAAGCATGCTCCAGACCCTCGTGAAATCCTGGCCAGCGTGGTGGCGCTTGGAACCAACATGGGCCTATGGAAAATGGCCGAAGTGTCCGGTTTGAGTTTTTCGTCCTTGCAGACGACGGCACGCAATTTCCTGCGTCCAGAGACTTTGCGCTTGGCCAACGACGCCATCAGCAATGCCATTGCGTCCTTGCCGGCCTTTCATCTGTTCGACATCCGCGACGAGATTCACTCCAGCAGCGACGGGCAGCGCTTCGAGACTCAGCGAGATACCTTCAATGCGCGCCATGCACCCAAATACTTTGGTTTGCAAAAGGGCGTGAGCGCCTGCACGCTAGTGGCAAACCACGTACCGATCAACGCACGCATCATCGGCACCCATGAACACGAAAGCCACTTTGTATTCGATCTGCTTTACAACAATACCTCTGACATCAAGCCGGACCGGCATTCGACCGATACGCATGGCACCAACCAGGTCAATTTTTGGATTCTGCGCACCTTTGGCTATGGATTCGCTCCGCGCTACGCCGACTTGCATAAGAAGACTCAAACCCTGGTTGGCTTTGAAAACCCGAGCCACTATGGCGACCTGTTGATCAAGCCGTCACGCAAGGTGTATGAAGATTTGATAATCCAGGAATGGCCCAACATCCAGCGCATCATGGCTTCCTTAGCCCAAAAGGATGTGACACAGGCAACCATCGTGCGCAAACTGAGCAGCTACCTGCGACAAAATCAGACCAAAAAGGCCCTATGGGAGTTGGACAACATCTGTCGTACGCTGTATGTATTGGATTTCATTGATGATGTTGATCTTCGCCAAAGCGTTCAGAAGGCGCTCAACCGTGGAGAGGCTTATCACCGGTTCCGGCGCGCAGTGGCTTTCGTCAACGGCGGGAAATTCAAAGTGCGAACCGAGGCGGAGCAGCATCTCTGGAATGAATGCTCACGCCTGATCGCCAACGCCATCATTTACTACAACACGGCACTGATTTCCAAGGTGTACGGACAGAAACTAGCTGCCGGTGAAGAAGCGGCCATCGATATCCTCCGCTCAATTTCTCCCGTGGCCTGGCAGCATGTGAATTTGTTCGGGAGCTTCGAATTCACCGACGCGACATCCAAGGTCAACATCGATGCACTGGCGGAACGCTATGCCGATCCCGCCTTTTGGAGCAGGGTGCTCAGGGAGACGCAGGAAGAGCCTCTCGGCTAATTTTTACATTTTCGGGGGTTGGGCAAAAATAG
>JAYRUL010000015.1:0-34722 GCA_041919095.1 Rhodoferax sp. | reverse complement strand
GCGGGTGGTCATGCGGATGGGTTCCACACTTTTGATGCGGAAGGGTTCAATCAGGGTTTTGGGCATGGCAAATTCCTCGGTGTAGGCGGATGGCGCGCAAAGTTATCACCGGGAAAATAGTCGTGGTGTCGGTCTTTTCCAACATCGACCGACTTTTTTGCTGCGTGGGCGCACAGCCAAGGCGCGTTGGAAGCCAGGTTGCCCTGCGCATTCACTATCATTTGTATAGCTGCTTACGCATATGCCATAAGGCCTGCAGCCTGAAAACACACTCAAAATGCAGCAAGACTAGCTATGCCTACAAAACCGCATTACGAACACTTGAAGCCGACGCAGTGGCGCAAGGCGCACTATTTATGGTGGACCTTCTTTTTGGTCAACATGGCCTTTGTCTGGATTACGCCCTTGGACGTCCTCGACCGCTATCCACAGCTCGTTGCGTTCACCGACTTTATGGCCAGTTGGAATACGCAAATCAGACATCTTGGGGAGTACAGCGGCGCAGCAAGTCAGGCAAACCGGTTTTGTGCCTCGGTTATTTGGTGTGTGATGCCGCTGGTAATGATGCGAATTTTCGGGGCTGATTTTGGTATCGCTAAAACCAGGGTGCAAATAACGATCACTTTCTCGTCACTAATATCGATGATTGCTCTGTTGTTGATGTTGTTGATGTTGTTGATAGTGCCTTATCGGTCTGTTGAAGCCAGTCGGCTAGGAAGTTTTCTTTTTTTATGTACGGCTGGTAGAAGTGTTTTCTTGCCGGGCAGTGTGTATTTGTCTGGTGTGCTCATATTCGCACTTAACTTGTGCCTCGTTTCTGCATTTCGAAGAACGCTCGTAGTTACGTTAACGAAAAAAATGACTGAAGAAAAAAGAAGTCGGTTTCACGAAACAACGTTTGATAAGAACTAGCCGCTAAGTTTTGCTGACCCGCTCTATCCCGCTACGTTACGGTTGCGCCGCCATCGCGGCGGGTTGCCTGTAGGTTCAAGGCCGATTATTGATTAGGACAACGCTATGCCTTTTGTGAATGAAATTGCATCTGAGGAAGACATTGTTCGGTATGGCTTGCGCGAACAGAACCAAGAATTCGATTGGTCGCCAAGTAGTCCAATCCCCTGGACGATTGATCGCGAACAGAACTCGTACCTCCGGCATATGAAGACCGATGGGCGCGATGAACCGGTCACTTCGGAGTTCATCTTCAATTGGCATGGTCACCGCGTGAACATCACGCTGGAGACGGTGAGTTTCGTTAGCAGGCCGAAAGAGTATTTGGAGGAGACCCGCAGGCTCCGATACAGCGCTCGACGGGGCGGAAGCGTCTGGTTGCCGCAGGGGGTAGAGCCTATGCGCAAAGAAATTGTTGCTGACTTCAAGAGGGCACTCGTGATCCTCGACGAAGCGAGTTGTGCCGGTCACTACAAGGAATACAAATTCAATTTTGAGTTCTGAGTGCGACGCGGCTCTTCGCCCCCGGTACAGCCGAGCATTCTCCGCTGGACTTCGACCTGCAGCCTGCCAAACTACTCTTTCAATCCACTACAAAATCAATAGCTGCTTACGCATATTCCATAAGGCCTTCAGCCCTAAAACGCACTAAAAATGCGGCAAGGCCCCAAGCCCCCTGGAAATCGCCGGACCCGATGATGCGGTCGCGCCTCAGGGCATGATTTCCACGTATTCGTAGACCTCGCAATCGGTGATCTGGCGGCGCACGGGCAGGCTGGCGCGTTCAAACCAGGCCTGGGGGTTGCGGCGGTCGATCTCGCGGCCCATGAAGCGCACCAGCTCGCAAATGGGTTCGACCACGTTGGTGCGGTAGCGCAGGTCGTTCTTCTCGTAGCCCAGGTACATGTTCTTCATGCAGTTGCCACGGCACCAGTCGTAGGCCTCGCACTGCTGGCAGGGCATGTTGGCCGTTTGCTGCAGCGGGCTTTTCTGGAGCCAGTTGGCCTTGACGTCGCCCATCTTCATGTGGTGGGCGTACATCATGTCCGGGCAGGGGTAGATTTCCCCGTTGGGCATGACGTTGAGCAAATGGGTGGACACGCGGCATTGCGTGGCCCCGGCATACAACTCGCGCCCCCGGTGCGGAAACAGCTTGTTGCGCACCATGCCCATGACCGGGATGAGTGGGTACAGGTGGTCGGTGTGGGCAAAGAACTTGTCCAGCAGTTGCACCAGCACGGCCTTGCGCTTGTCCAGCGAGTCGCCCGCATACATTTCGTCGGCCACGAACTGCCAGTACAGGTAGTCAAACGGGGTGTCGTCGGCCAGCAGGCTGTCGAGCTCATCAAAGCTGGTGTCGGGGTTGCCCCAGGTTACGCGCGCGGTCACGCTGCCGCCAATGTGTTCGCGCACTTCGCGCAGGTTCTTGGTCACCTGGCGGTAGATGCCCTTGCCACGGTAGCCGTCGGTGGTGGATTCGCCACCGTCGATGGAGGCCAGCACGTTGGACAGGCGGTTGAGCGACCAGGTGGGCAGGTTGTCGATCAGGGTGGCATTGGTCTGCAGCTGGAAACGAAAGCGCGGAAAGCGCTCCATCACTTCCAGCATGAGCTTTTTGTTGAGCGTGGGCTCTCCGCCATAGAACGTGACGTAGACCTCCTTGCCCTGCAGGTGTTTGTCGACAAAGGCGGCCAGGTGCTCGATGTCGTATTCCACATGCACCTGCGAACCCAGCACTTCCCCCACCCCCAGCGAGCAATAGCTGCATTTCAGGTTGCACTTGAGGGTGGTGAGCAGCTGCAGCTCGACGCGCCCACCCACGATGGGATTGGGGTCGGAGCAAGGCACCGGTTGGAAGTCAGTGACCAATTGAATCGGCAAGGTGGGTTGCATGGCTGAACAAAAAGAAGAGGGGTTGAACGGGTTGGGGCTCTGCAAATAATAGGCAACAACAATGCATGTTTTAGTCCGTTAAGCGGGTGAAATAACGGCAAAAAATGGATATAGCCCTTATGAAATGGCCGTAAGCAGCTACGTAATGCATAGCAAGTGCTGCCGCATGGTGCCCCCGACAGGAATCGAACCTGTATCTGCCCCTTAGGAGGGGGCCGTTCTATCCATTGAACTACGGAGACAACCGGGCGCAGATTGTAAGGGCCGCTCCGGGGCCGGTGCGCGACCGTGGGTGCATGGTTTTGCCGCCGGGCCGCTCCCAAGACAAAACGTGGCCCCCTCGGGGGGCAGGGAGCGACACGCAGTGCGCGACCGTGGGGGCATGGTTTTGCCGTCGGGCCGCTCCCAAGGCAAAACGCGGCCCCCTCGGGGGGCAGGGAGCGACACGCAGTGCGCGACCGTGGGGGCAATGTTCACTTCGTTAGCTGACGCATGCCCTCTTCCAACCCCTTGAGGGTCAGCGGGACCATGCGGTTGCCCACGATCTGCTGGATGATGCTGATGCTTTGGCGGTACTGCCATACGCCTTGGGGCTCGGGGTTGATCCAGGCGTATTTGGGGAAGGCGTGGGTCAGGCGCTGCAGCCACTCGGCCCCGGCTTCCTCGTTGTTGTATTCCACGCTGCCGCCGGGCTGCAGGATCTCGTACGGGCTCATGGTGGCGTCGCCCACGAAGATGAGCTTGTAGTCCTTGTTGTACTTGCGGATGATGTCCCAGGTTTCGAACTTTTCGGCAAAACGGCGGCGGTTGTTCTTCCACACAAAGTCGTAGACGCAGTTGTGAAAGTAATAGAACTCCAGGTGCTTGAACTCGGCCTTGGCGGCGCTGAACAATTCTTCCACGCGCTGGATGTGCTCGTCCATGGTGCCGCCTACGTCCATCAGCAGCAGCACCTTCACATTGTTGTGGCGCTCGGGAACCATCTTGATGTCCAGCCAGCCCGCGTTGGCGGCGGTGCTGCGGATGGTGTCGGGCAGGTCCAGTTCGAGCTGGTTGCCCTCGCGGGCAAACTTGCGCAGGCGGCGCAGCGCCACCTTGATGTTGCGCGTGCCCAGTTCCTGCTGGTCGTCGTAGTCGCGGTAGGCGCGCTGCTCCCACACCTTGACGGCGCTCTTGTTCTTGCCAGCGCCGCCGATGCGGATGCCCTGCGGGTTGTAGCCACCGTGGCCAAAGGGGCTGGTACCCCCGGTGCCGATCCACTTGCTGCCGCCTTCGTGGCGCTCTTTCTGTTCTTCCAAGCGTTTCTTGAGCGTCTCCATCAGCTCGTCCCAGCCCATCTTCTGGACCTTGGCCTGCTCTTCGGGTGTCAGAAACTTTTCCAGGTTCTTGCGCAGCCAGTCGGCCGGGATTTCCTTGGTGAAATCGGCCACCAGGTCCACGCCCTTGAAGTAGGCGGCAAAGGCGCGGTCGAACTTGTCATAGTGCTTCTCGTCCTTGACGAGGGCCGTGCGCGACAGGAAATAGAAGTCGTCGATGGAGTAGCCGGAAGGTTCGCCGCTGTCGATGTCCGAAATTCCCACATTCGGACCGACCACGCCTTTCTTCAAGGCTTCCATCAGGGTCAGGTATTCCTTGACCGAAACCGGCAGCTTGGCCGAACGCAGGGTGTAAAAAAAATCCAGCAACATACGCAACCTCGTGGTGGTTGTTAGCGCGGCTTGTTCAGCAGGTACAGCAGTTGCGCCTTGGCCTCGGGCCATTCACCGGCGCGCATGCTGTACATCACCGTGTCGCGCACGGTGCCGTCGCGGCGCAGGGCGTGATGGCGGATCACGCCGTCTTTTTTGGCACCCAGGCGCTCGATGGCGGCTTGCGATTTAAAGTTGAAGTTGTCCGTGCGCCAGCCCACCACCGCACAGCCCAGCGTTTCGAACGCGTGGGTCAGCAACAGCAGCTTGCAGGTGGTATTCACATGGCTGCGTTGCACACTTTGGGCATACCAGGTCCAGCCAATTTCCAGGCGCGAGAGTGCAGGCACGATGTCGTGGTAGCTGGTGCAGCCCAGCACCTTTCCGGTGGCATCTTCCTGCACGGCAAAGGCGAAGCGGCTTCCCGCCTCGCGCATGGCCAAGGCGTTTTCGATGTAACTGCGGGTGGCCTCGGGCTCGGGCACCGAGGTCACACGGATGTTCCACAACGCACCATCTGCCGCTGCGGCCCGCAGGCCCGCCTCGTGTTCCAGCGCCAGCGGCACCAGGGCAATGCCACGGTCGCGCAGGGTGACGGGTTCCACTAAGGCCATGTCAGTCTTCCTTGCCGGCACCTTGTGCCGCACGCCAGCGTCGCGCTATCTGCAAGCCCAGGCCGCCACCGATGCCCACCAGGGCAATGCCCCCCAGGCTGCTGGCGTCGTAGCCGGGGGCAAAAACGTCCAGGCCCAGCAACTGCCCGGTCCAGAAGCCCAGCAGGGCACCGCCAACAAAGCCAATGGCGTCCGAGACGCCTTCCATCAGGGGATTGGGGGCAGCCATGGTGCGCCTAGCGGTTGCGGGATTGCATGAACATCAGTTTTTCGAACAGGGTCACGTCCTGCTCGTTCTTCAACAATGCGCCTACCAAGGGGGGCACGGCCATTTTGTCGTCCTTGTGGTGCAAGGTTTCGGCGGGGATGTCCTCGGCCAGCAGCAACTTGAGCCAGTCGAGCAACTCGCTGGTGGACGGCTTTTTCTTCAGGCCCGGCAAACCGCGCACTTCGAAGAAGGTCTTCATGGCGGCACTGAGCAGTTCCTTCTTGAGGCCCGGGAAGTGCACGTCCACGATGGACTGCATGGTGGCGGCGTCGGGGAACTTGATGTAATGAAAGAAACAGCGGCGCAAGAAAGCGTCGGGCAGTTCCTTTTCGTTGTTGGAGGTGATGAACACCAGTGGGCGGTGCTTGGCACGCACGAGTTCGCGGGTTTCGTAGCAGTAGAACTCCATGCGGTCGAGTTCGCGCAGCAAGTCGTTGGGGAACTCGATGTCGGCCTTGTCGATTTCGTCAATCAGCAGCGCTACCGGCGTGTCGCTGGTGAAGGCCTGCCACAGTACGCCCTTGACGATGTAGTTGTGGATGTCCTTGACCTTTTCGTCCCCCAACTGGCTGTCGCGCAGCCGGCTGACGGCATCGTATTCATACAGGCCCTGCTGGGCCTTGGTGGTGGACTTGATATGCCACTGCAGCAGCGGCAGGTCCAGCGCTTGGGCCACTTCTTCGGCCAGCATGGTCTTGCCGGTGCCGGGTTCGCCCTTGACCAGCAGAGGGCGTTGCAGGGTGATGGCCGCATTGACCGAAAGCATCAGGTCTTGTGTGGCAACGTAGTTTTTGGATCCGTGGAATTTCATGGGCTGTTGCAGAAAAAAGGGACTACCGGTCAGCCACTGGCCGATGCGGGCGCGCTATGTAATCACCGTACCTATAATGACATTTGATATTTATCAAACAAACCTCAATTGTCCTTGCAAAATGAATAAACAGTTGCTATGCGCCTTGTTCGCATTTGTCGCATCCGTGACCCCATTGTCCGTGCAAGGGCAGGAACTCAAGGGCGATATCCGCGCGGGTGAGCAGAAGAATGCCTTGTGCATTGGCTGCCACGGCATTGTCGGATACCACGCCAGCTTCCCCGAAGTGCATAAGGTCCCCAAGATTGCGGGGCAAAGCGCCAAGTACATCAGTACGGCGCTGGCTGCCTACAAGAAAGGCGAACGCAAGCATCCCTCCATGCGCAGTGTGGCCGATGGGCTCACCGCCCAGGACATGGCCGATCTCGGCGCCTATTACGAAGCGGCTGGTGCAGTGGCCGGGGCGCAGCCTTTGGGTAAAGCGTCGGACGGCACTGCCAAGGCTATGGAACTGGTGGCCAAGGGTGCATGCGCGTCGTGCCATGGCCCAAGCCTGAGTGCACCGATCGACCCCAGCTACCCCAAGATTGCGGGTCAACACGCCGACTATCTCTACGTTGCACTGAAAGCGTACAAAAGCGAGCGCCATGGCATGGTGGGTCGAGCCAATCCGGTCATGGGTGGAATTGCCAAGCAGTTCACCCAAGCGGAGCTCAAGGAACTGGCTAATTACATCGGCAGCTTGCCGGGTGAGTTGCTCACCGTGCAGCCCAACCGATTCCGGTAACTCGCCTTCGCGCGCGTCGCCTCCCCCAACGATCTTCAGGGTTTCGCGGCCCCGGTGTCAGGCTGCACCGCAGGCGCGGTGTACCACGCGCCCGATGGGACCACCTTGGGTTGCGGTGGATCCTCAAAATACTGCGGCGACATGATCTGGACACCGTACGTGTTGAACACATCCTGGATATTGGCATGCAGGGCGCTGAGCACCAAGGCGCGCGGGCGGGGCTCTGCGGGCACCGCCTGGCACACCAGACGGTATTGGGGGTACCAATCCTGCAGAGCAGTTTGAAAGACCTGGGGCGCGGGCTCGGCCAGCACACCGGGTGTCTGAAGCGCGGCTTCGATCAACATGGCATGAACCTGCCGCCAGGGGGTGTCGTAGCCAATGGTGACGGTGGTATCGAGCACATACCCCGCGCCTTTGACCGCACGGGAATAGTTGCGCGTCGTGCCGGCCAGGATGGCTGCGTTGGAAATGGTCACCTCTTCGCCCAGGCCGGTGCGCAGGCGGGTGGTAAAGGCGCCCAGCTCTGTCACGGTGCCCTCCACGTCGCCCAGACGCACGTACTCGCCCTTGCGGTAGATGCGGCCATAGGTCAGGATCATGCCGCTGACGGCCTGACCCACCAACCCTGAAGCGCCCAAGGAAACCATCAGCCCCAGCAGCACGGTCAAGCCTTTGAAGGCTTCGGTCTGTGAACCCGGCAAATACGGGTAGGCCATCGCCAGCCCAAAAACCCATAGGAGCACCGATGCCAAGCGCCGCGTGGGTGCAGCCAGATCGGGGTCCAGCCATGCGAGCGAGACGCGTCCGTCCTGCACGGCGGCAAAGTACCGTTCCAGGGTTCGCGTTCCCATCCAGGTGGCGTACAGAATGATGACGGCCACCACCATTTCGGGCACCACATCGGCGGCAAAGGTCATGGCGCGGCGTGCCAATTCCCACATCCAGGCGTTGACCGATTCGCCCCAGCTGCGCACGAACGGAAACTGCTGCAGCACAAAACCCAGCCATTCCAGTGCAACCACCAGAACCAGCAGACGGTACGTGGTGCGGACCACGGAGCGGACCACCCAGACGGCGCGTTCCCGGCGCAGCAGCACCACGCCCGCAACCGCCAAGCGTGGCGCATGGGCATGCGAGGAGGCCACCAGCCGCTCTTCCATCCAGATGTGCGCCTTGCGGGCGAGCCACAAGCCCAGCGCCACCAGGACGCTGGCAGCAAGCGCCCAGGCGCCCGCGCGAAGGAGGTAATCCCAATTGTGGGCCTGCTGGTATTCGGCCAGCGCAACCCGCAGCGCATCGCGGGCTCGCTGGGCGGCGGCAGCGGGCGACTCTTCCCGGGCAGGGTCGGCGTCTGCGGGGCTGACAACAAAGGCGGTGGCATCGTTGACTTGCACCAGGGTGCCGGCCGGGTCGGGCTTCAAGGTCACTTCCATGGTGCCTCTGCGCTCCACCAGATAGCGCAGGCGGGCCTGGGCACGCTGGGCCCGGTCGGCGGCAGAAATGCCGGTCAGTGGTGCCCGAAACGTGAACACACTTCGATTGAAGAACACCAGTTCGGCCGTACCGGCGTCGGCTGGCGCCTGGGCCCACGCAACGCCCCAGGCGCCGAGCAGCGCGAGCGATGCCGCCACCATGAGACGAGCGACGTGCAAGATGCTAATGAGTGGCATGGGTGTCAGAGGGTGGCAGGAAAAATCGCAACGGCTGCTGACGCAGGCGTGCGCCCAGGGTGCGGTAGAGCAAACGGCGATTTTGCACGGTGACGTTTTGGGCGCGCAGCGCAACCCGAAAAGCCAGCGCAAAACTCACCAACACATTGAGCGCGCCGACCAACGGTAAGGCAGCAGCGGCCCACCAAAACTCAGCCGCGTGCAACACCTGCGGTCCCAGGCTGGCCACGGCCACCGCGAGCTGGCCGGCTGAAAGGGTCACGTGGCGTGCATCCAGCCCAATGCCCAGGAACTGCAGCACGGCGGGCACCAGCCCAAGCATGAAACCCAGTGACGTATTGGCCGCAATGCCTGAGATGTTGTCTCGCAAGAACCGGGCCCAGCGCGCGGCGCGCGCTTCCCCCAGCATGTCGGTGATGCGGGGGTTGAAACGGATGGCGGAATCCAGCTTGTGCAGCACAAACCAGTTCTCGGCCCAGCCGGCCAGGATGGAGCTGGAAAACAGCAAGACACCGGTGAACGCCGCAAACAGCAACGTGGGACCACGCAGGTCCAGCGAATGCAGCACATAGCGCGCGGTATCGGCGTCGATCAAGGGCTGCGGGACCATTGCCCTCCATGCCCAGCACAGTGCCAGCGCACACGGCACCACCAACGCCAGATTGCCTACTACCGAGGCGACCTGCGAGCGCACCAGATGCTCCACTTCATCGGCAAATTCGGCCAACCCCTGTGCCGGGCTCAGATCGCGCAATTTGGCGGCCATGGCCGGTGCAGTCATGGCAGGCTGCTTGGTTGCGACCGTGAAATGCAGGATCTGGATCAGTACAAAGCTGACGGCATACAGCACACCGGCCCAAAAGCCATACCAGAACGCGGAAAAACCCAGCGCCAGGATGCCGAACTTGAGTGCGGTGGTCAGTGACATGACGGCACCGCCTCCGGCGGACTGGCGCAGCATCTGCCGGTACTCGGCCCAATTGCGGGTGATGTAGTGTTCACCCGTTTCCGAGCTGCGCTCGGCCACCTTTGCGGCCAGCAGCGACGAGTTTTCGGCCACCAACGTGCGCACGCTGCGCTGCGCCAAGCCCATCTCGCACAGGCTTTGCAGCAGCACGACGGTGGCACGGTGGGTGTCGGCCTCCAGCAGGGTGTCCAGCAGTTGCTGGATGCGCACGATGCGCTCGCGCAGCTGGCGCAGCCGAAACACCAGGTCCACCGAAATGCCGTTGTGGTCCAAGTGGTCATAAACGGTGCGGGCCGCGTTGCGGCACGCCTCCAACCGGGCCTGGTAGCGCACCAGCGCTTCGGTTGTGGGGGCGGTTGCTTCGCTGTGCCACTGCGCCAGCACGTGGTCCCAATCGGCGGCCAGTTGGAGAAAAGGATTGGCCTCGCGCACCGAATCCGGCAGGCGGGCACGAACCTCCACCGAAAAGCCAATGGCCCGGATCTGGCTGGTGCAAAAGGTAATGGCCTGCACCAAGGCCTGCTTCCAGTGGCTGCTCAGGCCTGTGGCAGAAGGTTTTGCGGGTACATGCAGCAACCCGGCCAGTCGCTCGACCGTGCTGGCGCTCAGGGAATCGAGCCATTGGCTGTCCAACGGCGTGTGCAGCAACTGGCCAAACAACTCGCCGCCGTCGGCGGTGTCCGGCGAAGCGGGCAGCAGCTTGAGCTGGATGCGATCGATCAGCTCGCTGACAAAAGCAGCGCGCGAGGGCAACCCGTAGTCGGACAGTACGATGCTGGCGTCCACGGTGGTCAGCGTCTGCACCCACAGCGCCTGCACCCGGGCCCGGCAGTTGGGGCGTGCCTGCAAGGTATCGAGCAGCAATTCGACGCGTCCGGCAGCCGCGCGGGCGTCGCGGCCCTCGCCGCGAATCCACTGCAGCAGGCGCGCCAGCCACAGGTTGCGGGCGACCCGATCGGCCCGAGGGTCAAGCGTGTCGAGTAGTTGGTAGAGATCTGGCTTCATGGGCATTTCAATCGCGCGTGGCACGGCTCTGGATATCGGCCACATAGGCCGCGCCGTCGGGCGGGCGTCCCTGCGTCTGGCTGTCTTGCAGCATGCGGCCCAGGCTTTCCATCACCTCGTGGTGGGCCTGGTGCAGTGAATTGCGCCGGTGGGTGAGCAGTTCTACCGCCTGGCGGACGCCGCGAGGCTGGTCGATGGAACACTGCTCACTGATGGAGAGGTGCATCGACAGATGCAGAAACGGATTCTCCCGACCCGGATCGGGCTTGCCCATGGCGGCCAGTGCGGCCTCCACATCGGCAAAGTCGGCTGCGTACTGCGGATGCTCGGCCATCCATTGGCTGGCCAGGGTTTCAATGGCCTGCATCGGCTGACCGGCGCGGCTCTTGGCATACACATCGCAGAAGAAGCGCCGCACGTCGGCTTGGGAGGGGCTGAACATGGCGCAAGCGTACCATGCAGCCCCGCGCCGGATCAGGGTGTAAAGCGCAGCCCGTAGTCTCTGGCAAAACGTGCGCAGGCTTCCAGCATGCGCTCGCGCTGGCGCGCGATATCGGTTGGCGTGCTGCAGGCAAAGTGGGTGTCTTGGCGGGCATAGGACGCCAAGGCTTCCGACACACTTTGCGCGTCGGCCGCCGTAGCCCGCGCCACCGGCCGCAGTGCAGGACGGCGGGTTTGGCTCTTGTAGTGCACCCAACGTGCCAGCCGGTTCGACCAGGCTTTGGCCACTCGAATGTCGCGCACAAGTGGGCGGTCGGCCACCATGGGGACGAAGGGTCGCTGGACGGTGGCGAGCCAGTCGTTCCATTTGAACTCGTTGAAACGGTGGGCCAGGATGCACGGCGCCCACGGGATGGCCATGGCGTCGGCACAGATGGCTCCGTGCAGCGACTCGGCCATCACCCGAGAGCAAGCGCGCAATTGCGAAATGACCGCTGTGGGGGATTGGCGTGGGTTGATGGCGACCATGCCCGCATCGTGCGCAACCGTCTGCCAATCAAAGCTGTCCCAGGTACGGTAGTGCGGTATCAGGCCGATGGGTCCGTGGGGTGTTCCGCCCAGACCGGCCTGCAGTTCGGGCAACAGCAGGGCGGGGTCGCCCAGTGCCAGTTCTTGGGAGATGCCGAACTCCTGCGCCGACAAGGGGCCGCGTACCCATCGAAACTCCCAGTTGGGATCGGGCAGGGCGGCCTGGGCTTCACCCAGACCCGAGCCCAGGACCACTTTCTTGCGTGCGCGGTCATGGCGGCCATCGAGCAAGGTGCCGATTCCGTATACCAGTACGTCCGGGCGCAGGCTGGACAGGTTGGGGAAGAGGGTGCGCCACACCATGGTGTTGAGGGTGTCACCGAAGTTGCCCCCCTCAATCGGGCAGTATTTAAGGTCCATGCCCGGCAGTGTCGGGAACCCTTGCAAGGCCCGCGTATCGAAGCGGTGAACCGTCGGTAAAGATGGTTGTAACAGTCATCGCGGTGCGGGCGTGCTGCGTTGACAATAGTGTGCGTAGCGCGGGGAGGTCCCTGTGCGTGCAACGTTTGAAGGTGCACCATGCGATTGACGTTTCTCCAAATGCTGCTTGTGGTGTTGGTCGCCACGGGTGGGGTGCCTGCGCAGGCGCAATCGGTGTCCGTGGGGGTGCAATGGCACAGCGGTGACATGCATCGTTTTGAGTCGCGCGACCTGCACCGCTGGCGCGGCGGACGCTGGCACCAGGGGCACCACCACGGCCAGTATGGCTGGTGGTGGGTGGTGCATGGCAACTGGTACTACTATCCGCAGCCGGTGTATCCGTTCCCCGATCCCTACCGGCCCCCGGTTATCGTTGAGCAGGTCGTTACGCAGCCGGTGATCGTGCAGGTGCCGGTGCCCGCCCAAACGCCAATGCCAACGCCAGCCCCGGTCGTCCAGCCCGTGCCGCAGCAGCAGTTCTGGTACTACTGCGACGCGGCCAAGGGCTATTACCCCCATGTGGCATCCTGCCCTAGTGGCTGGCGCACGGTGCCTGCGCAACCCCAAGGAGTATCCAAATGAGTTTTCTTGCACGTTCCCGGCAGCAAGCACCGGGGCTGTTCGCCGTGGGTGCGGTTGCCCTGTTGGTGGGATGCGCATCGCCCCCCACGGGGCCGCATGTGGCAGTGATGCCAACGCCGGGCAAGCCGCTGGAGCTGTTTGCCCAGGAGGACCAGTATTGCCGCGCCTATGCGCAGCAATCGATCGGTCCGGCGCAAGGCAACGAGGCGGCCGTGGGCGCGGCGGTGGTGGGTACCTTGCTGGGTGCGGCGGTGGGTTCGGCCATGAGCACGCGCCGGCATGACGGTACCGCCGCCGGTGCCGCCACCGGGCTGGTCATGGGCACGGCCATTGGTGCCGGGCAGTCGCAACAAAGTGGCTACAGCGCGCAGCGGCGCTACGACATTGCCTACGAGCAGTGCATGGTGTCCAAGAACAACCAGTCGTCGCGCGCCTACTACCGCCAGCCAGCGCCCGCCGTGGTAGTTCAGCCGGTGGCGCCCGCGCCGGTTGCCCCTGCACCGGTTGCTCCCGCTACACCGACCACCGTGCCGTTGCCGCCACCCGGTGTGCAGCCACCCCCGCCGCCCCAATGACCGGGCAGGCCCATTTCATCTTGTACGTGGCCGACCCGGCGCGCAGCACGGCCTTCTATACCGCGGCGCTGGGTGTTGAGCCACGCTTGCAGGTGCCTGGTATGACCGAGTTCGTCTTGCCCGGTGGGGCCATCCTGGGTTTGATGCCTGAGCGGGGCATTCGCGCGTTGCTGGGGCCGCAGCTGCCCGATCCGGCCCTGGGCCGGGGTGGCGCGCGGTGTGAGCTGTACCTGCTGGTGCAGGACCCGGCGCGCTGCCATGCGCGTGCGCTGGCTGCGGGAGCGACGGAGCTCAGCCCCTTGCTGGCGCGCAACTGGGGCCACCATGCGTCGTACGCACTGGACCCGGATGGCCATGTGCTCGCGTTTGCGGCGCTGAGCGCACCCCAGCCGCTAACTTGAACGATTAGCCCCATCGGCGCGTTCGCGCGCCATTTGTTCCTCGAACTGGGCGCGGCCCTGCTTGACCACGGCAATCAGCTTGGCGTTGTCCTTGTAGTGCGGGTGCAGTTGCTCAAACAGTTCCAGGTTGTGCTGGCGAAAGCGATCCACGACGGCTTGTGCCTGAAGGGTTGGGGTGCCGATCAGTTCGAGCACGCTGCGCGCACTGGCCAGGCTGGACTCGAACAGTTCGCGCTGCACCAGTCGTACCTCCCGATCGCGTAATTGGTTCCAGTGCGTCACGTCGCGGGCGCGCGCCACGATCTGCGCCTGCGGGAAATGGGCACGCGCCAGGTCCACGATTTCCAGCGAATCCTGCACGCTATCCACCGCCACCACGATCACGCGCGCCTGCGCGGCACCGGCGGTGCGCAGCAGATCGAGCCGGGTGGCGTCGCCAAAGAACACGCGGTAGCCGAACTGGCGTGCGGCTTCGATCATCTCGGCGTCGTGGTCCAGCACGGTGCAGGGCTGACCGTGGGCCAGCAGCACGCGCGACACGATTTGGCCGTAGCGCCCGAACCCCGCAATCAGCACGGGGGCCTCTTGCGGTTCGTCGATTTCCTGCATGGGCGTGCGCCCGCAGTGCGCGTAGCGGGGCAGCAGCAGGCGGTCCAGTGCCACCAGGATCAGCGGGCTCAGCAGCATGGACACCGCCACCGCGCCGACCAGCAAGGACGCGGTCTGGGGGGCCAGAGCCTGATGCCCTGCAGCGGCCTGGAACACCACAAACGCGAACTCGCCGCCCTGCGCCAGCAGCAAGGTAAAGACCGGGCGTTCCTGGTAGGGTAGGCCCATGGCACGGCCCAAGGCGTAGATCACCCCGGCTTTCAGCAACAAGAAACCAGCCACCAGACCCAGCACCGTCCAGGGGGCCTGGGCCAGCACCCCAAAGTCCACGCCCATGCCTACGGCCATGAAAAACAGGCCCAGCAGCAGGCCCTTGAAGGGCTCAATATTGGTTTCCAGCTCGCGCCGGTATTCACTCTCAGCCAGCAACACCCCGGCCAGGAAGGCGCCTAGCGCCATGGACAGGCCCACCTGCAGCATCAGCAGCGCAATGCCGACCACCAGCAAGAGCGAGGCGGCGGTAAAGATTTCGGGCGTGCGGCTGCGCGCGATCCAGCGCAAGAGCGGGCGCAGCGCCAGGCGACCCCCGAGCACGATGGCGGTCACAATCGCTATGATTTTGATAGCTTCTTGCGCAATTTCCACGGGGGCTACCGCTTGATTGGGCATGGAACCTACGGCCAGCAACGGCAACAGCGCCAAGAGGGGAATGGCGGCCACGTCCTGAAACAGCAGAATCGCAAACCCGGCTTGGCCGCTGCTGGTGGCGTTCAGGTTGCGCTCGCCCATCACCTGCAGCGCAATGGCGGTGGACGACAGGGCCAGCCCCGACGCCGCCACCACCGCCGTGCGCCAGTCGGCCCCGGCCAGCAGCCCCGCACCGGCTAGCGCGGCGGTGCACAGCAGCACCTGCGCGCTGCCCCAGCCAAAGATGGGACGGCGCAGTTGCCACAACCGCTTGGGTTCGAGCTCCAGACCCACCAGGAACAGCATCAGCACCACGCCGAATTCGGCAAAGTGCAAGATGTCGTTCACCTCGCGCACCAGGCCCAGGCCCCACGGGCCGATGGCAATGCCCGCCCCCAGATACCCCAGGATGGAGCCCAGGCCGATCGCCCGGCTGATGGGGACGGCCAGGACGGCAGCACTCAGGTACAGAAAGCTCAGACTCAGCCAGTTGGGGGTGTGTTCCATGGCGCTAACATAGCAAATTCCTTGAACGCCTGGAGCCGATCATGCCGATTGTGGTGGTGGCCAATCCCAAGGGCGGCGTGGGCAAGTCCACGCTGTCCACGAATATTGCCGGGTATTTCGCCTCGCGTGGGCATGCCGTGATGCTGGGCGACATCGACCGCCAGCAGTCGGCCAAGCTGTGGCTGGGGCTGCGTCCGGCCGCTGCGCCGCGCATCAGCAGTTGGGACATCCAGGACGACGCCATCGCCAAACCGCCCAAGGGCACGACCCATGTGGTGCTGGACACCCCGGCAGGCCTGCACGGCAAGCGCCTGAAGGACGTGATTCGGCTGGCCGACCAGGTGGTGGTGCCCTTGCAGCCCAGCGTGTTCGATATCTTTGCCACACGCGCCTTCCTGGATGAGCTGGTGCAAAGCAAGCACGCGGCCAAGACCCAGATCGGCCTGGTGGGCATGCGCGTGGACGAACGCACCATTGCCTCCGACCACCTGCACGAGTTTGTGGACATGCTGGGCATTCCGGTGCTGGGCTATTTGCGCAGCACGCAAAACTACGTGCACCTGGCTGCGCGCGGGCTCACCCTGTTTGATGTCGCGCCGCACCGGGTGGAGAAAGACCTGGCCCAGTGGGCAGGGCTGTGTCACTGGCTTGACAACGCCAACACGCGCCTGGGCACTACAGTGCCGGCATGAAGACCTTCCAGACCCTTGCCGAACTGCCGCCCCTGATCGGGCAGACCGTCGCCACCAGCGACTGGATCACTATCACCCAGGAGCAGGTCAACCAGTTTGCCCAGGCCACGGGCGACCACCAATGGATCCATGTGGATGTGGAACGCGCCCGCACCGGGCCGTTTGGTGGCCCTATCGCGCACGGCTTTCTCACGCTGTCGCTGCTGCCGCAATTTTTTGATGCGGCCTTGACCGTGGCCCAGGTCCGCATGGGCGTGAACTACGGCCTCAACAAGGTTCGCTTCATTGCGCCGGTGCCGGTGGGCAGCCGCCTGCGCGCGCACATGAAGTTGCTGGCCTGCGACCCCGTCGACCCCGGTGGCCTGCAAGTGACCTGGGAAGTGACGGTCGAGCGCGAGGGGGCTCCGAAACCGGTGTGCGTGGCGGAATCGCTGGTGCGTTACTACCCGTAGTCCGAGTTGGGGCGTTTGGGCCAAAATTTGAGTCAAATCAGGCTCTAGCCCACGTCGATCAAGCGTAAGCAGCTATCAAAATCATAGTGAAAGGCGGAGCCTGCCGAACACCGGTGCCGTCAGACACCAAACCCGTTTTGCCGCCAGGCCTCAAAAACGGTCACCGCCACCGCGTTGCTCAGGTTCAGGCTGCGCTGGCCTTCGCGCATGGGCAGGCGCAGGCACTGCGCGGGCGCAAAGTCGGCGCGTACCGCATCGGGCAGACCGCGCGTTTCGGAACCAAACACCAGCCAGTCGCCCGGTGCAAAAGCCACCGTGTAGGGGCTGCGTGTGCCGCGCGTGGTCAACGTGAACAGGCGCTCCTGCGGCGGGCATTCGCGGGCCTTGAAGGCGTCCCAGCTGGCATGGCGCGTGAGCGTGGCGTATTCGTGGTAGTCCAGCCCGGCGCGGCGCATGTGGCGGTCGTCCATCGAGAAACCCAGCGGCTCGACCAGGTGCAGGGTGCAGCCGGTGTTGGCGGCCAGGCGGATCACGTTGCCGGTGTTGGGGGGGATTTCGGGTTCAACCAGAACGATATGGAACATGCGGCGATTGTCGCTTCCGGCCTGCACGCTGGGTACGGACCGCTACGCGGGCGTGCGCGCGAAGACCAGACCGCATACCTGGGCGGCCCCCGCCTCGCGCAGGGCATGTGCGGCCGCGTGCAGGCTGGCACCGGTGGTCATGACATCGTCCACCAGCAACAGCCGCCGCCCCTGAACGCGGGAACGGTGCAGCGGGTCCACCACAAAAGCCTGCCGCATGGCACGCAGCCGCTGGGCGCGTGCCAGGCTGTGCTGGGGTGGCCCATCTTGGGTTCGCAGCAGCACGGTGGTGTCCACTTTGCGCGCGTCCAAGGCACGCGCCAGTTCCAGGGCTTGGTTGTAGCCGCGCTCGCGCAGACGCTGCGGCGCAAGTGGCAACGCAATCAGGGCATCGGCACTGTCCAGTGCGGCTTCCACCCCATGGGCGGCGCGCAGCAGGCGCGCCAGTACCAAGGCGCGGCTGCTTTCGTTCCGAAACTTCAGGTCAGCCACCAGGTCGTTCCAAGGGTAGGCATAGTCCACCGCGCATAAACAGGCATCGAGCGGTGGCGGATGCAACAGGCATGTCCCGCACACCGCTACGGATTCTGGTAGGGCCAAGGCGCAACGCGTACAGCGGTGCTGGGGTTGCCCGAAGTGCGCCACGCAATCGTGACACAGCGCAAACGTGGGCCAACGCTGGCACACCAGGCACTGGCTGGGTAGGCGTTGGGAAAGCCCCTGAATCAATCGGCGAAACACCCAGCCAATATACTCGCCCCCTGTTTTTTGCCATGCCCAACCAGCTCCCACCCACCTTAGCGCCTGCCGCGGCCGCCCGTTGGGCTTGCCAGGTGCACCCGCGTTCGCCGTGGTTGCACGAAGAGGTGGCGCGGCGCATGCAGGAGCGTCTGCCTTGGATCACCGTCAAGCCCACCAGCTGGTTGGACTGGGAGCCTTTGCAAGGCGGACTGCAGGGTCACGCCTTGGTGGCGGGCAGGTACCCGACGGCACCCTGCCATGTGGTGCAGACTACGCCCGCGCAGACCCTGGCCGTACGATCTCGATGGACGCCACCGTGGTGGAGCCCGGCGCGCTGGCGCAGTTCGCATCTGCATTGGGGTAGCCCCGAACAGCCGGTCCAGATGTTGTGGGCCAACATGGCCTTGCACATGGCCAGCGACCCGCAGGCCCTGCTGGCGCGCTGGCACGAATTGCTGCAGGTGGATGGTTTCCTGATGTTTTCCTGCCTGGGCCCGGACACCCTGAAGTCGCTGCGTCAGGTGTATGCACGCCAGGGTTGGCCTGCGCCGACCCATGCCTTTACCGACATGCACGACTGGGGCGATATGCTGGTGCAGGCGGGCTTTGCGCAGCCGGTGATGGATATGGAGCGCATCACCCTGAGTTTTGCCACGCCGCAGCGTCTGCTGGCGGAACTGCGCGAGTTGGGCCGCAATCTCCATGTGGAGCGTTTTGCCGGCCTGCGCGGACGCGCCTGGTATGCGCGGTTGTGCCAGGCTCTGCAGCAGGAGTTGTCCGACCCGGCACAAGACGGTCGCCTGACCCTGGAGTTCGAAGTGATTTATGGCCACGCTTTCAAGTTGGCTGCGCCCATGGCGGTACGCGCGCAATCCAATATCTCGCTGGAGCAGATGCGGGCGACTTTGGGGCTGGACGGTCGGCGTTCGGCGCCGTAGATCAAAAGGGGAATCGGTGGATTTACGCAGCGCACTGTTGGGGTTTTGTGTCATCGTTTTCACTGGGGTGGCGCTGACCATGCTGGTGCTATGCTGGATGCACCATCGCAATCCGACCAAGGAATCGGGTAATTTTCATGTCTCGGTATGGATGGAGCTGGCCTGGACCCTGACGCCGCTGCTGATGGCCCTGGCCTTGGCCTGGCCGACCGTGCAGATGGTGTGGGCGCGTTGAGCAACTAGGCGCCCCGTTGGCTGCAAAGAGACCTGCCCCGCAGTGTCTGACCTGGCTGCGGGGACAACCCCAGCAACCAAAGGGGTATGGCGGTTGAATCCGGTACACTTCTGGCTGCTGTTTGCGGTAAGTCAAAGCGCAGCAACGAAAAATAAGGTACCGATTTATGCAAGGCATGGAAAAGCTGGAAGGCATGAAGAAGCTCGCGCTAGGAGCCGTGGTTGCGGCAGCTCCCTTGGTGGCCTGGGCGGATTTTCGTTCGACCTTTCCCGACCCCGTCACTCCGATTGCCCACGAAACGCTGCACGTGCACAACCTGTTCATGGTGATTGCACTGTCGCTGTTTTTCGGGGTGTTGGCGCTCATGCTGTATTCGTTCTGGAAGCACCGCAAGTCGGTCGGGCACCAGGCGGCGGACTTCACCGAACCGAAAAGCAAGAAGCAGTGGTTTTGGGTGCTGGTGCCCTTTGCCGGATTGCTGGTGCTGGATTACGGGGTGTTTGGCATTCCCGCATACCACGCGGTCTTGATGTATGAAGACACCAAGACCGATGCGGATTTGGTTGTCAAAGTGGTGGGCAACCAGTGGCTCTGGCAATACGAGTTCCCGGAGCAAGGCGTGAAATTCACCAGCCGCATGACGACCCCGCGCGAACAGATTGCCAACCAGGCACCCAAAGGCGAGCACTACCTGCTGGAAGTGGACAACCCCTTGGTATTGCCGGTCAACAAGAAGATTCGGTTCATCACCACTTCCAATGACGTGATTCACAGCTGGTGGGTACCGGCCTTTGGGGTCAAGCGCGACGCCGTGCCGGGTTTCCTGCGCGAATTCTGGGCCAAGGTGGATACCCCCGGAACCTACCGGGGCCAGTGCTCGGAACTGTGTGGCAAGGAACATGGTTTCATGCCCATCGTGGTGCATGTGGTTCCCCAGGCTGAGTTTGATGCCTGGATCCAAGCCAAGAAACAAACGGCGCAGGCTGAGTCCGCTGGTCAAAAGACCTGACGAGCGCTGCAACCGATACCCCGATCTAGTTGAAGGAGTTGCCCATGGCAAACGAAATGGCCCACGATCCGCACGGAGGGCATGCCGCTGGTCACCACGACCACCATGACCACTACCACGGCCGTGGTGGCGTGATGCGTTGGATATCAACCACCAACCACAAAGACATCGGGATCATGTATCTCATCTTTGCCATCACCATGTTGCTGACGGGTGGTGCCATGATTCTGGGGGTGCGTGCCGAGCTTTTCAAGCCGGGTCTGCACTTGATGCAGCCCGAGTTCTTCAATCAGCTCATCACCTTGCACGGCCTCATCATGGTGTTTGGTTTTGCCATGCCTGCGGCAACCGGTTTGGCCAACTACATGCTGCCCTTGATGATTGGTGCCCCGGACATGGCGCTGCCGCGCTTGAACAACTGGGGCTTCTGGATCCTGCCGCCCGCAGCGGTCATGCTGGTATTGCCGTTCTTCCTGGGTATTGCGGGCATCGGTCCGGGTGCGGTGGATACCGGTTGGACCATGTATGCGCCGCTGTCGGTGCAAAGCGGCTGGGGCATGGATTTTGCGGTGTTTGCCGTGCACATGCTGGGGGTTTCGTCCATTCTGGGGTCGATCAACGTGATCGTCACCATCTTGAACATGCGTGCGCCGGGCATGACCTTGTTCAAGATGCCGTTGTTTGCGCACGGCTTTCTGATGACGGCCATTCTGCTCATCACCATCATGCCGGTGCTGGCTGGCGGCGTCACCATGGTGCTGATGGACCGGCACTTTGGCACCCATTTCTTCAGCGCCGCCGGTGGGGGTGATCCCGTGCTGTGGCAGCACATTTTCTGGTTCATGGGCCACCCCGAGGTGTATGTGCTGCTGCTCCCCATTTGTGGCGTGGTGCCGCATGTGCTGAGCGCGTTTTCGCGCAAGCCGGTGTACGGCTACAAGGCGCAGGTCTATTCCATGTGGGGGATTGCGGCCCTGTCGGTGGTCGTGTGGGCGCACCACATGTTCACCAGTGGCATGTCCACCGGGGGGCAGTTGTACTTCATGTACAGCACCATGTTGATCTCGTTGCCGCTGGCGGTTCTGTTCTTCTGCTGGATCGCCACCATCTGGCGTGGTTCGCTCACGTTTGAGACTCCCATGCTGTTTGCGATCGGTTTTGTGATTCTGTTCGGCTGGGGAGGCTTGACCGGACTGGTGCTGGCCGATGCGGCCGCTGATCCGCAGTACCACAACGCCTATTTCCTGGTGGCGCATTTCCACTACGCGTTGTATCCGACCACCGTCATGGGGGCGATGGCGGGTGTGTACTACTGGCTGCCCAAGTGGACCGGCCACATGCTCAACGAACGCATGGGTCGGCTGCACTTCTGGGTGGTGATGGTCGGCTTCAACCTGACCTTCATTCCCCAGTTTCTGGTCGGACTGGCCGGCATGCCGCGCCGCATTCCGGACTACCCCTTGATGTTTACCGAGTGGAACATGCTGTCCACCGTGGGTGCCTTCATCTTGGGGGTGTCGCACCTGATCTTCATCTACAACGTGATCCAGAACATCCGTGGCGGCGAAAAGGCCCAGGCCAAAGCCTGGGAGGCGGCAGACGGGTTGGAGTGGACGGTTCCTTCGCCTGCACCGTACCACACGTTTGAGAAGCAACCCACGATTTCATGAAGTTTGGTTTGGTGATGACCGCTCCAGTAACCCGTACCCCGACTGAGTCCGCCCTGTGGGAGCAACGCAGACGCAACAACCTGCGCCTGGGTTGGGCACTGGGCGTATTGGCGATGGTCCTGTTTGCAATGGCGCTATGGAAGTTCCGCCCGTTTTGAATGCATCGCCCGATGCGCACGGTGCGTTGGCCGTGCGGCGCGGCAACGAGCGACTGGCACTGAAGCTGGTGGGCGTGGCCCTGGTGTTTTCCGTTTTTGGGTTTGCCATGGTCCCGATGTACGACGCGTTTTGTCGTTGGACCGGGTTCAACGGGCGCACCAATGCTGCGCCTGCAGTGCTGAGTACCAACACCCAGATCGACACCACACGGCAAGTGAAGGTGGAGTTCTTGAGCCATTCGATGCCGGGGGTCAGCCTGTTACTCACGCCCGAGCAGTTTTCCATGCGGGTACATCCGGGCGAAGTCATCCATACCACCTACACGGTGAAGAATTTGTCAGACCAGGTGTTCGTTGGCCAGGCGGTGCCCAGTGTCACTCCGGCCGTGGCGACCCCCTATTTCCAGAAGATCGAGTGTTTCTGCTTCAGCCAGCAAACCTTTCAACCGGGCGAGGAGCGCTCCATGCCGGTGGTGTTTGTGGTCAACCCGGACTTGGATCGGGAGCTGGGTACGGTCACACTGTCGTATACGTTTTTTGAAGCACCCAAGCCCAAGGGGTAGGGGCATTCCGTTTAGATCGGTAGAGAAAGAAGCACTATGGCCCACCACTCCACGCCCGCCGAAAAAGGTCATTACTTTGTACCTGCGGCCAGCAACTATTCGACTTTCCTGTCTGCCGGCATCTTCTTGCTCGCATTGGGTTTCATTTTTCGGCTCAACGGCGTGCCGCCGGGCAAATGGAGCATGTTCCTGGGCGCGGCCCTGATTCTTTATGTGGTCGTCGGCTGGTTTCGCGAAGTGATTGGCGAGAACGTGCGGGGCGTATACACCGCGTGGGAAGACCGCTCCTACCGCATCGGCATGGTGTGGTTCATCTTCTCGGAAGTGATGTTTTTCGCCTGCTTCTTTGGCGTCTTGTACTACGTGCGCCGCATCACCTTGCCGGAGTTGAGCGGATACGAAGCTGCCTACACCCCCTATGCCGACTTCACTGCCGCCTGGCCCAGTGCAGGGCCTTTTGGCGAGGCGTTTACTCCGATGGGGGCCTGGGGCATTCCTGCGATCAACACCTTGTTGCTGCTGACCTCCGGGGTTACGCTGACGATTGCCCACCATGCCTTGATTGCGGGCCAACGCACCAAGCTGATTGGGGGGCTGGCCGCCACCATTGCCTTGGGCGTGGTGTTCATGGGTTTCCAGGTCTACGAATACGCGCATGCCTACAGTGAACTGGGCTTGACCTTGGGTGCCGGCGTCTATGGGGCTACGTTCTTCATCACCACCGGCTTTCACGGCCTGCACGTCACGCTCGGTGCCATCATGTTGACAGTGATCCTGGGGCGTTGCCTGAAGGGGCATTTCTCCAAGGATGACCACTTTGCCTTTGAAGCGGTCGCCTGGTATTGGCACTTCGTGGACGTGGTGTGGCTGATCGTGTTTGTCTTTGTGTATTGGCTGTAGTGCCGTTGAGCCAGCCCGGTGCCGTTGCAGCGCCGGGCGGCACCCGCCATCCGATCCCGGGCATTCTTGGTGGTCCCCAGGCTCTCGGGCCGAGGAATAGGCAGATCTAGCGCAAGCCGTGGGTCTGGATCCAGCCCATCTTGGTACTCAGCAACAGAACCAAAAACAAGCCTACCGAGCAGGCCACCCGAATCGTCAAGGCGCGCGCCACGGCGGTCTTGTCGGAATCTTTGCGCATGAGGACAAAAAGGGCTCTAAACAGCGTGAAGACGATGAAAAGCAAAACAACGACAATCAGCGACTTGGTCAACATGGCAGCTTGAACAGTTGAGTCGACCATTATCCCCGCGAAGCCTGAATCGTGCCCCCCCTGCGTTTGGAACCCCGTTTTTGGCCCACCCTGGCAACAGGGGTGGGTGTCGCGCTTTTTGTGCACTTGGGTCAATGGCAGGCCGGCAAAGGTGAACGCCGCGCAGCAGAAATAGCCCAGCATGCCGCCCGGGCGCAGTTAGGGCCCCGCGCGCTGGGCTCCGAGCTGGTCGATCCGGCGGCGTTTCAAGACGCGCCAGTCATGGCACAAGGCGTCTATGAGCCAGCGGGGCAGTTCTACGTGGACAACCGCCAAGAAGCGGGCCAGCCCGGCGTGCATGTGGTGACCCCGCTGCGCCTGGCAGGCTCGGATACCCGCGTGCTGGTCAACCGCGGATGGGCGCCTTGGACGCAGGGCCGCAACATGCTCCCCACCGCAGTCCCACCGGCCGGAACGGTGCAGGTGCAGGGTGTGGCGTCGGTACCTCGCAACAAGGCGTTCTTCTTGATGCCCGAGCGGGCCGAGCACCTTGCGCGGCTCTGGAGTCGGTTGGATCTGGCGCGCTTTGCCGCCGAAAGCAAGTACCCGGTCCAGCCCGTGGTCATCTTGCAAGACCCGGGCGACGGTGCGGAGGCGCTGGTGCGCAATTGGCCCGCGCCGGAGGACCGCGTGGCCAAGCACCAAAGCTATGCCTTGCAGTGGTACGGCATGGCCCTGGCACTGGTGATCTTCTATCTGACTGCCACAGTCCAATGGAAACCGCGCGCATGAAGTCCTCTCGCGTTGCAGCCGGCCAGCCCGATCAAGTTGCGGGCCAGGCCAAGGACCGGCGCCGGGCGCACTGGAAGCTGTTGGCCATGGTGGTGGTGCTGTCACTGCCCGTGGCGGTGGCGTTTTGGGCCTATTGGCAAGGAACAACCGCAGGGCGATTGGAATGGGGGGAGTTGATCGACCCACCCCGCCCGGTCGGTGCCCTCCAGGGGCGCGATCTGCAAGGAAAGGTACGGTCGCTGGCGACGTTGAAAGGCCAATGGTTGCTGGTCAGCGTCCAGCCCGGTGCGTGCCCGCCCGCCTGCCAGGAGCGTTTGCGCCTTTTGCACCAGTTGCGGGAAACCCTGGGCAAGGACAAGGATCGTGTGGACGCCGTGTGGTTGGTGCCGCACGGCCAGCCGCTGGCGCAGGGGTCTGCCTCCTGGGGTAGCGATTTTCAGATTCTCCAGGTATCTCCCACCGACGTAGGGGCATGGTTGCCAGCGGCTGATGGCGACGCCCTGGACACCGCCTTGTTTGTCGTGGATCCGCTGGGGAATGCCATGGCGCGCTTTCCCGCCAACTATGACAGCACCGGTGCCCGCAAGGTGCGCCGTGTATTGGAACGCCTGCTGCGCGCCTCCGTCGCCTGGGATGCACCCGGGCGCTGAATGGAAACCATACCAATGCAGCCCGCCCTCTACGACTGGTCGCCCACGCTACGCCTGCTGATCACCGGTGCCTTGCTGGGTTGCGTCCCTCTGGTTTGGGTTGTCTGGCGTTTTGGAAAACGCAAGTCGGGATGGGTGCATGCGCTAACGGTAACCACCTTGTTCTTGACGTTTGACCTGGTGCTCTTTGGCGCATTTACCCGCTTGACCGATAGTGGTCTGGGTTGCCCGGACTGGCCAGGCTGCTATGGCAGTGCCAGTCCGTTTGGGGCGCAAGCCCAGATCGATGCGGCGCAGCGCATCATGCCCAGCGGACCGGTGACGACCAGCAAAGCCTGGATCGAAATGGTGCATCGCTACTTCGCGACCGGTGTCGGGTTTTTGGTAACGGTGCTGGCCGTGGTTGCATGGCTGCGGCCGGACCCTCAGAACGGGGCAGGACGCGGTTTGACGCTTTTCACGCTGTTCTGGGTCTGCATGCAAGGCGCATTTGGCGCACTGACCGTCACGATGAAGTTGTTCCCCGTCATCGTGACGCTGCATCTGCTGGGTGGATTGGGGTTGCTGGCCCTGTTGACCCTGCAAGTCCAACGGCAAACGCCGGTGGCGCGAAACCTCCCCCACATTCCACCGCCGTACTTACACCGGGCCGTTGCTGCCGGGCTGGGATTACTGGTCGTGCAAGCCGCTTCCGGGGCGTGGGTCAGTTCCAACTACGCTGTGCTCGCCTGCACCCAGTTTCCGTTGTGCCAAGGTGTCTGGTGGCCGCAGATGGATTTCGCCAACGGGTTCAGTCTGTGGCGACCGCTCGGGCTGGATTTCCAGGGCAAACCACTGCCCTTGGAGGCGTTGACCGCCATCCACATCGTGCATCGCCTGTTGGCCATCGTCACTTTGGTAGCGCTGGCTGCATTGGCCTGGCGTTTGCACACGGTACCGCAGGCGCGCAACGGTGCGCGTGCCTTGGGTGCGCTGCTCATGCTGCAGTTGATCACCGGTTTGAGTAACGTCGTCCTGGACTGGCCCATGCTAGCGGCGGTGTTGCATACCGGTGGCGCGGGTGCGATGGTCGTGGTGCTGGTGGCGGTATTCGATTCCGTGCGGGTGCGTTTGCCAAGTTCGGCGCACAACGAAATGAGAGCATTTGCATGAATACGCAGTCGGCCGTGCCCCCGGCACCCCTTTGGTCGCAGTTTTATGTCCTGACCAAACCCCGGGTCGTCCAACTCATCGTGTTTTGTGCGGTGATTGGTATGGCGCTGGCCATTCCGGGGGTTCCGAGCCTGGCGCAATTTCAGACCGGTGCCGTTGCAGCCATTGGAATCTGGCTGGTGGCAGGCGCCGCTGCGGCTTTCAATTGCATGCTGGAGCAGGCCATTGACGCCAAGATGAAGCGCACCGCCTGGCGGCCCACGGCGCGTGGGGAGCTCAGCAGTGTGCAAGCGTTGGTGTTTTCGGTCATTTTGTGTGCGGCGGGTTCGGCGCTGCTGTACTGGTACGTCAACCCACTCACCATGTGGCTGACATTTGCCACGTTTGTGGGGTATGCCATCGTCTACACGGCCGTGCTCAAACCCTTGACGCCACAGAACATTGTGGTGGGGGGGGCTTCTGGCGCCATGCCTCCGGTGCTGGGCTGGGCGGCCATGACCGGGGAAGTCGGACCGCAGGCGCTGATCCTCCTGCTGATCATTTTTGTGTGGACGCCACCGCACTTTTGGTCGTTGTCTTTGTACCGTGCCGACGAATACCGTGCCAGCGGCTTGCCCATGCTGCCCGTCACGCACGGAAACCGCTATACACGGCTCCAAATCCTGCTCTATACCCTGATCCTGTTTGTGGCAGGTATGCTGCCGTACGTGCAGGGCATGAGCCATGGCTTGTACCTTGCCTGTGCGGTCGTGTTGGGGGTTGGGTTCATTCTGCGCGCCTGGCGGCTCTGGCAAGGGTATACCGAGGCCCTGGCGCGCAGCACGTTTCGTTTTTCGTTGATTTACCTGAGTACCTTGTTCGCCGCGTTGTTGTTGGACCATTACCTACACTGATGCACTTTCGCATGACCGAGCGCCACCGGATGAAACCCATGACCGACCCCACACCTGCAAACTCCCGCCGATTCGCTATAAAGACAATAGCTGCTTACGCAATGTGGACGGGGTCTGGAGTCACTTTTGGCTCTATTTTTGGCTGTACACCCCAGCAACCGGCCTTTGTGTCGGTGGACGTCACAGGCGCGAACTACGCCCGGGAGTTTGAGCTGACGGACCAGTACGGCCAAACGCGCCGATTGACTGACTTTGCCGGCAAGGTGGTGGTTATGTTCTTCGGCTATACCCAGTGCCCGGACGTATGCCCGACAACCTTGTCTGAGATGGCGGAGGTAAAGAAAGCGCTTGGCCCAGACGGTGAGCGGCTGCAGGTGCTGTTTGTTTCGGTAGATCCTGAGCGCGACACGCCCGAGCTCTTAAAGAACTACATGGTCAACTTTGACCCGACTTTCCTGGCTTTGTACGCGCCGCTTCCCAAACTGGCGGAGCTGGCCAAGGATTTCAAGATCTACTACAAGAAGGTTGAAGGCAAGTCACCGTCCAGCTACACCATGGACCACTCGGCGGGTAGCTATGTCTACGATACCAAGGGCCAGCTGCGGCTGTTCACCCGCTACGGTTCAGGCCCCAAGGGCCTGACCGAAGACATTCGAATCCTGCTGAAGCAGGCCTAGAGGCCTGGGCGCTGGCTCAGGCGTAGGCCACCAGGGCCGTTTTCATTTTTTTCATGGCCGCCACTTCGATCTGGCGGATACGCTCGGCACTGACGCCATATTCGGCAGCCAGTTCGTGCAGGGTCATGCCGCCGCTGGCATCGTCGTTGACCTTGAGCCAGCGCTCTTCCACGATGCGCCGGCTGCGGACATCGAGCGTGTCCAGCGCCGCTGCAATGCCGTCGGTAGCCAGCATGTCGCGCTGGTGCGCTTCGATGACGGCCACCGGTTCGTGGCGCGTGTCGGTGAGGTAGGCGATCGGACCAAATGCGTCCTCGCCATCATCACCGGGAGCCGGGTCCAACAAGACGTCCCCACCCGCCATGCGGGTCTCCATTTCGATGACTTCTTCGGGCTTGACATCCAGTTCGCGCGCCATCAGCTCGACCTGGTCCGGGCTGAGCGTGTCGCGGTGGGTGTCCAGTTCCGCCAAGGCATCGTCGCTTTTGAAGCGTTGCTTCATCGAACGCAGATTGAAGAACAACTTGCGCTGGGCTTTGGTGGTGGCCACTTTCACCATGCGCCAGTTCTTCAAAATGTACTCATGGATCTCAGCCTTGATCCAGTGCAAGGCATAACTGACCAAGCGCACGCCTTGATCCGGATCAAAACGCTTGACCGCTTTCATCAGGCCGACGTTGCCTTCCTGAATCAGGTCACCATGGGGCAAGCCATAGCCCAGGTACTGGCGCGAAACCGAAATGACCAGGCGCAAATGCGACAAAACCAGCTTGCTGGCTGCTTCCAGGTCATTCTCGTCGCGCAGCTTGCGTGCAAAGGTCTGCTCCTCCTCGTGGGTCAACAAGGGCATGCGGTTGGCGGCCGAAATATAGGCGTCGAGGTTGCCCAGCGAGGGCACCAGGGCCCAGGGGTTGGCCAAAGTCAGCGCTTGAGAGCCTGCAAAAGTGGACATACGCGAACTCCTAAAGGATTTCCTAGAATATTAGCACTCTCTTCGATCGAGTGCTAACAGAAGAGTTCCATGGCCTTATCCAGGGTAGGGATGCGCTCGGGTTTAGGGTTGCCGGCAGTCACACCCACCAAAAGCGTGCAAGGCTTGCAGGCGTCGGCTGCTGTTGGTTTCACTGGGGGGGTTGCGCACCCAGTCGTCAATGCTGGCCAAGCTGTCACGCTGCTCCACGCTGGATAAAGTAGGGCCCACATCCCGCAGCAAACCGTCTTCGAGACCGTACAGCCATCCATGCAAATGCAGCGCGCGCTCGCCGCGCAGCCAGGTGTTCTCGACCAAGGGGGTGGCCGCCAGACGGCGGACCTGCATCTGCACATTGATCTCGCACATCCGGTTGACCCGGTCCAGCTGGGTCGGCAGGGCGTCAAAGACGTCCTTGTGCTTGCGGTGAAGCATGACAATCGGTTGCAACCAGTAATCCACCAAGGCACTGCGTTCATCACCCAGGGCGCGCTCCACACCTCCGCAACCGTAGTGACCGACGACAATGACATGCTCGATCTGCAGTACAGACACCGCGTATTCCAGGACGGTCAGCAAGTTCATGTCGCTGGTATGGGCCACGTTGGCGATATTGCGGTGCACAAACACTTCGCCGGGGTCGAGCCGAAGGACGTCGTTGGCCGTTACCCGGCTGTCGGAACAGCCAATCCAGAGATAGCGCGGGCGCTGCTGCTCAGCCAAACGGCGAAAGAAGCCGGGGTCATTGCGCGTCTTGTCGACCACCCATTGCACATTGCGGTCTAGCAGGTGGTCCAGGGAAGCATCGGCACGGAAAGGCATGGTGGGTGCTTTCGAATCAGTTGTGACAACTACAAAGGTCGGGCCAGCGCAAGACGCCGGAGCATGGCAAACAGCGTACCGGCCCACACCAGTGCGGCGATCCACAGCATGATCTGCGCAATCCATCCCAGCGGGGCGAATTCGGCGGCCAAGCCCAGCCGGGCGCTTGCAACCGCATACATCCCCAAAGGAAAAACAAAGCTCCACAGCACGGGTTCGTAGCGCAGGGGGAGCTTGCGAATCACATGCTTCCAGAGAAAAAACAGGAACAACATCGGAATCCACCAAGTGGCCCAGGACCAGACCATGAGCGTAATGCCATCCACGAACGGCCGTTGGGCCAGCAGAAACGGAAGTTTGGTGTCGGCCAGCATCAAGCTGGTTCCTGCATTGGCACTGATCGCGGCGGCACCCATGATGACCCACAGCAACGGTGACACTTGCTCGGGTTTCAGGGTCAGGAAAAAGATGCGGTAGCAAAACAAGGTGACAAAAATGCCGTAAAACGTCAACCCCAGTCCCCACAACATGTGGACTTCCACCATCATGTAATCGGCATACACCCCCAAGTCAGGAGCCAACCGCGCGCCGAGCAGTACCAGTGATTGGGTCCCCACGATGGCAATGAGCCAGCCACCGTGCACGATGTTGACATTGTGTTCATGGGTGAGAAACGTCAAGACCGAAAATGCCAAGTACAGCAGCAAGCACCACACGACAAACGCTGCAACCCAGCAAGCCAACGCCAGGTCAGAAAAACCGCGGGCATGGAACATGACGCCCAAGATGCTGGTTGCCGCAACCAGGGTGAAGTAGGAAAACACCATCCTGGGGTTGAGAAGATCGATCACCACTTCCTGGCGAAATAGCACCAGCCGGGCGATGCTGAGGGCCACCAGCAACACCCAGGCCGACACCGAAACCAGAAAAAGAGCCTGGGCCAATGCCCGCTGACCCAGCGTGGAGAAGCCCACCGACAAAATGCCGCTCGCCATCACCATGGCAAAATTTCCGGGATGCAGCGACTGCAACCAAGGAAGACGGGACGGGTTGGCTGGCGGCTGGTTCAACATGCGTAACGAACTTCTCTTTCATGCCTCCCCTTCACAGGGGATGTCAAAAACACACAAATAGGCGGATGCCAATTTCGCTTGGCCCGAAATCCGATGAACATCAAAGGCATTCCCGGGAAACTCGGAACCAAAATCAACGCGATTTTGTTGCTATTTTTTGTGATGGCCCTGACAACCATCATTGCCACTCTGTATGTAGGGCGGCAGTTGGAGGGCGGTGCAGGTGCCATCAACGAAGCAGGGGCGCAACGGATGCGGGTGTACCGCATGGTGTACCTGATGGAAACCAGTGTACGCGAGCCCATGCGGAGCACCGAAATTCTGGGCCAAGTACGAGATACCTTCCGGACTTTTGAGTCGGCGTTGGAACTGCTGGCCGTAGGTGACGTCGATCGACCACTGTTCCTGCCGCGCGAGCCCGAGGTGCAACGCGAATTCTCACAGGTACGGCAACAGTGGGAGCTGCAACTCAGACCGGCAGCACAGCATGCGATGGATGCCCAAGACGCCAACAGTCGCATGCAGGCGCTGCTGCCCTTGCGGGCGCAAGTGGGTGAGTTTGTCGATTCGGTCAACAACTTGGTATTGCTGATTGAAAAGAGCAACGCCCGCTACACCGACTGGATGTGGATTTACCAAAATGCGCTGGTCGGCATGGCCATGGCAGGGACACTGTTCCTGATCCTGGTGTTGCATATCCTGGTCATTGCACCGGTGGCTCGGCTGCGCAAGGGCATGGAAAACATGGCGGCGGCCCGTTTCGACGAGCGGCTTCCGGTGGAAACCGGTGATGAATTCGGTGATCTGTCCAAGGGATTCAACACCATGGCGGATCAGTTGGCCAACTTGTATGCCACCTTGGAGCAACGTGTCGCCGACAAAACCCGGGACATCGAAGGGCGCAATCGGGAACTCGGAGTGCTGTACGACATCGCCGCCTATTTGGCAGAACCGGCCGAGCTTCCCTCCGTGTGCCGGGGTGTACTGGGCAAGCTGTGCAATCTGTTGGGTGCCGAGTCCGGCGCGGTCCGCATGGTGAATGCCAAGACGCAAGAGTTGGACCTGATTGCTTCGGTCAATTTGTCGGAACGGTTCTTGAGCTGCGAAGCCAAGCTTGGGCTCGGGACTTGCTTGTGCGGGGAAGGTGCGGTCAAGGGGGAGTCGGTTGTCAACTTTGTTCCGCACCGTCAGGATCTGCTGCCGCATTGTTACCGGGAGGGCGTCAACTCGATGGTGGCCATCCCCGTCAAGAAGCGCAATCACAACTTGGGTCAATTCAACCTGTTTTTCGTAGGCCAGCGCTTACTGACGGCAGACGAGGTGAAATTGCTGGAAGCGGTCGGACGGCATTTGGCCGTTACGATTGAAAACCGCCGCCTGGCGGTGCGCGAAACCGACATGGCTGTGTCCGAGGAGCGCAACTTGCTGGCGCAGGAATTGCACGACAGCATTGCCCAATCATTGGCATTTCTGAACATTCAGGCGCAGATGCTGCAGGGGTCCTTGCAAAAGGGGCAGACAGTGACCGCGCAGGAAGAACTGGCCCGTATGCGCGAAGGCATACAAGAAAGCTACGACACCGTGCGCGAATTGCTCGTGCACTTCCGCATTCAAGTGCAACATGCAGATTTGGAAGCGGCTGTGCGCAGTGCACTGGACAAGTTCGAAAGCCACACCGGCATTCCCACCACATTGACCAAGGAAGGGGAGGGCACGATCAGCGAAGCCAGCCGCATTCTGCAAGTCCTGCATATCTTGCAAGAAGCACTGTCCAATATTCGCAAGCATGCCCATGCCAGCGCGGTCGATGTGGTCATGCGCTGTGACGGTAAAGACCTGCACATCGAAGTGCACGACAACGGGAAAGGGTTCCTACCGGAGCAAGTCGTGGAAGTCGACGGCTCGCACGTGGGGATTGGCATCATGCGCGCCCGTGCCAAGCGCATCGGTGCCTCGGTTGAATTTCAGACAGAGCCCGGCAAAGGGACGTGTGTTACGCTTGAACTCCTGCACGCTTAGAGCCCCTGGAAATGGTTTCACCGATCCGAGTCCTCCT
This sequence comes from Rhodoferax sp., assembly GCA_041919095.1. Lineage (GTDB taxonomy): Bacteria > Pseudomonadota > Gammaproteobacteria > Burkholderiales > Burkholderiaceae_C > Allorhodoferax. Next base: position 1,939 of record JAYRUL010000015.1, on the reverse strand, counting down.
GGTCGATGACCACACCCTTTTTCGCAGCGGAATCAAGGCCCTGCTGTCGCGCGATCCGGCATTTGAGATTGTTGGCGAAGCAGGCGACGGTCTGGAAGGGGTCAAGCGGGCCTTGTCACTGCAGCCCGACGTGGTGTTGATGGATTTGCACATGCCGGGTTTGTCGGGGCGCGAAGCGCTTCAACTGATTCTGGACGATCTGCCGCAAACCAAGGTGGTCATGCTGACAGTGTCGGAAAACGCCGATGATCTGATGGAAGCATTGCGTGCGGGGGCCTCGGGCTATTTGCTCAAGAACATCGACGCCGACTTCCTGACCAATGCCGTCCGTCGCGCGGCACAAGGTGCGGCGGTGATGTCTGACCAGATGACGACCAAGTTGATGGCTAGCGTGCGGGGCGCTCCGGTGTCTGCACGGTCTACCGATGTCGACAAATTGACACCGCGTGAACGCGAAATTCTCGGGTTTCTCGCGCGGGGTGCCAGCAACAAAGAAATCGCCCGGGGTCTGGAGTTGGCCGAAAGCACCGTCAAGATCCACATCCAGAACATTTTGAAAAAACTGGGTGTCAACAGCCGGGTGCAGGCAGCGATCTATGCGGTCGAAAACGATCTCGCCCCTAAAAACCCCTGACCCGCCCTGGTGACTAGTCCTTTGTGACTAGTCAGATCGCGCAGACTACCTCCTATTGATGACTCCGGCTCGTTCGAATGCCGGGGCTCACTGTGCCTCTGGCCGATTCCCTTCGGGTTTACCCCGGCATACGATCCTCCCAATGGTTTTTCATGTCTCGAGGAGTATCCAAATGACAACGGCGGAGCAAAAACGAAAGGCCTGGTCGGTAGTAATCGCCAGTACCTTTGCGTTCACGATGTGCTTCATGGTCTGGATGATGTTTGCCGTGATCGGCATTCCCATCAAGAAAACCCTGGACCTCAACGAAACACAGTTCGGCCTGCTGGTCGCCATGCCGGTCCTGACGGGATCTTTGATTCGCTTGCCCCTGGGGATGTTGACCGACAAGTTTGGTGGCCGCATTGTGTTTGCGGTTTTGATGGCTGTGGTCATCCTCCCGATTTACCTCATGTCGTTTGCGACCGCCTATTGGCACTTTCTGGTCATCGGGCTGTTTGTCGGCTTGGCCGGGGGCTCGTTTACCGTGGGCATTTCGTATTGCGCTCGATGGTTCCCAAAGTCGCAGCAAGGTACCGCGATGGGCATTTTTGGCGCAGGCAACTCAGGTTCTGCGGTCACCAAGATCGTGGCGCCAACCCTGGTGGTCGCTTATGGCTGGCAGTTTGTGCCCCAGGTGTACGCTGCAATCATGCTGGGCACGCTCATCCTTTTCTGGTTGTTTACTTATGACGACCCCTCCCACAACGCGGGTAAGAGCGTAACGGTCAAGGAGCAGCTCAAGGCGCTGAAGGATCCGGTCGTATGGAAGTACAGCCAGTACTACTCCATCGTCTTTGGGGGTTATGTGGCTCTGTCGCTGTGGATGACCAAGTATTACGTGGCCGAGTATGGATTCGACATCAAGGATGCGGCCTTCTTGGCGGCCTGTTTCTCGCTTCCCGGTGGGGTCTTGCGTGCATTGGGCGGGTGGATGTCGGATAAATGGGGTGCGCATTCGGTGACTTGGTGGGTGCTTTGGGTATCGTGGATTTGCTTGTTCATCCTGTCCTACCCGCAAACCCAGCTCACGATTCAGACGGTTACCGGACCTCAGAGTTTTACGATTGGGCTGAATGTCTGGGTGTTTACGGCGCTGATGTTCATCATGGGCGTCGCCTGGGCAGTTGGGAAAGCCTCGGTATTTAAGTACCTGTCGGACGAGTACCCCAAAAACATTGGTGTTGTCTCCGGGGTGGTTGGTCTCGCGGGAGGTTTGGGAGGCTTCTTGCTCCCCATCATGTTCGGTGCACTGGTGGATCTGAC
>JAYRUL010000014.1:0-37525 GCA_041919095.1 Rhodoferax sp. | reverse complement strand
GGTTGGGCAAAAATAGCCAACCTGCCGCAGCGTGAAGACTTGCTACCGAGTTGATCAAAACGCTACGCTTTTGATAGCTGCTTACGCACGTTCTACGAGGGCTAGCGGCCTATTTGTCATATAAAAGGTGCTGCGCATGGGTTTGATCAGCTACCGCGAAGGCGGCAGACAGTGACGATCCTTCGGCGCGCGATGCTTGTCTGTGACCTCCACCAGCGCGGTCATGCCGGGCGCGCTGCCTGCTGAATGGCGCTGCGCGCTGGTGGCAGCGCACCCAACATCACCGCTTTGCTATTGCGTGAGTCTGTAGTTCTGGTCAGTGGCCAATGCGGAGTACCGCAATGGCCAAGCACCACGAAGCTGTCGCGTGGCGTTGGCGAACAGCGCGGTCATGCTGGGCGGCCTGTTTTTTGATTGAGCTGCGCTGCGCGCTGTGGGCCAGTCCACCCAGCATCACCGCTTTCGGTTTGCCTGCGCTGTGGTGTCAGTCAGTGCGCGCGGCGCTGGTGCGCCCCGCACAGGTGCCGGGGAGTTACATCGCCAGTGCTTCGCAAGTGTTGGTCAGTGCGCTGGTGCGCAGATATGGCCTCGGCTCGCTGGCGCATCGTGCTGGATCAGCCATCGCCTTCGGCTCGGCCTGGCCACCGTGTTCGTGGCAGTTGTGGCGCACGCCCGCTACGGCCACCCGCTTCGCTTTTACATAACGCCGCATTGCCCTCAGTGCCCGCCAGTCGCTGCGCTAAAGCTCCGCTTGGTGCCGGTCACCGCTTCGCGCCCTTCGGGTGAAGGCAACAGGCGTTATGTAAAGTGGCCTTCGCTGGAGTCGGTCGCACAGCCGTCGGCGCTTCCCGGTCGTTGGCACGCCCTACGCGCCGCCGTCTGCGCGCCCTTGTGGTTGTCGTGGCACCTGGGCATTGGTCAGGCGCTGCGCGCTGTGTGGCTGGTCAGTGGCCTGCGGCCAGTCATGTGGTGTGTGCCCCCGCCCCCCCCTTGTGCTTCGCCGCTGCGCGGCATCAGCCCTGCGCGCTGGTCTGCCCGTCCGCCCCCCGTGGGGGCTCCCTCAGCCCGCGCGCCTACTGGGTTGGCTTTGCTACAGGTTTTGTAGCTTGTCACGCACGGAATACGGGGGCTACAGGCCTAACGGCCTGTAAGCCAGCGTGGCCGCTGGCTTACTTTTTTCGGTGCAGTGGTGGTTTCAATTGCTATGTATTTAATAGCTGCTTGCGCACGTTCTACGGGGGCTAGCGGCTGATTTGGCATGTAATTTAGTCGTGTAGGCGCTTGTTCAGCTATCGGATGCAATCCAAGAACCGGTGCGTTTTGGTTACTCGCAATACGCCCGCCATAGCGCCATGCCAGCGCCACAGCGTTGTCCATATCGGCTGCCACGCCCAGCAGCAATGCAAGTGGGGCAATTGAAGTGGTGGGCGTTGTAGGCCGCTGCCAGTTCTTTCCAGTCCACGGGATCGTCGGGCAGGTCAGGTGCATGGTTGACGGCTTCGTTGGCCGTCGTCAGCCAGTCAATCAACAGCGCCTTGCTGCTGCGGATGAGGCCGCGCAAGTCGGCGGTCAAATGGCTGGACGGTGCCACGGCCAGCCCACCGGCGGGAGCAAGCGAGAGGTTCAGACCAGCATCGGCGAGCTGGGCCACCACGGTTTCTACGGCCTGTGCTGTCATTAAAAAATCTCCACGTCGTCCAACTGGATTGCACCCGCTATGTCGTCAACGTCCTGAATCTCGCAACTTGGCGCAACTCTCGCAACTGTGGGGCTGGCCTGGTCCGTCGCGGCACGCTCCACCGTGCGTACTACGGTCCAGCGCTTCAAGCCGTTGGTCTTGTTGGCGAGCACTAGACGCAGCCCGGTGCAAAGCTGTCCGGCGTGGCGCTCTAGCCAGCGGCCCAAAATCCGCACGTTGAGCTTGCTGTTTTGGCCCGCGATCTCGTCGAGTGCATCGAACAATACGGATTGAGCCCCATACACTTCGGTCGCTTTGGTGATGGCTTGCGCTGGTGACGTGGGGGTGGTGCCAAAGGTGGCGATCCAGGCATTCAGCAATGCCGCCAGCTTGGAGGTTTCGGGGTTCTCGGACGCAGCGCGCTCAATGGAATCCGCAGGGTCCACAAATTTGGGCAAGTCCCTCAAGTCCCGGCCCGACTCCAACATGCGTTCCCTGAGCCAGCACAAGGGCTGGCGCACCAAGTCGTCCCACAGTTCAAACGAGGCTATGCGCCCCTTGGCCACCTTGGGCCTGCCAGCAGCGATGTAAGCCCGCACGATGGTGAGCGCGGCCACCACCAAGGCTTGGCGGTTGTTGCAGACTTCGGTGAGTGGATCAAACTCGAACTCCCGTTTGAAGGGTGTTTCAATCTGCGCATCTAATCGCGCCAGCAGAATCCGGCGGTGGGTGTCTCCCGTTAAAACGAGGTTGTTGCCAGAGACAAGAAACAGGGAGCGGTTGGGCAACTCCACGTTCTCAGAGACACCCAGCACGCGGTCGGCAAACAAAGACGATGTCAAAAACGAGTCGATCACCGAATTGCCCAGGGGCTCGCGCACGTTGTCCCACAGCAGCACCTTGGAGCCACCGCGCAGGGCGGCAAACAAGCGCTTGCGGCATTCGTCCTCTTCATTGGTGGGTGGCAACACGGCTACATCGCCGCCGGTGGCCAGTGCACCGATGCACTTGGCCAACAAGGTTTTGCCGGTGCCCGCCGCTGGTGCATCAAAGCCAGTGGCCGGGCAGGTGGGCAGTGCCGGGCGCAAGCATGCGGCCAACATGGCGGCCAAGGTGACGCCGACGGCAACTTCATCAGCAAAGGGAAACAAGCGGATTGGATGCCACAGCTTCGCCAATGCGTCCAAGGCTTGTTCGACCGTCGGTGCAGACGGCACGGCCAGCGGATAGGCTTCGGTGGTGACGTACATCAACCCGGTCGCCGGGTCGTGGCCGGGTTCGTCCAGCGCGCTGCCGTCGGGCCGCAAGGTGGGTGCTGTGGTGACGGCTGTCAGTTTGCGGAAATTGCGGCTGCCATGCTTTGCAATGATGGCGTTGGCAATGTAGGTGGGGGCGTCTTCGGCGATCTCGCGCGAGGATGTGACATTGCCGTCGTCATCGCGTTCGGTTTTGACGCTGTAGAACTCGGCCACGCGGCCCGCGTGGTCTACCAGCCAGTCGCGGCTCACCGGTGTGGCCTTGCCGTCGGCAACAAACGCAATGGCATTGGTGCCAAAGTCAAACAGCTCACTGCGGTCGCGCAAGACTTGCAACACTGCATCGGTGGAGTCCACCCGCATACCCCGGCCCAATTGAACCCGTGCCGACTGGCGACGCAGCTCGTAACGCATGCCGCCATGCCGGTGTGAAAACAGGTCTGGCCGGGTGCCGTTCAGCAGGCGGGCCACGGCCACCCGCTTGTCTGCGTCGGGGTCCAGCGGGTCGGCAAACCGGGTGTTGTGCCAGCGGTGTGGGTTGTCCAGTAGCTGCGCCACATTCACCACCTGGCCGTCCGAGCACGTCAGCTCAAAGTCGCCCATGAGTACCTGGTGCATCGCCGCGCGCTCCAGCACGTTGGTGGCTTGTGCCAGTTTGATGCCACGGCTTTGCGCAAGAGCAGGAGCCTTGTCTGCCACCCAGTTACGCCGGGCTGTGTCGCACTTCTCGGCTACCGCTGCGCGTGCTGCCTTGAGCCCGGCTTGGGCTTGCTTTTTGATCGAAGGCGTGGCGCTGTCAATCAGCAGGCGCAGGTTGAATTGGGCCGTTGCGTCACCGTAGATCACGCCTTCAACCCCGGCGCGGGTAACCCCGTCCACCAGGACCGATGGCCCGGCAAAATCCAGTCGCTCGGGCTGCCATACCGACACATCCACCAGGCAACGGGGCAGGCGCTGACCGGCGGCGCCAATGTCGCACCATCCAGCACCTGGCGTGGCCCACAGCAGGGCTTCAAGCGCCTTGCCAGCCTCCGGGATCAGCGTTGCATCCACTACAGGGATGTACAGGCGGTGCCGGGTCAGGCCAGACAAAATGCTGCCATCAGGTGCCACACAACCCGCCGACGCACTGGGCCGCCAGAGCATGGGGGCATTGGCCAATGCTGGTGCTGCGGCAATCAAGCGGTCCCGAAACTGGAGTGGCGACAACTCGCCATCGGGCAAACCATCATGGTCCAGCATCATCACGCCCGGTGCGGCCCGAAACTTGAAGTTCTCGCGGGTGCGGGCGATGCCACCTGCTTGCTGCGCGTCGGTATCCCCTTGCGTGCAGACTGCCACCGCGTCGTCTTTGGTGACGCCCCAGGTGACGGCTTGCGCACTGGTCAGGGTATCCAGATGGGACTTGAGGCCGTGCAAGTCAGCTACGGACACGCGCTGCGCCTGGCCTCGGCTCAGCATGGCCGACGTTTCCTTACGCATGCCACCTTTGGCGTTCAGGCCGATGATTTTGGTCAGCCGTGCCGGTTGGATGCCGGTAATGACGGTGAAGGCGAGCGGCAGTTTGGGTGGCTCTTCGCAGTTGCGAGAGTTGTCTGGTGTTGCGAGATTTTCGGTAAGGTCGTTCATACAAACCCTTTCAATGCAACACCCAAAAGGATGGCAACGGCATAAGGCGCGGACTGGACCAGCCAATAGGCGAGGGTATGTAGAACGTTTTTCATGGCTACAGCCCCCAAGCTGCCATCAGCTCTTTGCGCTTGGTGTGCAGCGTCTCGACCAGTTCGCGGATTTGGGTATCGGTCTTGCCTGAAATGCGCGCGGCGTTCAGCGCTTCAATCTCATTGGACGGCCAACCGACGGCGCGCGGCCCTAGGCTGACGGGTTTGGTCCACAAGCCTTGCGCAATGCGCAGGTAGATGGTGGAGCGGGAGTAGCCCGATTGGGTTTTGGCGGCGGGGATACGCAGGATGGTGGTCGTCATGTTGGGTCCTCTTTGACGGGTATGGAATGAACTCAGACGCAAGTTTGGTTGGGCGTTTTGGGCGACAAAAGGCCCACGCGGTGGCGTGCTGTGAGTGCTGTGTCAGAGGGAAAGAGGGGCGCATTGCCTGGAACACAACAGCGCGAAATGGCGCGTTGTCAGTCGTAAAAGTTGGGCGAAAACTTTCCGCCCAACTATTTCAGGTCAATTGGTTCATGAGCCCTAAACATGCACTTGACGGAATATTCCACAGAGGCTATATTTGCGGCATGACTTGGGATGTTGAATACACAGACGAATTTGGTGACTGGTGGGCCAGCCTGACGGAAGACGAGCAAGTTTCCTTGGCAGCGTCGGTGCAGTTGCTGGAAGCGCGGGGGCCAGCGTTGGGGCACCCGCACAGCAGTGGCATTCATGGCTCCAAGCATGGGCATATGCGCGAACTTCGCACCCAGCATGGCGGGCGGCCTTTTCGCACGCTGTACGCATTTGACCCGCGCCGAATGGCGATTCTTTTGATTGGCGGCGACAAGACGGGCGACGACCGCTGGTATGACGTGAATGTGCCGATTGCCGACCGGCTGTATGACCAGCACCTGGTACAACTTCGACGTGAAGGAGCAATAGATGGCTAAGAAATTTACAGAACTGCGCGCAGGCATGAGCCAGGCCGCACGCGAGAAGGCGGATGGCATGGCCCGGCAGATGTTGGCTGAAATGCCGCTTAACGAGCTACGCCAGGCCCGTGGTCTGTCTCAAAAGATGTTGGCCGAAGTGCTGCATGTGCAGCAGCCGTCGATTGCAAAGATCGAAAAGCGAACCGACATGTACCTGTCCACCCTGCGTAGCCACATCGAGGCCATGGGCGGTGAACTGGATGTGATTGCAAGGTTCCCCGACGGGTCGGTGAAGATCAACAACTTTACCGACTTGGGGGCTACCAGCCCGCTTTGATTGCCGGTGGCTGACCTGCTGGCGCTCAGGCCAGCATGTTTTTTTTGATAGTGCTGGCGTCGCGGCCTTGCGCAATTGGGGTCTTGGCGATCTGCTGCGAATACCAAACGTCCGATTCATTCGGACGCTTTTTGCGCAAAGCTTTGTACGCTTTTTGCCAGCTCGCATACCTGGCCTGCGTGTCAAGTTTGCCTGCCTCGCGCTTGGCAGTGCTGGGCGTGTGGCGCGGGTCGGCGGTGGTGGCTGCGTCCACCATTTGGCGAATGACCGCATGGTTCAGGGTGAAACCGCCATTCTCAAAGCCGATGACATCCGCCAGCGGCATTGCATCCGCACCCACAACCAGCGCTAAATGGCCCCGCACGCGCAGACACAGCATTTGGGTGCGCTTGTTGCCTCTCGCCATGCCAATGGGCAGCAATCCGGCTTCCGAGGGCTGCACGGTGGTTTGTTGCAGGCCGAGACTGGCGGCAATGAATCCGCATACCGCTTGGGCATCGCAGCGCCATAGGGCCAGCCGTGCAGCGGGGACGGGCACGCGGTTGATGTCGCTGCGCTTGTCGCAAACCACGAAGGACGTGACCGATCCGTTCGCGCGGGTCACTGTTTGCACGGGCATGCTGCAATCCTGTGTATTGACCCAGTGAAATTCTGCACAGGTGTTATCTTTGAAAGGAAACACTTGTGAGCACACTGATGGAAGACGACATCAAGCGCTGGACTGCCAAAAGAAAGGCGGCTCTGGTCATGGAAATCATTCAAGGCAAGACCACGGTCGCCGAGGCCAGCCGATCCTTTGACCTCCAACCCTCGGAAGTTGAGGAGTGGGTTGATGAGGCCAAGCGAGGCATGGAAAACGCCCTGCGCACCAAGCCACTGGAAATCAAGGAACAGTACGAACGCCAGATCAAGGATTTACAGGAGGCCTATGGCGAAGCCATGTTGGAGTTGCGTGCCCGAAAAAAGCTCAATTCCATGCTGGGCATCGAGGACGAGAAATGATCCTAGGGCTGCAGCAAGAACTCATAGCTGAAGGGGTGTCCATCAGTTTGGTCAAACTTTGCCAGTGGTTCGAAATCCCTCGACGTACCGTGTACTACCACCCCACCAAAGGCAAACCCAAGCTGCAGGTGAAGTTCGTCAAGCCGATCAAGGCCATGATCGAGGAGAACCCCTCCTTTGGCTACCGCACGGTGGCGCATTTGTTGGACATGAACAAGAACACCGTACAGCGCGTGTTTCAGTGCATGGGCTGGCAAGTGCGCAAACGACCGGTTGGATTTCGACCGCGTATTCAGGCACTACCTTCCGTTGCCAAGGCCCCCAACGAGCGCTGGGCCACGGACCTATGCCGGGTGTGGACAGGACGTGACGGCTGGGCCAGTTTGGCCCTGGTCATTGACTGCCACACACGCGAGCTGCTGGGCTGGCATCTGAGCCGTAGCGGCAAGTCCAAGACTGCTGAAGCAGCGTTGGAGCAGGCACTGATTGCCCGCTATGGCTGCCTGGGAAGAGTGCAGACACCATTCCTGCTGCGTTCGGACAATGGCTTGGTCTTCACCAGCAGGAGCTACACCGCGCTGGTCAAGAGTTATGGGCTGCAGCAGGAATTCATCACGCCCTACAGCCCCGAGCAGAACGGGATGGTGGAGCGGGTGATTCGCACATTGAAAGACCAATGTGTGCACCGCCATCGATTTGAAACCCTGCAACACGCCAGTCGGGTCATTGGGGACTGGATTGGCTTTTACAACCACCAGCGCCCTCATCAGGCCCTGGGTATGCGAACCCCTGCTGAGGTTTATGCTTTAGCAGCCTGACCTGTGCAGATTCCGCTGGGTCAATACACCTGTTCGCACCCGTCGCAAATTACGCTTTTGGCGGGGCGCGCTTTGAGTAACAAACCTTGTAACTTCAGGGCGGCCACCGATTCAGTATTGTTTGCCCTGCGTATTTGGCAGCTAGGCCGCTACCGTCGTCAACCAACTCCGCCCCAGCATGGTATGACCCGCTGGCTGTGTCGTAAAACTTGGGATTGAACTGCTCGCCATTGTTCAAAACGATGTCTGGCGAACCGAACGCCGTGCTACCCAGGCGGTCGTCACTGACTGACACGTCCTTGTAATTGGCGTCAATGTTCAACGAGGCGGTATGGTGCGCCTCGGCAAAATAGCCAGCACCGCCATTCTGGTTGTTGGCAATGACTGGTCCGGCATCTTTAAAGGTCGACGCGCCCTCATCAAAGGCCTCGCCTGCTGCCATTGACCGTTCGCCGTCTAGACCTGCGGCGTAGGCACCCGCGTCGCTGCTGATGTCCCGTTGTTGTGCACTGCTGCGCATGGTGACACTCCCTCAATTTTTTCTTTGGTTTTTTCTGCACCTGCATTTTGTTCTTTTTTGCAGATAAGCGTGTTAACTGCACGTCTTCGGGTCCCCCTTTGGCCCAGGATCAAAGTTGAAAGCAAGTACCCCCCGTCTTTTGAAACACACCCCATGCAGAGTCTATGCCCCTGTGTGCAGCGCTCTTTGCCAGGGCTTCCAAAAAATTTTATAAAATTTTTTTATAGAAAATTTTTTCAGCCAACCCAGGCCTTTTGGCAGGGCAGGGCGCTCAATACCCCCAATCCTCATGCCCAAGTGGTGCCCCATTTAATACAACCCGTCGCTGGCGCCAGTCGGGCAAGTGCCGATCCATCAGGCGCGTAAACCGATCGTTGTGGCGGGGTTCCAAAAGATGGATTAGCTCGTGCACCACGATGTATTCCAGACACTGAGGGGGCTTCTTTGCCAAGTCAGTATTAAGCCGAATGTTGCCGCTGCTAGGGTTGCAGCTGCCCCATTTGGTCTTCATTTTTTGCACAAAAACTTGACTCACTTTGACCCCTAGCCGTGGTGCCCAAGTGGTGAGCAACGCGGGCAGGACGGCGCGGATTTGCTCCCGGTACCAATGTGCAACGACTTCTGCCCGCATTTCGGTGCAGGTGTCCGGACGAACTCGCAGCACCAAGCGTGTGTGTTTGAGGCTTACCGCAGGAGCCGCCTCGGCCTCGCGCAGGGCCAGTTGGTAGCGCTTGCCCCATACGTAATGGGTTTCGCGCTCCACATGCTCACGCGGGGTCTGGCGGGCCTGCTCGCGCAGCTTCTTTTGCTGCTGCTTGATCCACACCAGTTTGGAGATGGCAAACACCCGCAAGGTGTCTACCTGGGTGCGGCGTGGTGCCGCAATGCGCACAGCCCCCTCGGGCGGGTACACGCTCAGGTGAATGTTCTTTATGTCCTTGAGCACCACCTCCACGGGGATTTTGCCCAGCATGAAACCAGTCGTCATCAGTACTCGGCTTGCTGCCGGATGATGGCAAACATGCGTTCCACTTCGGAAACGTTGTTGCCCAGCAAGGGCAGCAGCGCGGCCTTGATGATGTTTTCTTTGGTCTGCACACCCCGCCAGCCATCGGGTCGCGTGGCCTTGACTGTAGCGTCAATCTGCAGTGCCAACGCCAAGGTAGCATCCCCGTCCACCAGGTAATCCGCCCGCGCCTCTGACGCATGGTGCGCACCACCCGGTGCTGCCGTGGCTGCCTTCAGGTTGCTGTACAGCGCCCGCAGGGCCGGGCTTTTGGTCAAGGGTTCCGGTACACCGTCGCTAAAGCCTTTGCCCAGCTGCCGCGCCAGATCAGCAATGCGCTGCAAATACTCTTCGTACTTGTCTGCCTTCTCTTTACGGAACTGGATGATTTCTTCCAGCAGAGCAGACATGCGGGCGTAGAAGTTGGGGTCGTTCAGGTGCTCGCGGGTGATCTTGCTGCGCACATTGTTCTCTATGGTTTCGGCCACCGCATTTTTGTTGGCCTTCAGGCCGTCCGGCAGGCTGCCAATGGCGTTGCCGATGCCGGACTTCACAATCATCTCCAGCAGACCCATGCCGTCAAAGGGCGAGATTTTGCGCGGCTCGCTGGCTTCGATGTAGGTGTCGATCAGGTGGCGCATGTCGGCCTCATAGGCTTTGAGGTCCAGACTCTCGCCGCTGGCTTTTCGTATGGTTTCGCGCACGTCCAGATATTTTTTGAGCTGTGCCTTGATGCGGGTCACATCGGTGGGGCTGTAGCCCGCAGGCTCCAGATCGTCGGCCAGGTTGGCATAGGCTCGCACCAGTGCCACCGTGGCCTTGTACAGGGCCATGCGCTGCGGCTCGCGCTCTTGCAGGTCAGTGGGCACCTCAGTGTTGCCGCAGAAGTAGTGAATGTGCTCCAGCTCGCCACCGGGCGGCAGCACCGGCTCGCACAGCAGGGCCAGCGCCTCGATAGCGTTGTCCAGCCGTTCGCGGCCTTTCTCCAGGCGGTCTTGCAGCAGGATTTCGGGGTCGGCACCGCCGGTGCTGTGGTCCAGCTCCGAGGTGTACACCTGCAGTGCGCCGGTGCCTTTTTCGTTCACCAGTTTTTTGAACAGGTCTTTGTAGTCCACGATGTAGCCAAAGTCCTTGTCCTCACTGTCCAACCGGTTGGTGCGGCAAATCGCCTGAAACAGCCCATGGTCTTGCATGGACTTGTCGATGTACAGGTAAGAGCAGGGCGGAGCGTCAAAGCCGGTGAGCAGCTTGTCCACCACCACAAGCAGCTTCATATGGGCCGGTTGCTTGATGAACATGGCCTTGGCCTGCTCTTCGTAGGTCTCGGTTTTGGTTTTGCCGGGCAGGGCCTCTACATCCTTGAGCAGTGTGGTGTAGGTGTTGTAGAGAAACTGCTTGTCGGTCTCGGTGTTGGCGCCGGTTTCTTCCTTGGTGATGTCCTGCGCCTGTGGGTTGTACGAGGTGACCACCGCGCATTTGCCTTTGAAGGGCGTAGCCTGGAACAGGCTGAAGTACTTGCAGGCCTCGTAGATGCTGGAGGCCACCAGAATGGCGTTGCCCCGCTCGCTGGAGAGCCGTGGCTTGCAGCTGAAGTCAAACACAATGTCACTCACCACCCGCGCCATGCGCGAGCGCGAGCTGAGCACGTTTTGCATGGTGCCCCACTGCGTCTTGAGTTCGTCGCGCTGCCAGTCGTTCAGGCCCTTGGTTTTGGCCTCAAACCAAGCATCTATCTTGTCGGTGGAGCCCAGCGCCTGGTCAATGTCCCGCGCTTCGTACACCAGGTCGAGCACCACCTTGTCGTCCACTGCCTCGCTGAACTTGTAGGTGTGGATATAGCCGCCAAACACCTCCATGCTGGTCTGCTTGTCCTTCTTGAGCAGGGGCGTGCCGGTAAAGCCGATGAACACCGCGTTGGGCATCATGGCCTTCATCACTTTGTGCAGCTTGCCACTTTGGGTGCGATGGCATTCGTCCACAAACACAAAGAGCTCACCCACGGTCTGGCTAGGTTGGCTTTGCAGGTCTTTGATGAAAGCGTCAAAGTCGTCCACATCACGCCGCCCAAACTTGTGCACCAAGGAGCACAACAAGCGCGGCGTGGGCTGGGCCAACTTGGCCATCAAGTCGCGGCCACTGCCTGCGCGGATTTTGCTGTCATCGTCGGTGGCGGCCACCATGCCTGCCTCGCGCAGCACGCGCACGATTTGCCCGTCTAACTCGTCCCGGTCGGTCACGATGGCGACCCGCGCATGGGGGTTGTTCTCCAGTATCCACTTGGCCAGTAGCACCATCACAATACTTTTGCCGCTGCCCTGGGTGTGCCAGATGATGCCGCCTTTGCGTTCGCGCACATGGGCCTGCGCGGCCTTGATGCCAAAGTACTGGTGCACGCGGGGCAGCTTTTTAACGCCGCCGTCAAACAGCACAAAGTCAAACATCAGCTCCAGCAGCCGCGCCTTGGTGCACATTTTGCGCAGGTACTTGTCCAGCTTGAAGCCACTGTTGTCCGCCTCGTCTTCCTTCCACTTCAAGAAGAATTTTTCAGAGGTGCCAATGCAGCCGTACTGCAGGCCCTCGGTGTCGTTACCGGCAAACACAAACTGAACCGTGCTGAAAAACCAGGCATTGAACTCCGGCGACTGGTTGGACAGGCTTTGGCGAATGCCCTCGCCAATGCTGACCCGGCTGTTTTTCAGCTCGAGCACGCCGATGGCCATGCCATTGACGTACAGCACCAGATCGGGCCTGCGCTCATGGCCGCCCTTGAGGGTGACCTCTTCGGCAATGGCAAAGTGGTTGGCCTCTGGCGTGTGCCAGTTGATCAGGGGCACCGTTTCGGTCAACTCACCAACGGCCAGCTTGATGGACACGCCGTAGCGCAGCAGCTTGTACACCGCCTGGTTGTTGGCCATCAGGCTGCGGTTGGGGTTGTCGGCCTCGCGGTGCAGGGCCTCCAGCACACGGCTGGCCTGGGCGGTGCTGTAGCCGCTGGACTGCAGAAAGGCCGTGAGTAGCCCGTCCTCGATGTTGCTGTTGCCTACCCGGTCTGTCCAGTCGCCCAGGTACTGGTAGCCCAGATCGTACTGGAATAGCTGGATAACGCGCTGTTGCGTCGTGCGCTCGGGTTTGCCGATGTCGCTCATGTATTGCGCTCCCTGTTGCCCCGCCACGGCTGTGCCGTGCGGTGTGTTATTGCTATGAATTACCCACGCGCATCCGCCGCGTCCAGTCGGTCCAAAATGCCCAGCGCCTGGCGCACATCGCCTGTGGCGGCCATGGCCCGGAAATGGTTTTCGGTGTCCCAGGCGGAGAGGGCATGTGCGCTGAGTTGCTCAACCAGCTTGTTCATGCTCAGGCCACGGCTTTGCGCCAATGACTTCAGTCGCTCAGCGGTGTCATCGGGCAAGCGAATTGTGAGTGTGCTCATTTCCATTCCTCCAAACATTGCGCGGGCGTCAGCACCCGCAGGCTACCAAGGCGCAATTCGCCCCCGTTGATGTCACGCAAATTGTGCGTCACGATGGCTGCGGCCCCACCTGCCAGCGCCAGTTCAATCAGGTGGTTGTCGGCCTCGTCAGGCAAATTGGGCCGCCAGCCGTAATACACCGTCACCCAGCGCCCCTGCTTGGCCACAGCCGCCAGCACTGCAATACGCTCATCAGGCGTGGTGCCATCGCCCCAGACCGGGCGCCCCAGCAAATCCTGGTACTCCAGCCACAGCGCGTTGCCAAAAAGGGCCTGGTATTTCCCCTCCAACACGCGCCGCAAGACCGCCCGCGACGCACCGCCCGCCGAGCGCAGGCCCGCGACGAAGACGTTGGTATCGATGACGAGAGGAATCATAGTGACAGCATATATGCTGTCATTAAATATGGCAATACCCCTGCAAAAAAGCCAGATGCCCTGTCTTTTAGTGGCGAAATATGCTTCTAGCCTTTATGTAGATTGCGCAAGCAGCTATCAAAGTCATAGCAACCGGATACGCCCGGTTAGCAACTCCTGCATCATGCCCTGCTTGATGTGGCGGGCTTTGGCAAGCCGGGTCTCCAGCTCGGCCAGCTCGGTGTCCATGTCGCTTAGGATGGTGGCGATGGCGGTTTGCTCAGGGATCGGCGGCAACTGCACTTCAAATTTCCCTAATACTGACCAATCCGTGCGCGGCATGTGAGTTCCATAGGACACTGCGGCGGCGTCAATAAAGCCATTCGTTTGGACAAGCAGATGTAGGAAGCCTGTATGAATGCGTTCTGCGCGGGGGATGAGTGGCCAGATTTCGGTAGAACATATGCCATCGAACTGCGCAAGCCAGTACTTCCGCAGATAAGCTCTAAGGCGACCAAACAGCACGTCACCTCTTTTGAAGCTGTACTTTGACGAAGTTCCTGAAGCGTCAAACGATCCGAGTAATCGCCCACTCGCTTGACCAATCGACTCCAGTTCCACGCATTGTGTTCCGGTCGGTGTCGATGATGAGATTACCTTCGTGTTCCGAATTGTTGCGATGTCGCCGAACTCGGCAACCTCCCACTCCCCACAAAACCCCGGCAGCCGGGTCTGGCCGGTGAGGAGTTGCTGCATGGCGGCCTGTTTTAGGTCGCGCATTTTGGTGATGAGTTGGTCCAGGGATTCGATCAGGGCATCCGCATCGCTCAAGGCTTCGGCGATGGCGCATTGTTCCTGCTGTGGAGGGGTCGGTATGCAAACAGCACCAAGTGCTTTCGCACTGATGTGAACTACTGCGTCCCCTTGGCCTCTGCTTGCCTTTTGTCGGACAGCGATAGGCGTATTTAGTAAGTAACCGAGAAACTTTGGCGATTGGTCGTGCGGACTGAAAATTACTATATCGCCGCCCGCGTATGTCTCCGCATCATCTAGAAACGCGACTGCCTTGCCAATTTCAGCCTTGGTTTCGCCTGAACCTGCAAAAAGAATGTCCCCCGCCTTTATCCGTTTGCTTGTTTTAGCTACAGCAAGCGAGATGTGGCTGTTAAAGACACGAACTACATCGTTGTGGTGTGTATAGATTTCGCCATACCGAATGCATGGGATTTCACCACTTTGGGCCTCGTTTTTTCGTATTCCTTGGCCTTTCGAAAAGGTGCCCAAATCGCTAAGTGGATGGCAACCCCAATCCGCCGGAATCGTCCCCACTTCCGTCTGCTTGTACCCCGCCTTTAGTTCCATGCAAACCCCATCTTGGCCAGATGCTGGTTCACCTTGGCTTCCAGCTCACTCATACGGCTCACCATCTGCGGCATGGGTGTTTCATACCGTTCGGCCAGTTCTTTTACGCGCTGGGTCAGGCCTTGGCTGATGCGGTCCATTTCGCCGTGGACGGCGGTGCTTAAGGTGGCCAGCCATTTGTCATCTACCACCAGGGTTTGCACCTCGGTCTTGGTAAGTTGGGGGTATTTCTCGTAGGCTTTGCGATCCAAGTCTGCTTCGGCGGCACTCAGTTCACTCCTGGTGTCACTGATCTTTTCAAGGAGTGACAAATAGGCCCCAAGAATTCGAAGCTCGGCGAGTTCATCGTGGTCAGGTTCATTTTGAAGTCTTACCTCGATGGCCGCCGTAGCACTCTCAAGCAAATCCGCTGCCAACGCTTTGGACTCTTTGTGTTCAGCTGTTGTGGTTTTGTGCCGCTGAAGCAAGGCAAGTTCGCTCGGATTTTCTGAATTCTTGATGCGGTCATTCAAGATGGCCTGTGTCAGCTTGCCTTTGGCGTTGGCATGTGCCTTCAGCAGGGGATCGGACTCCAGTGATTTCAATTCAGCCCATGCGTCATCACGTCGAGAAATTGCATCCAGGTATTTGCTGTGCAACTTGGGCTGACTGATCTTCCATACCTCTAGCAGTGCCTCATGCTGGGCCCACTGCGCATCACTCTTGGTTTCAACTTCTTTCAGGGCTCCCCCTTCGCCCGAGTGCTCTTCTTGCAAAGCAACAAGGTCGGCGTCCAATTCAGATAGTGTGGACTCCAACCGTTGAATGTGCGCTTGTTCCGTGGGGAAGTGACGATTCACCACCAACTGTTTTGGCACCAGATCGCAGTACCAGCCCTTGTCGACGACCTTGCCCTTCTTGTTGGTGACGACTATGCGGCTAGTCTCGGCCTTCCAGCCGTCGGCAGCTACCAGGTAGCAGTCGTCTTGCATGACGGTGGCCCAGTAGTCCATGAGGTGTTGGTACACGCCATAGGCATCCATCAGCGGCTTGCCGGTGTAGTGGGTCAGCAGGTCTTCGGCCAGTGCGGCAATCACTTGCTTGGGGTGGCAGCCTACGTCCAGCGCCTTGAGCGTGGTGGCGGTGGTGTTTTGCCACTGGGCAAACAGGGTGTTCATGCCAGCAATGAAGGCGGTGAACTCGGGGTGGCCGTAGATGGTGGGTTTGATGCTGGCTTTGCCCACCGCCAAATCCAGATAGCCAGGGCGCCTAGGCTGGAACAGGCTGGTGCGCAGCTGGGGGCACACGGCCCAGTAGGGCTGCAGGGCGTCTACATCGGCGCTGGGGATGCCGCCTTGCAAGTGGCCGGCAATGTCTTGCAGGTCTTCTGGCGTTTGGCTGTCGATATAGCGGGGCAGGTTGAGGTTGAAGTCGTTTTTCTCAATCTCGGCCAGGCTGACCATGCGGGCGTATTTGGCTACGTCGGTGCGGCGGGTGAAGACGTCGCAGATTTTGTGGATGTCGCGGTCACGCAAGCGGTTTTTGGGGCCGTCTTTCATGAAGCCGCTGCTGGCGTCCACCATGAAGATACCCTTGCGGGTGTGGGCGTCTTGCTTGTCCAGCACGATGATGCAGGCCGGTATGCCGGTGCCATAAAACAGGTTGGCAGGCAGGCCGATGATGCCGACGATGTAGCCCTTCTTCACCAGGTTTTTGCGGATATCCGCCTCGGCATTGCCGCGAAACAGCACGCCGTGCGGCAAGATGCAGGCGCCCTTGCCGGTGCTCTTGAGAGAGCGCACGATGTGTAGCAGGTAGGCATAGTCGCCTTGTTTGGCCGGGGGCACGCCGAAGCCGGTGAAGCGGTCAGCGGGGTCGTTGAGCGGGTCAAACCCGGTGCTCCAGCGCTTGTCGCTGAACGGCGGGTTGGCCACCACGTAATCGAAGGTTTTGATGCTGCTGCCGTCCTGAAACTTTGGTTTGGCCAGGGTGCTGTGGCCGCCTTCAATGAGCGCAGTGGGGTAGTTGTGCAGAATCATGTTCATACGCGCCAGTCCCGCCGTGGCAGAGTCTTTTTCCTGACCGTAGAGGGTGATATCTGCTGTAGCCGCGTCACCCACCTTCAATAACAAAGATCCCGACCCACAGGTAGGGTCATAGGCGGTGGTGGTGTTGGTTGTTGCCGCTTCATGGATGCCGATGATGCGGGCCATGATGGTGCTGACCTCGGACGGGGTGTAGAACTGGCCCTTGCTCTTGCCGCTTTCGGTGGCGAAGTGGCGCATGAGGTATTCATAGGCGTCACCCAGAATGTCGTCACCATCGGCGCGGTTTTTGGAGAAGTCCAGCGCCTTGTTCTCAAAAATGGCGATGAGGTTGCTCAGGCGCTCGACCTTTTCATCGGCGGAGCCGAGTTTGTTGGGGTCGTCAAAGTCGGGCAGATCTGAAAGCTTGTTGGCCAAACCCAGAGGGCCAATGATCTTTTTGTTGATCTGGTCGCCAATGTCGGGTTTGCCCTTCAGGGCCACCATGTCGGCAAAGCTGGCACCGGGCGGGATGGTGATGGGGGCGAAGGGCTGGCCTGCGTATTTGTCGGACACGTATTTGACGAACAGCAGGAACAGGACGTAGTCCTTGTACTGGCTGGCGTCCATGCCGCCTCGCAGTTCATCGCAGCTTTGCCAGAGGGAGGAATACAGTTCGGATTTTTTGAGGGCCATGGGGTCTGAATGGGGGCAATTTGCCTCGTTTTCTTTGAAGCACTTTGGCCAATCATATAGGGTGACTTCTAGGGTTAAATTGCTTAAAATTTAGGCATGTCAAAAGACCATGCACCTAGCCCACTTTCGGCCCGTCAAGCTGCGTTTGCTGAGGCCTATGCAAGGCACCACAATGCCAGCCAGGCCGCCCGAGATGCCGGGTATGCCCAGGGTTGCGCCAGTGTCACCGGAACGCGTCTGCTAGCGAATGCTAATGTTTTGGAGCGAATACGGGCGCTGGAGGCGCAGACGGCGGTGGATATGGGGATGAGCCGGGAGCGACTGCTCGTGCGCCTGAGAGAGGCAGCTGATCTGGCCAAGGAACTGCGGCAGCCTATGGCGATGGTTGCAGCATGGCGAGAGATAGGGAAGGTATGCGGGTTTTATGAGCCCGAGCGGGTGAGGGTGGAAGTGGATGTGGACAGTGATTTAGAGCTAGCCAGGCTGCAACGGCTGCCGGACAGCGCGTTGCTTGCCATGATTGCTGCGGGTAAGTGAGACTTAAGGATGGTCTGAATAACTCAAGAGCAAGCGTGGCAGCGTTCTCTGAAATTCCGTACTTCGGAAATTCGAGCTTTCGCAGCCGCCCTGGCACTCTTATTTGCACTCCTGCGGTTCGTTTTGGCACTTTCACACGCCCCTTTGCCCATTTTGGACGCACTCATCCCCGCGCTCCCATCAATTGGTGGCGCACCATCCACAGGTTGGACAGTGCAAACAGCGTTACCAACTGCGCCGTGTTTTTCTTCAACCCACGGTAGCGCACTTTCACATACCCAAACTGGCGCTTGATCACCCGGAATGGGTGCTCAACCTTGGCACGAATACCTGCTTTGAGTTTTTCGGCTTGGTCGATCAACGCATCGGCTGCCGTGCCCTTGTCCAGCGCGCGGCGCTTGCCCGGGCGCATGGCCACATGCCATTTCACGTTTGGCTTGGCATCGGCTCGCTTGTCCACACCCTGGTAGCCCGCATCACCAAAGGCCACTTGCTCCTGGCCGTGTAGCAGGGCGTTGCCCTCCACCACGTCATGCACGTTGCCCGCGGTGCCACGCACGGTGTGCACCAGGCCCGAGTCTGCGTCCGCGCCGATGTGGGCCTTCATGCCAAAGTACATCTGTTCGCCCTTCTTGCTCGAGTGCATTTCAGGGTCGCGTTCCTTGTCTTTGTTCTTGGTGGACGATGGTGCCGCAATCAAGGTCGCATCCACAATGGTGCCCGTCTTGAGCAGCAGGCCACGCTGCTGCAGCAGTTCATTGACTTCTTCGAGCATCGCATCAGCCAGTTTGTGTTTCTCCAGTCGGTGACGGAATCGCAAGATGGTGCTCTCATCAGGTACCCGAGAGAACTCTTGCAACTGCGCAAACGCACGGTACAGCGGGGTGTCAAAGAAGGCTTCTTCCATGGCCGGGTCTGACAGGGTGAACCACTGCTGCATGAAGTGCACGCGCAGCATGGTGTGCAGGGAAAACGGTGGACGTCCATTCTTGCCCTCGGGATAGTAAGGCGCGATGCGTTCTACCAATGCAGCCCGGGGAACAATTTGCTCCATCTCTTCGAGAAAGACTTGCTTGCGGGTCTTCTTCAGGCTCAGGTCCAAATTCAGGCTGGTTTGTTGCATGGTGCCAATCTTCCACTCAACTGCTTACGTGAAACACACGATGATGGGGGTTATGCAGAGTTTCCTTAGCATCCATGAGGGTTTCAAGGCATCTTTAGAGCGATTTCACACTCCGCGTAAAACCGGAGGTCTTTTTCATTGTCTTTGGGCTGCTGCAAGGCCTGTGCAAGGCTTCGGCGCACAATCGCGCAATCGGTGGCACAATCGCCGACGTACCAAGGCCCTTCCCAGCCACAGTCGCATCCGCCAAACGGTTCAGCCGTGCCGCGGAAGGTTTTCTAACCAAGCTAAGTTTCCTCAAGGGAAACGGAGGTCAGCGCAAGATGAGTGAGACAACGTCCCACCAGAATTCGTCGGCGTCGATTTATCGCGCCTACGCCAACAATACCTACCTCTTCGGCGGCAATGCGCCCTATGTCGAAGAGATGTACGAGAACTATCTCGCCAATCCAGGCAGTGTCCCCGACTCGTGGCGGGATTACTTTGACGCTCTGCAGCATGTGCCGGCCGTTGACGGAAGCAATGCCAAGGACGTCGCGCACCTCCCGGTTGTCAATGCGTTTGCCGAGCGCGCCAAGAAAGGCATCCACCAGGTGGTCATGGCCACTGGGGCGGATTCCGAAATGGGTCGCAAGCGCACCGCCGTACAACAGTTGATTTCTGCCTACCGCAACGTAGGCAATCGTTGGGCCGATCTGGATCCCTTGAAACGTGCTGAGCGCCCCACCATTCCTGAACTAGACCCCGGCTTCTACGGCTTCAATGACGCCGACCAAGAAACGGTGTTCAACACGTCGAACACGTTTTTTGGCCGTGAATCCATGAGTCTGCGCGAGCTCCTCAATGCGCTGCGCGAAACCTACTGCGGCACGCTGGGTGTGGAGTTCATGTACACGTCCGACCAGAACGAAAAACGTTGGTGGCAGCAGAAACTAGAAAGTATTCGCAGCAAACCCAACTTCACGGCTGACAAGAAGCGCCAAATTCTGGACCGCCTGACCGCCGCCGAGGGCTTGGAGCGTTTCCTGCATACCAAGTACGTAGGCCAAAAACGCTTCTCACTGGAAGGTGGCGAAAGCTTCATTGCCGCCATGGACGAACTGATCCAGCAAGCTGGTACCAAAGGCGTGCAGGAAATTGTGATTGGCATGGCCCACCGCGGCCGACTCAACGTGCTGGTGAATACGTTGGGCAAGATGCCTGCTGACTTGTTTGCCGAGTTTGATCACACTGCGCCCGAAGAACTGCCTGCGGGGGACGTGAAGTACCACCAGGGCTTCAGTTCGGATGTATCCACGCCGGGAGGCCCGGTGCACTTGACCTTGGCGTTCAACCCGTCCCACCTGGAAATTGTGAACCCGGTGGTGGAAGGCTCCGTACGCGCCCGCATGGACCGCCGCGGCGACCCGAAGGGCAGCCAAGTTTTGCCCGTTCTGGTGCACGGCGATTCGGCCTTTGGCGGCCAGGGCGTGAACCAGGAAACCCTGTGCCTGGCCCAGACGCGTGGTTATGCCACCGGTGGCACCGTCCACATCATCATCAACAACCAGATTGGCTTTACTACGTCCGATCCGCGCGACATGCGCTCCAGCACCTATTGCACTGACATCGTGAAAATGGTCGAAGCTCCGGTGCTGCACGTCAATGGTGATGATCCCGAGGCGGTCACCCTGGCCACCCAACTGGCCCTGGAATACCGCATGGAGTTCCGCCAGGACGTGGTGGTGGATATCACCTGCTTTCGCAAGCTGGGGCACAACGAGCAAGATACGCCCAGTCTGACTCAGCCCTTGATGTACAAGAAGATTTCCCAGCACCCCGGCACGCGCAAGCTGTACGGCGACAAGCTGGCAACTCAGGGTGTGCTGCCTGCCGATGGCCCTGACGAGATGGTCAAGACCTACCGCGCCGCCATGGATGCGGGCAAGCACACGGTCAACCCCATCTTGACCAATTTCAAGAGCAAGTACGCGGTTGATTGGTCGCCGTTCCTGAACAAGAAGTGGACCGATGTTGCCGATACCGCCCTGCCATTGGCAGAGTGGAAGCGTCTGGCCGAGAAGATCACCACGCTGCCGGCAGGGCTCACGCCCCATCCGCTGGTGCGCAAAGTGCTGGAAGACCGTGCGGCGATGGGTCGTGGCGAGGTCAATGTGGACTGGGGCATGGGCGAGCACATGGCATTTGCATCGCTGGTGGCCAGCGGCTATCCGGTGCGCCTCTCGGGTGAAGACTGTGGCCGTGGCACCTTTACCCACCGCCATGCCGTCATTCACGACCAGAATCGCGAGAAATGGGACACCGGTACCTACGTTCCGTTGCAGAACGTGGCCGACAACCAAGCGCAATTCATGGTCATCGACTCCATCCTGTCCGAAGAGGCTGTGCTGGGGTACGAGTACGGTTATGCGTCCAACGATCCCAATACGCTGGTGATCTGGGAGGCCCAGTTTGGCGACTTTGCCAACGGCGCGCAGGTGGTGATCGATCAGTTCATCGCGGCGGGTGAAGTGAAGTGGGGCCGTGTCAACGGTATCACGTTGATGCTGCCGCACGGCTACGAAGGCCAGGGCCCCGAGCACTCGTCGGCCCGTGTGGAGCGGTTCATGCAGTTGGCGGCTGACACCAACATGCAAATCGTTCAACCCACCACGGCCAGCCAGATCTTTCACGTGCTGCGTCGCCAGATGGTGCGCAACTTGCGCAAGCCCCTGATCATCTTCACGCCCAAGAGCTTGCTGCGTAACAAGGATGCCACCTCGCCGGTGTCGGAGTTCACCAAAGGCGGGTTCCTGACGGTCATTCCCGACAGCAGCGAAGCTGTGGCAAAGAAAGCGGACAAGGTTAAGCGCTTGGTGGTGTGTTCCGGCAAGGTCTATTACGACCTGGTCAAGAAACGCGAAGAGAAGGGCAACGACGATGTGGCCATCATCCGCATCGAGCAGCTCTATCCCTTCCCGCACAAGGCGTTTGCAGCGGAGGTCAAGAAGTACCCCCATGCCGCCGAGATCGTCTGGTGCCAGGATGAACCGCAAAACCAAGGAGCTTGGTTCTTCATCCAGCACAACATCCACGAAAACATGCTCGATGGCCAGAAGCTGGGCTATGCGGGCCGTGCAGCCTCTGCTTCGCCTGCGGTGGGTTATGCCCACCTGCACCAGGAGCAGCAAAAGGCATTGGTCGAAGCGGCGTTTGGCAAGCTCAAGGGCTTTGTCCTTGCCAAGTAACCCCGTCTTCATTCAACGTACATACCGCATATTGAGAGATCCAAAATGGCAATCGTAGAAGTTAAGGTACCGCAGCTGTCCGAATCCGTGGCCGAGGCCACTTTGCTGCAATGGAAGAAAAAAGTGGGCGACGCCGTCGCCATGGACGAAATCCTGATCGAAGTCGAAACCGACAAGGTCGTCCTGGAAGTACCAGCACCCGGCGCGGGTGTGTTGGCTGAGATCGTTCAGGGCGATGGCGCAACCGTCGCTGCCGATCAGTTGATCGCCCGCATCGACACCGAAGGCAAGGCGGGTGCATCGGCTCCCGCCGCCGCGGCACCGGCTGCTGCAGCGAGCGCTCCTGCTGCCGCTGTGGCTGGCGCTCCGGCATCCAACAGCAAGGCGGGCGTGGCCATGCCTGCCGCTGCCAAGCTGTTGGCGGACAACAACCTGCCCGCCGGTGCCGTTGCCGGTACGGGCAAGGATGGCCGCATCACCAAGGGGGATGTGCTGGGTGCCGTAGCGGCAGGATCCGCTACAAAAACAATAGCTGCTGTCGCAATTCCGACGGGGGCTCCAACCACTTCTTTGCCTCAAGTTGCAGCACCGTCCAATCTGCACCTGGGCGACCGCCCCGAGCAGCGCGTGCCCATGAGCCGCCTGCGTGCCCGTGTGGCCGAGCGCCTGCTGCAGTCGCAAAGCACCAACGCCATCCTGACCACCTTCAACGAAATCAACATGGCCCCGGTGATGGAGATGCGCAAGCGCTTCCAGGAGAAGTTCGAAAAAGAACACGGGGTCAAACTCGGTTTCATGAGCTTCTTCGTCAAGGCGGCCGTGCATGCGCTCAAGAAGTTCCCGGTGCTGAACGCCTCGGTGGACGGTACCGATATCGTCTACCACGGCTACTTTGACATCGGTATCGCCGTGGGTTCGCCCCGTGGCCTGGTAGTGCCCATTCTGCGCAATGCGGACCAGATGACCTTTGCCGACATCGAAAAGAAGATTGCCGAGTTTGGCAAGAAAGCGGCAGACGGCAAGCTGGGCATCGAAGACATGACCGGCGGCACGTTCTCCATCTCCAACGGCGGCACCTTTGGTTCCATGATGTCCACCCCCATCATTAACCCGCCCCAGTCGGCCATCCTGGGTGTGCATGCCACCAAGGAGCGCGCCATGGTGGAAAACGGTCAGGTGGTGGTGCGTCCCATGAACTACTTCGCCATGTCCTACGACCACCGCATCATCGACGGCCGCGAGGCTGTGCTGGGACTGGTGGCGATGAAGGAAGCGTTGGAAGACCCGTCGCGTCTGCTGTTTGATATTTGATGACCTTCCGGGACAGACCAAGAAATGCGCAGCATTTTTGCTCTGTCCCCAACTGATTAGGAGAGCTCTATGAGCAAACAATTCGACGTGATCGTCATCGGCGGCGGCCCCGGTGGCTACATTGCCGCCATCCGCGCGGCCCAGCTGGGCTTTAACACCGCTTGCATCGACGAGTGGAAGAACGAGAAGGGCGGCCCGGCACCGGGCGGCACCTGCACCAATGTGGGCTGCATTCCTTCCAAGGCTTTGCTCCAGTCCAGCGAGCACTTCCACCATGCCAACCACCACTTTGCCGAGCACGGCATCAGCGTGGCGGATGTGAAGATGGACGTGGCCACGATGATTGGCCGCAAGGACACCGTGGTCAAACAAAACAACGATGGCATCCTGTACCTGTTCAAGAAGAACAAGGTCAGCTTCTTCCACGGCCGCGGCTCTTTCGCCGCCGCCGTTGAAGGGGGCTACCAGATCAAGGTGGCCGGGGCTGCCGAAGAAGTGTTGACTGGCAAACACATCATCGTGGCCACGGGTTCCAACGCCCGCGCGCTGCCGGGCGTGCCGTTCGACGAGACGCAGGTGCTGTCCAACGACGGCGCCTTGCGCATTGGCGCGGTACCGAAGAAGCTGGGCGTGATCGGTTCGGGCGTGATCGGCCTGGAAATGGGTTCGGTCTGGAAGCGCCTGGGTGCCGACGTGACCATTCTCGAAGGCCTGCCGACCTTCCTGGGTGCGGTGGACGAGCAAGTGGCCAAGGAGGCCAAGAAGGCCTTCGACAAGCAGGGCCTGAAGATCGAACTGGGAGTGAAGGTCGGCGAGATCAAGACCGGCAAGAAGGGCGTGTCGATTGCCTATGCCAACGCCAAAGGCGAAGCCCAGACGCTGGAGGTGGACAAGCTCATCGTGTCGATCGGCCGCACGCCCAACACAACCGGCCTGCATGCCGAAGCGGTTGGCCTGCAAGTGGACGAGCGCGGCGCCATTGTGGTGGACGGCGATTGCAAGACCAACCTGCCCAACGTCTGGGCGGTGGGCGACGTGGTGCGCGGCCCCATGCTGGCGCACAAGGCCGAAGAAGAGGGCGTAGCCGTGGCCGAGCGCATTGCGGGCCAGCACGGGCATGTCAACTTCAACACCATTCCCTGGGTCATCTACACCAGCCCGGAGATCGCCTGGGTGGGGCGCACAGAGCAGCAACTTAAGGCCGACGGCGTGGCCTATAAGGCGGGTTCCTTCCCGTTCATGGCCAATGGCCGTGCCCGCGCGTTGGGTGACACCACCGGTTTCGTGAAGTTCCTGGCCGATGCCAAGACCGACGAAATTCTGGGCGTGCACATCGTCGGTCCCTTGGCCAGCGAGCTGATCTCGGAAGCCGTGGTCGCCATGGAGTTCAAGGCCAGTGCCGAAGACATTGCCCGCATTTGCCATGCCCATCCCAGCTTGAGCGAGGCGACCAAAGAGGCCGCATTGGCGGTGGACAAGCGAACCTTGAACTTTTAGTCATTTTTAGGGCAAAAACAGCTGTCAGGCCAATAGGCATATGCGTAAGCAGCTATTGTTTTTGTAGCAAATTTAATGACAACGAGCGTCAAGCAAGCCTACGAGGCCGAACTGGCTGCACGAGGGTACCAAGCCGATCCCGCGCAATTGCGCGCGGTGGCCGTGCTGGACCGTTGTGCGGCTGAATGGGCTGCGTACAAGCATCAACGCTCCAACGCATTCAAGAAGCTCATCAACCGGCCCGTGATCCCACGCGGGGTTTACCTGTACGGGGGCGTGGGGCGGGGCAAGAGCTTTCTGATGGACTGCTTCTACAACGCAGTGCCACTCAAACGCAAGACGCGCTTGCACTTTCACGAGTTCATGCGCGAAGTGCATCGCGAACTGGCCGAGTTGCAAGGCACGGTTAATCCCCTCGACGAGTTGGGGCGGCGCATGGCCAAACGGTTTCGGCTGATTTGCTTTGATGAGTTTCATGTGGCTGACATTACGGACGCCATGATCTTGCACCGCCTCCTGGTAGCGCTTTTTGACAACGGTGTAGGCCTAGTGACCACATCGAACTTTAGGCCCGACGACCTGTATCCCAACGGGTTGCACCGCGATCGCATCCTGCCTGCCATTGCCCTGTTGAACGCCCAACTGGACGTGCTCAACGTGGACAACGGCACGGACTACCGTCGCCGCACCCTGCAAGCCCTCCAGCTGTACCACACGCCCAATGGTGCTGAGGCGGACCAGGCGATGACCGAAGCCTTCAACGCGTTGGCCGAAACCCACGATGAAGACCCGATGCTGCATATCGAGTCGCGCCAGATCCAGGCCCGTCGACGTGCCGGGGGTTTGGTGTGGTTCGATTTCAAGACCCTGTGTGGTGGTCCGCGTTCCCAGAACGATTACCTGGAAATTGCATCGTGCTTTCACACCGTTTTCCTCAGTGATGTTCCGCATATGCCCGTGCGGTTGGCGTCCGAGGCCCGGCGCTTTACCTGGCTGGTGGATGTTTTGTATGACCGCCGGGTGAAGTTGATGCTCTCGGCGCAAGTGCCTCCGGACCAGCTCTACACGGAGGGTCCTTTGGCCCATGAGTTTGTGCGCACGGTGTCGCGCCTGGAGGAGATGCAGTCACAAGAGTATGTCTCGCAGGAGCGTCGGATCGTGGACACGGGGTTGACCTGATGCCTCGCCGCGACTTGTTTGCGCAGCGTACCTGCGTCAACACCGCCCTGATCCTGGCCTGCGGGCTAGCGGCAGCGCAAACGCCGATCGATGCCGAACGCCGCGCGCTCATGGCGACGTTTGAGACACAGGAGCAGGCCTGTGGAACGCGTTTTTTCGTGACCGACTGTCAGAACGCAGTGGCCGCGCAGCGGCGCAAGGCATTGGCGGAACTCAAGCGCCGCGAAGACGAGCTGGAAACTGCGCAACGCCAACAGCGCGCGCAGGACGCCTTACTGCAAATCGAACAAAAACGCAGCGATGCGTTAGCACGAGAGAAGCAGGCGTCGGACCCCGATGCCACGCCCGAGACGCGTCGGCTACGCCAAGCCGACAAACAAGCATCGCATGTGAAACAGGCGCAGCAGGCCCTACGCAACCCGGTGGATCAAAAAGAGTCGCCTGGTCCGGACGCTGAACAGCGCCAGCGCAACCTACAGTCTTACAACACAAAGAAGAACGACCTGCAAAAGCGCCGTGACGATCGGGAAAAACGACTGAAGGACCATCCCAACAGCGGGCCGCCGCTGCCACCAGAACCTCTGTAGTCACCCTTTGAAGCGGAGGCCGATTACTTGGCAGCCAATGGCTCCAGCTTGACAACGACCAGGGACAGGTTGTCCCCCGTGCCACGCCCACGCGCCCGTGCCTTTTCAATCAGGAACTCGGTTGCCTCCCGCGCCGACAACGTCGACAGCACCGAGCCGAGCTCACCGTTGTTGAAATAGTGCCAAACGCCATCGCTGCACGCCATCAAGACGTCCCCTGGACGCAACTGGGGGATGAAGTGGAAATCCACCGGTGGCTCATTCTCGGTGCCCAAGCAACCCATCAAGATGTTGGATTGGGGATGTACAGCCGCTTGTTCTTCGGTGATCTCACCCCGGTTGACCAATGCCTGCACGTAGGAATGGTCCATGGTGCGTTTGACGAATCGATTGCCGTTGAAGTGATAAATGCGCGAATCCCCGGTGTGGGCCCAATGACAATCGCCTTTTTCGTTGATCAGGAAGGCGGCTAGGGTACTGTGGGGCTCCTCTTCGGAGGAAATGGCGGTTAGCTTGATGACAATGTGGGCCTCTTGCACGATCTGGCTGAGGGTTGCGGAGGCGTCATCGGTTTCTGGGTCGTACCGGTCAAACAACTGCCTGGCCGTCATCATCACCTGGTCCGACGCTTTGCGGCCTCCACTGCGACCGCCCATGCCATCCGCCACGATCGCCAGCACGCATCCGTTGATGCGGTGGTGCTTGATGAGCGCCACCTGGTCTTGCTGGTACTCGCGGTCACCCTTGTGAATGCCCGTGGAGGCCGTGAGTCGGTAGCCTGTTGCCATATTTTGAGACGTGATCCGGTGCAGGGGTAGGTTGTGGCAGGAAGGTCGTATTATCCGGCCAGCGCGGCACACTGTGGCTGAGTTTACCCCCGTAGTTACACCCATTCGCTTTGCTTACGAATTTGCACTCACCCGAACGCCAGTTGATCGAACTGCGCATGGAGCATGCCGACCTGGACGCTTTGATAGACCACGCGTCTTCAGAAGGCCCGGTTGATGAACTGATGATGCGTCGGCTCAAAAAGCGTCGCCTTGCCTTGCGCGATGAAATTGCGCGGGTTGAGCGCGCGCTCGACCCCGACGAACCTGCCTAAACATGCGCTTGGCAGTTCAAGTGGCCCAGGTTTGGGCTGATCAGGCCCGCCTGGCGCGTGCGTTGCCCCACCATCGCCCCCGAGCGGGTCAGCAGCTGATGGCGCAAGCCGTTTCTGATGCGATCGAGGACGATGGCGTCTTGGTCGTAGAAGCGGGTACCGGCGTTGGGAAAACCTATGCCTATTTGATCCCGGTGTTGCTCAGTGGCGAAAAGGCCATTGTTTCAACCGCCACCAAAGCATTGCAGGATCAGCTGGCACGGCGCGATGTACCTCGCTTGCTGGACGCGCTGGGGTTGGCGGCCCGTGTTGCCGTGCTCAAGGGGCGTAGCAGTTACCTGTGCATCCACCGCCTGGAGCGTGCGCGCCAATCGGACGTCGCCTTCGATACCCATACGCAGCGGGATCTCGCCCAGGTTGAGAGCTGGGCGCCAGCGACGCAAACCGGCGATTTGGCAGAGCTGCCGACATTGGATGAAAACGCAGAGGCGGTTGCCTTGGTGACCTCCACACGCGAAAACTGCCTGGGCGGACGTTGCAACCATTGGGAGGCATGCCATGTCAACGTCGCCCGGCGCTTGGCACAGGAAGCTCACCTGGTGGTGGCCAACCACCATTTGTTCTTTGCCGATCACATCATCCGGGAAACCGGTGTGGCGGAACTGCTACCCCAAGTCCGCACGCTGGTTCTCGATGAAGCCCACCAGTTGAATGAGATTGGACTTGGGTTTCTAGGTCGGCGCCTTGACCTGCGCTCCCTGGAGCGGCACAGCAACGAACTGCAGCGTGATCAGAGGCTGTTGGCACGCTGTGACCGGGATTGGATAGGTAAGCTGCAGGCCTTGGCGCACGCCTTGGAAAAGGCCAAAGCGCACGTGCAGTCCCTACACGATGCAAACGCATCTCCATCAACAGACTCTGGCCTGCAGGACCTGTATACGGCATTGGCGGCGTGCGAGCCCAGCCTGCGCGGGGTCGAGGAGAGCGGCATCGAATTGGGGGATCTGCGCCGTCGGATGGACCACTTCCTCGCCGAGCTTCAGGTCTTCGCTGCCGATCCAGGGCCGGATACCGTGCGCTGGCTGGAAGGCGGAACGCAGCCGGTGTGGGTGCAAACGCCGTTGACGGTGGCTACGGCCCTTCGCAACATGATGCAAACGGCCCACACCCAGAAGCAAAGTTGGGTTCTGACATCTGCCACCTTGGGTCACGAAACGGGCCTCGCGGATTTCGTGCAAACCATGGGGTTGGAGGGGAAAGCACAGGTCTTGCAAGTGCCAAGTCCGTTTGACTATGCACAGCACTCTGCACTGTATGTTCCCGCCCATTTTCCAAGCCCGGGTGGGCCTGCCCACAGCCTCAGCGTAGCCCGCTTGGTTGCGCAAGCGGTGCGGGTGCTGCAGGGGCGAACCTTGGTCCTCACGACCAGTCTGCGCGCCATGTGTGACATTGCCGATGAACTGCGGCTCTGCCTAACGCTATCAACCGATCCGAGCGTGCGGGTGCAGGGAGAAACATCCAAACGAATCCTTGCCGACGCCCTGCGAGCGCAGGGACGGTCTGCAGAAGATGAACGCGGCATGGTGCTGGTGGCTTGCGCCGCATTTTGGGAAGGTATTGACGTACCCGGTGACGCCCTGCAACTGGTGGTCATCGACAAGCTGCCGTTTAGTCCACCGGACGATCCCGTGATGCAAGCGCGAGCCCGGCAAATCAAGGCAACGGGAGGTAATGCCTTCATGCAACTGCACGTTGCGCAAGCGGCACTGGCGCTCAAACAAGGGGCAGGGCGCTTGCTGCGGTCCGAAACCGATCGGGGTGTCTTGGTGGTCTGCGACGCGCGCTTACGCAACAAGTCCTATGGCAAAAAGCTGTTGGCGGCATTGCCGCCGATGCCCCAGCTGGACAGCGAAGCCGCTTTTCTACAAGCTTTGCAAGGCCTTACCAAACCTTCCACCACGGCATACTGAGGGTGCGCCCGCCCTTGGTGATGAAATCCGAGTTGGGAAAGGAACGCTCCATGACCCGTTTGGCGTCGTCGCGCAATTCGGCCAGGCCCAAGGCATCGTACGACTTGTACAGGATGAACAGAGCTTCTTCTGTTGCCGGCACCCCCCGGTAATCCTGGATCGCGGTTTGGGCGCGGTTGGCGGCGGCCAAGTAGGCACCCCGTTTGTAGTAGTAGCGTGCGATGTGCACTTCGTTGGATGCCAACGAGCCCACGATGTAGTTCATGCGCAGCTTGGCATCGGGTGCGTATTTGGAGTCGGGAAATCGGTCCACCAACTCTTTGAACGCTTCAAATGCATCCCGTGAGGCTTTCTGGTCGCGCTCGGAAAGGTCTTGAATGAACATGCGTGCAAACAGGCCCATGTCCTCGTTGAAATTGATCAGACCCTTGAGGTAGATCGCATAGTCCATGGCAGGGCTGACGGG
Organism: Rhodoferax sp.; assembly: GCA_041919095.1. GTDB lineage: Bacteria > Pseudomonadota > Gammaproteobacteria > Burkholderiales > Burkholderiaceae_C > Allorhodoferax. The sequence goes on along the minus strand of JAYRUL010000014.1, from coordinate 7,422 downwards.
ATGCAGTTTTTGGAAGCGCTCCAACGTCGCGAGTGCCTGGGCCGGCTCCTGCGATCGATGCAACGCATAGGCCTTGTCCAGTTGAGCCTGCTGCGCCAAGGGCGTTCCTGCGGCACGACCCTCAAGCTTTTCCAACAGGGCAATGGCGCGTTCCCATTGGCTGTTGTTGAGTTCGTCTTTTGCATCTGCATAGATCTTGGCAGGACTCATGTTCGCCGTGGCGTCCACGGGGGTACTGGAGCAGCCCGACAACAACAGGGCGACAGTCGCCAGCAACCCAGCGCAAACGACCGATAATTTGGCACGGACCATGTGAGGAACCTTAGTGAAGCAAAGCAGCGGGATTATATCGATCGCCCCCCCAGAGGAAGATGCACCAGAGGGGACGGATGCTGCAGAGGAAGTCGAGTGGCGCGAGCTGGTCGTTGGGCAGGCCCACCATCAGACGCGCATCGACCGTGCACTGGCCGAGTTGCTGCCGGAGTTTTCCCGCAGTTACGTGCAGCAACTCATCCAAACCGGCATGGTGCGCTGCCACGGTGTCACGGTTTCCAAGCCGGCCCAGCGGGTCAAGGTGTCCGACCCCATCCTGGTCGAATTGCGTCCTACGCCCCAAAGCCAAGCCTTTACGCCGCAGGCCATGCCATTGGAGGTGGTCTACGAAGACAGCGATGTCTTGGTGATCAACAAACAAGCCGGTTTGGTGGTTCACCCTGCGCCCGGCAACTGGAGTGGCACCTTGCTGAACGGGTTGCTGGCGCACGACCCGGTGTTTTCGTTGATGCCGCGTGCCGGCATCGTGCACCGACTAGACCGTGATACCAGCGGCCTCATGGTGGTGGCCAAGAATCGCAGATCGATGGACGCGCTGGTTCTTGCCATTGCTGCACGCACGGTGAGTCGGCAGTATCTGGCCATTGGCATGAATCCATGGACGGGTGCGGCGAGTCGAAGCCTAGAAGCGGCGATCGGACGAGACCCCCGCAACCGCCTGCGCATGGCGGTGGTCGATCTGGCGCAGCACGCCGGCAAGCCAGCCCGAACCGATTTCTCGCTGCTGCGCAATTTCGACAATGCCTGTCTGGTTCACTGCAAACTGCATACTGGACGCACGCACCAGATTCGTGTACACATGGCTTCTATCCGTCATCCTCTGGTGGGGGACTCTACGTACGGGGGGAGTGCGCTGCTGGGCATGTCCCGCCAAGCGCTCCATGCCACGCACTTGGCGTTTGCGCATCCCCAGTCGGGCAAACCGATGGCGTTTGATGCGCTGGCGCCCCGTGATTTTGCGTCGCTACTCGACGCGCTGGAAAAAAGCGCAGCTCCCCCGGGGTAGAATGCGCGCTGACGGGCCTTCCCGCATGGTGAAGCGGCCAACCGGGTCAGGTGGGGAACCAAGCAGCCCTAACTGTGGAGCCAGTGCCGGGGTCAAGGCTCGTCAACCTCCCCTATTTTTTTATCCTCGTTGCTCGTGCCGACGGCGAGCGATGCCTTGTTGCCGAAATTAAGGAAAAAATGGCTCCAGGCCCCACGGGTATTGCGTAACCAGCTATCAAAAAGATAGTAAATCGGTTGCTGCCGCAGCGCCTGGATTCTCCTTTTTAACTGCGCAGCATGGTCGCGCGCAGGGCTTCGGTCAGGCTGCTCAGGCTCTCGGCCAGGTGGGCGCGCGTCTCGGTGTTAAGCCCGGGCCGTTGGGATGCACCGCGCAGCGTGCCTTGCAGTTGGGTGGCGTGCAGGCGCACCAGGCTCAGCGCGTCGGCCGGTAGGGCGGGCGAACCCTTGGTGAGCAGCGTCTGCACACGCTTGAGGTGTTCGCGCTGCAAGTTGCGGCGCAGGCGGTCAATGTTCTTGCCGCTGCGCAGTTCGCTCCAGATGCTGCCTTGCACGGTGGCGTAGACCTCGTCCAGCGAGATCAGGCCCTGGTGTTGCTCGGGCGGCAGGTACGAGGGCAGGTCCAGCAGGCGGTTGGCGGTGTTGGCGCTGAGCACCCGGTCTAGCGCCGTGAGCTGGATGCGCGCAACTGTGGCGACGATGTTGACCGGCGCACCGCGAGTCCACTCGTTGTAATCCAGGGTCAGCCGCGACAGCAGATCGGCGCGGAACTTGAAGCTGTCTTCGCTGAACAAGCCGCTGGCCATGAACTGCAGGGCTTCGCGTTGCTGGCGCGGATTGACCGGCACGAAACTGGCGCGCGCGGTGGTTCCGGGTAGATCACGCACGGCATGCAGGCCGCCCACATACTTGCCCACCAGCTCGGCGGCCCGTTGCAATTGTGAGAACCCGGCCATCAACGAGCGCTGGCGGCGCAGCGGATCGTCGCCGGACCGAGGCGTGCGGTCCTGGATGCGGGCCCACAGTTCTTGCGAGAGTTTCAGGCGTTTTTTGTAGTACGCCAGCGGATCGTCGCCCAGGTCAAAGCGGTTGGCCAGCGGGTCCATGCCGTCGTATGGGCCAAAGCCACCGGCTTCGGCGTCGTCGGCATAGGCCAGTTGCGGCTCGATGCTGCGCGAGGCGATGCGGCTGAGTTCATTGGCTTCCTGCGCCGCATCCAGCGGGCGGTAGGCGTACTCAATGGCCCAGTAGTCGTAGGGACCCAGCGTGGTGTTGTTGAAGCTGGCCTGGCGTTCGCCCTTGAGGGCCAGGTTGTAGGCGTTGTAGTCCATGACCGAGCCGGAGATGCCGTTTTGCTCGGTAAAGGCCTTGTCGCGCAGTTGCCCCTGGGTGATGGTGGTGGAGGCCTTGAAGTTGTGCTTCAGGCCCAGGGTGTGGCCCACCTCGTGCATGATGGTGTCTTTGATGACCGCTTGCACAAAGGCCTCGGCCTCGGGGCTGTCCGGGGCAATGTCGCCACGGGCTTCCAGCACATCCAGGGCAAAGTGCATTTCTTCAGCCGCGGCGTGGGCGTACTGGCAGGCGTGCGCCTGTTCGGCGTTGCCGGGTTGCCAGTGGGCCGTCAGTTGGGCGATCCGTTGCTCGGAGCTTTGCGCCACGTCTTCCACAATCAAACGCCGGGAACCGCGCGCAAACACGTCGCTCATGCCGATGTCGGCATCCAGAATCTGGCCGCTGCGCGGGTCGGCATGGCTGGGGCCAATGGCAAAGCCCACGTCGGCACCCACGAACCAGCGGATGGAGGCGTGGCCGGCGTCCATGTTGTCCCAGGTGGCATCGTCGCCTTGCTGCTGTACCACCACGGCGTTTTGGAAGCCGATGCGCTCAAACGCCTTGTTCCACTCCAGCACACCGGCGCGCACGGCGGCGCGGTATTTTTCGGGGATGTTCTTGTCCAGCCAGTAGGTGATGGGCTTGACCGGTTCGGACAGCGCAGCCGCGGGGTCTTTTTTCTCCAGCTGCCAGCGCTTGATGAAGTGCACCCGGGTGTTGGGTTGGAGGTCGTTGCCTAGGTCGGTGAACGATTCGGTGAAATGGCCCAGGCGCGGATCGGCGTGGCGCGCAGCCATGGGCGTATCGGACAAGGCGGCAAAGCTGTAGACGAAGTCCACAAACAGGCTGCGCGGGTCGGGGGTGCTCTGCGGGGGCGTGGGCAGCACCAAGCCCGGCGGTGGCGTAAGCGGCGGTGCCGGGATGCGCGGCGTGGCAAAGTGCATGCGCGCAGTTAGGGTGCTCAGGCTGTCCTCGGCACGCGTGCTGTGAATGGACGAGTTGGCGCGATCCAATCCAAACGGCAGCCGGTAGGCCATTTCCAGACGGGTGCTGTAACCCGGAATGTCGGACAGCAGGAAACCCGCGTCGACCAGTATCGACTTGCGCTCAGGATGTTCTTGGCTGGCGACCGCGTTGGAGCCCAGTAGGCTGGGAGAAAACGCCTGCTCGATGGCGCGCCGGGACCCTTCGCCCGAGTGCGCACGAAACTTGGTGTTTAGTGCCAATAGCTGCACCTGCTTGCCCACCAGGCGGAATTCGGCCATCCAACTGGCGCCCATCTGGCTGGCGTACAGACCGCGCTCGCCCACCGAGTTGGCAATGTTGCTGGTAAACAGAAAGGGCTTGTTGAGCATGGCTTTCGGGATTTCCAGCCACACTTTTTCGTCTTTGTGCCAGATCGGAAACAGGCCGGCTTGCGACTTGGCGTCCTTGATGACGTCGGCAAAGGGTTTGGGGGCCGTGGGGTCTGCAGGTGGCTTGGCGGCGCTGGGCGCGCTGGCCGGGGCGGCGGGAGCCGATGCCCCGTTGGTGGCTGGGGCGGGGGTTTGTGCCAATGCTGCGGTGCAACTCAGGCTGGCCAACAGGCTCCAAAAAAGCGCAGCGCGCGGGTGGTGGATCGATTGCATGGGTTTTCTTGTCTCCAAAATGCTATCCAAACGATAGCAAGATCGCTATATATTACGGGGGCTAAAGGCGGTTTTTCTACTTATGCCGCTTTACATCGAGGCCTCGAGCATAACGCGATAGTCCTGCGCCGTAGCCAGGCGCGGGCCCGTCTTGTGGCAGTGGTCGGCCAGCGCCCCGGTGATGATTTGGTCAAACTGCGCGGTCTGCACGCCCATGTCGGCCAGGCCCTTGGGTAGTCCCAGTCGCGCATTCATGGCCTTGATGGCGGGACCGATATCGTCGGGGCTGGACAAACCCATGGCACGCGCCATGCGCTGCAGGCGCTGTTCCTGCACCATAGACGCGGCGCTGGCATTGAAGGCGATCACGGCGGGCAGGAACATGGCGTTCAAAGTGCCGTGGTGCAGGCGCGGGTCCACACCGCCCAGGCTGTGGCTCAGGGAATGCACGCAGCCCAAGCCTTTCTGGAACGCCATGGCGCCTTGCATGGAGGCACTCATCATGGCCAGGCGCGCGTCGCGGTCGCTGCCGTTCTCGGTGGCGCGGGCGATGTGGGCCCAGCCACGCTCCAGGCCGTCCAGGGCGATGCCGTCGGCGGGCGGATTGAAGGCCGGTGCCATGAAGGTCTCCATGCAGTGGGCGATGGCGTCCATGCCCGTGGCCGCCGTCAGCCGGGGCGGCAGGCCCAGGGTGAGTTCGGGGTCGCAAATGGCCGACTTGGGCAGCAGGTTCCACGAGTGAAACCCCAGCTTGCGGTGGTCGTCGACGATGATGATGGCCCCGCGCGCCACCTCGCTGCCCGTGCCGCTGGTGGTGGGAACGGCAATGATGGGGGCCACACGTTCGCTGATGCGCGGCGAGCCGCCCTCGATGGTGGCGTAATGGGTGAGCGGCCCTTCGTGCGTGGCGGCAATGGCCACGCCCTTGGCGCAGTCGATGGCCGAACCACCGCCCACGGCAATAAGACCGTCGCAACCGTGCGCCTGGTAAACCTGCACGGCGGCACGTACGGCGGCCTCGGTCGGGTTGGAGGGGGTTTGGTCAAACACCGCCACGGGCAGATCGGGCAGCGCGTCCAGTGCCTTTTGCAGCACCCCGGCCGCGCGCACGCCGGCGTCGGTCACGATCAGCGGGCGGGCAATACCCAGGCGCTCACATTCACTGGCGAGCAGGCGCACAGCGCCATGTTCAAACTGCACGTGGGTGAGGTAGTAGATCAGGGCCATGGTCGGGATGGTGGTAGGTGGAAAATGTGCACTGTACCAATTTGCCTGAACCCAATGAGTCACCCACGCAACCCACGCTCGCTGCTGACCCCGGCCATGCATAGCGTGCTGGAGCGCATGGCCCGCGCGGGCACCGTGCCCTTGCATGCACTTACGCCCGCGCAAGCACGCGCGGCCTACGAAATCGGTGCGGGGGTGCTCGATCTGCCCTTGCACCCCATGGCACGTGTGGAAGACTTCACCCTGCCTACGCGCGACGGCCATGCGCTGGCGGTACGACTGGTGGCACCTAGCCTCGATGTGCTGCCGGTGTTGGTGTATTTCCATGGCGGTGGATTCACCATTGGGAGCATCCAGACCCATGACAGCCTGTGCCGCCAGCTGGCCCACCATGCGCACTGCGCCGTGTTGTCGGTCGATTACCGGCTGGCACCGGAATACCCTTTCCCCACCGCCGTGCACGACGCCTGGGACGCGGTGCAATGGGTGGCCAGCCATGGCACCAGCCGTCAGCTGGATGGGGGTCGCATCGCGGTGGGTGGCGACAGCGCCGGAGGCACCTTGTCTGCGGTATGTGCCATCCTGGCGCGTGACTGCGGTTTGACGCTGGCCTTGCAGTTGCTGCTGTACCCGGGCACGGCGGCGCACCAAGACAGCCCATCGCACAAGACGTTTGCCAAAGGGTTCGTGCTGGAAGCGCCCCATATCGACTATTTCTTCGGCCAGTACCTGCCCGATCGGGCTGCGCGCCAGGATTGGCGTTTTGCACCGCTCGATGGCCATGACGAGCAGGGCTATGCAGTGGATCTGGCCGGGGTGGCACCGGCCTGGCTGGGCCTGGCTGAGTGCGATCCGCTGGTGGACGAGGGCATAGCCTTTGCCGACCGGCTGCGCCTGGCGGGCGTGCCGGTGGATTTGGAAATTTACCGCGGGGTGGTGCACGAGTTCATCAAGATGGGGCGTGCCATCCCTGAGGCCCTGCGTGCCCATGCCGATGCAGCGCGCGCCCTGAAACACGCCTTTACCGGAGCCTGCGCATGACGACCCATTCCCCCCAACGCTCGGACTTTCGCTTCATTCACCGCTTGCGCGTGCGCTGGGCGGAGGTGGACATGCAAAAAATTGTCTTCAATCCGCACTATGCCATGTACCTGGATACCGCCATGGCCGACTACTGGCGCGCGCTGGCACTGCCGTACGAGAGCGCCATGCACCAGCTCGGTGGAGATGTGTTCCTGAAAAAGATGGAGCTCGACTACCACGCCTCCGCGCGCTACGACGATGTGTTGGAGGTGGGCCTGCGTTGCCAGCGCCTGGGCAATTCGTCGATGGTGTTTGCAGGTGCCGTGCTGCGCGAGCACCGGCCCTTGGTCACGGCACACCTGGTGTACGTGTATGCCGACCCGGCTACGCAGCGCCCCCAACCGGTGCCTGCGCCCCTGCGCGCGATCATGGAGGGTTTTGATGCGGGTCAGGCCATGACCGAATGCGTGGTGGGCGCGTGGGACACCGTGGCTGCGCAGGCCTCGGCGCTGCGGGAAGCGGTGTTTGTGCAAGAGCAGGGCATTGGTGCGCAGATGGTATGGGATGGGGCCGATGCCCAGGCCGTGCACGCCTTGGTGCGCAACCGGCTCGGTCAGCCGCTGGGCACGGGGCGGCTGGTCAGCCACGCGCCAGGAGTAGGGCGCATCGGGCGCATGGCGGTACAGCGCTCGCTGCGCGGCAGTCAGGTGGGCCGGGAGGTGCTGAATGCCCTGGTGCAGGCCAGCCGCGACCGCGGCGATCACGAGGTCATGCTGATGGCGCAGGCCAGCGCCGTAGGTTTTTACCTGCGCTGCGGGTTTGCGCCGCGTGGCGCGCCTTTTGAGGAGGCGGGCATTGCCCACCAGGAGATGGC
>JAYRUL010000013.1:0-39161 GCA_041919095.1 Rhodoferax sp. | reverse complement strand
GCCGGTGCCACCTGGAAGCAAAACCACGTGACCCTGGAGATGGTGCGCGCCAAGAACCAGCACATGGCCCAGGGTTCTGCAGTGATCTGGGCGTTTGTCGAATTCTTGCTGCAGGATGCCGCGCAAAAGGGCTTCTTCCACCCCAGCACGTAACCGGGTTCAGCAGGCGTAACCGGACTCCAGCGCCGAACGCAGCACCAGTTCCACCGGCATGTCGGCTTCGTAGAAGTCTTTGTTGCGCCGCAGCTCACCGTCCAGCAGCCCACGCGCCATGCGCGGCTCCAGGCGACGCTCGCCCAGGCAGATGGTGGGCGCCGCTCCCGCACGCACGGCGTGCTGATGGGCCTCCAGCAGACCCTCTACCACCCCCACCAGGTAATAGTCGGCATAGGTTCGGCCTTGTTTCTCGGTCTTTTCCAGCGCACGCAGTTCGCGCAGGCTCATGGCGTGGGCAAGCGGCATCGCCGACAAGACCAGCAGCACCGCAGCCAATTGCGCCCAGCGCAAGACGGTCCAACCGACTGGGGTCTCTGGCGTCGCCCCGGCTTTCAAATTAGTGGTCAATTGCACAGTCAGCCCCCGTAAACATTGCGTAAGCAGCTAGCATTTTTATAGCAAATGGATACACCCAACGGATGGGGGTGCGATCCGCAGGATTGTCCCGCTTTCCGGCAAACCGTGCCCAGGGTGGGGTTAGCGAGGCTGTTCTTGCCCACCGGTGCGGTGCTACATTGATCTTGCAAAGCAAGATGCACACAGGAGGATCGCATGCCCTTTAGCCAGAGTTCACAGATCAGCACGATTGTTCAGTACGGGGAGGCGCTGAACCCCGCCTCGATCCTGGACGTCGGCGCAGGACTGGGTCAGTACGGCTTCCTGTTTCGCACCAACCTGGAGAACAATGGTCTTTTTGAAATCAACGGCGCGCACGGTCGCTGGCGCACCAAGGCGGAATGGCGCGTTCGCATTGACGGCATTGAAGGGTGCGGTCAATACCTCAACCCGGTGCACGAGTTTGCCTACAACAGCATGACGGTGGGCGACGCGCTGGGTTGCTTGGAGAAGATCGCCGACGGTGCCTACGAATTCGTGATTGCCATCGACATCCTGGAACATTTCTTCAAGCCCGATGGTGAGCGGTTCCTGGCGCAGCTGAAAAGGGTGTGCGCACGCGCAGCCTTGGTCAGCACACCCAAAGAGTTCCATGCGCAGGAGTTTGAGGCCAATCCGTATGAGACGCACCGTTCGGTCTGGTCCCGCGACGACCTCGCGCAGGCGGGCTATGTCCGCGTGCTGGACAACCACGAAAGCTGGATTGCCGTCTGCGAGCGCTAGTTCCCCCGGTGTGGCCAAGGGTGTCGCACAGGCGCGGGTACGCCGCACGACTTGCCAGCCATAATCCCCGCCATGCTGACCGTCCACCACCTTGAAACCTCCCGTTCGCAGCGCGTGCTGTGGCTTTTGGAAGAACTGGGCGTGCCCTACACGCTCAAGCGCTACGCGCGCGACCGCCGCACCAAGCTTGCGCCCCCCGAACTCAAGGCCGTGCACCCGCTGGGCAAATCGCCGGTGGTGACCGATGACGGCGAAACCATTGCCGAATCCGGCGCCATTCTGGAATTCCTGGCGGAGAAATACGCGAGCAAGGCGACCGGTGAACTCGCCGGGCTTATCCCCGCAGCGGGAACCCCCGCGCACCGCCAGGCCCGCTTCTGGATGCACTACGCCGAGGGTTCGCTGATGAACTGGCTGGTCATGAAACTGGTGTTCATGACCATTCCCACGCAACCCATGCCGTTCTTCGTGCGCCCGGTTGCGCGACAACTCTGCGCCACCGTGCAAGCCAAGTTGATTGACCCGAACCTGGCAACAGCACTGGCCTACATGGAAGGCCACCTGGCCACCCACCGTTGGTTTGCGGGCGATCAAATCAGCCTTGCCGACTTCCAGATGAGTTTTGCGGTAGAGGCAGCGCTGTCGCGCGGTGCCGACGCCAGGCAGTTCCCCAAGCTCGTGGCCTACCGCGACCGCATGCAGGCCCGCCCTGCGTACCGACGCGCCATCGAACAGGGCGGACCAGTGGTGATGGGATAAGGCTGGCCTGCCAAGACCGGATGAACCAAAGCTTCAGCGAATATAGGATTGCAACAGGGTCCGGTACCGGGCGGCGCGTCCCGAGATCAAGCTATCCAGACGGGTAAACGTTTTTTCGTCCATCGTCTTGTTGAACACGACAAACAAGGACAAGGGCTCCACGGGTAGCGGCAGCACGCTGAGCGCTTGCGCACCCGGGTACGACTTGAACAAATACTGGGCGTTGGACAGCGTTGGCGCAAAGTAGGCGTCCAGACGCTGGAGCTCTACCATCTTAAGTCCGCGTGCAAAGTAGTCATCTCCCGAGATGTCGTGCAGCTCAACATCGAGCGCTTTGAGGTAATCGGGAACAATGGAGCTATGGGCATGGCCCACCCGCATGCGGCGCAGTTGCTCCAGCTGGGTCAGACCCGCCAAGGGCCCCCTTCGGGCCACCACCACAGCCGAGCGGGTATCAAACAAGGGCTGGCTGCTGTAGCGAAACAGCACCTGGCGCTGCGGGTTGTGGGCCACCATGAAAACCAGGTCGAGCTTGCCAGCCTCCAGTTCGCGCAGGGTGCGCGCAAAATTGGCAACGCGCCACTCCACGTCTGGGAATTCACCGCTCTTGACCAGTACCTCCTGCACAAAGTCCACCACTGCGCCGGTGGGCTCTTTTTGAGCGTCCGCCACGATGTGGGGTGACAACTCGTAGGCCCCAATCACCAACGCATGGGCGTGGGCCGCAAATGCCACGCACGCACCCACCAGCCAGATCAACCGCATACGCGCATTCCTTGTCATGTGATGCCCCCCTGGCGAGCGCAAGCATAGCCTTCTTTCGAGATGAACAGCGCACGGTGGGGCACTACGTACAACTGAAGTCGGGCAGCCATGCAATCTGGCCCAGGTGCTGGGCCTTGGCAAAGTATCGGCGGTCGGCGGTGACCAGCACCGCGCCAGGAATGGACAGTGCCACGGCGTGGTAAAGCGTGTCGAACAGATGGTGATTCAACTGGCAAGCCAGCGCAATGGCGCGGGTGTAGGTGACGGTGGGCGATGCCCATGTGATGTTGAGCTGGGCCAGGTTATCAATATATTGTTGTGCCCGATCTGGCTCGAGGCGCGACACCACGGCCGCCACTTCCGCCAAAAAATGGGGTGGCTGATAAAAGTCCAGCGAGCCGCGTGTGCTGGCTTTCAGAATCTCTAGTGCGGGTTCAATCGGGTCTTCACGCAGGGCCCAATCGCCCTCGGCAAACCATTTGACGGCCACGCTGGCATCCACCACACAAATCACGGGCGGCCTTCTTCGCGGGCGGCACGGAACTCAGCCTCGGAAAAACGCGGCGCATTGATGCGATTGGCCAGAATACGGTCAACAGCGCTGCAATGCTGCTTGCGGCGCAGTTCGCGCTCGACTGCGTCACGCATCAAATCGGCAATGACGGCACTTTTGTTCTGGCCTTCAAAAGTGGCGTTGAACGCATTCTTGATGTCTTCAGGAACGCTGAAGTTGACCGTTGGCATGGCAGGTCCTTGCTTGTTGAAAATTTCAACAACATTGTGTTGTACTCCATTTCAGGCGTCAAACTGGCCGAAATAAATGAGGACACAGCGGGGGGTGACAATGCCAACAGGGGTGATCTTGCGGATGGTGTTGCAGTACATCTCAGCCACACTGAAGCGTGCGCTCAATCACTCCTGAATTGATAGCTGCCTACGCACGCCAGACGTGCGCAAATGCACTATTTGACCCACATAAACCCAGCGCCTTGCACAGTGAGCGACTGACGCATGGATCCACCAAGCCTCGTCAACCCTTGAGCCGCATCTCCGCCGCCCGGGCGTGGGCTTGCAGGCCTTCGCCGTGCGCCAGCACCGATGCAATCTGGCCCAGTGACTGCGCGCCTTGCTCGCTCACTTCGATCAGGCTGCTGCGTTTCTGGAAGTCATACACACCCAACGGGCTGGAGAAGCGCGCCGTGCCGCTAGTGGGCAGCACGTGGTTGGGACCGGCGCAGTAGTCGCCCAGGCTCTCGGAGGTGAATGCCCCCAAAAAGATGGCACCGGCGTGCCGCAGCAACGGCTCCCAGCGGTGCGGCTCACGGCTGGATACCTCCAGGTGCTCGGGGGCAATGCGGTTGCTGATGGCACAGGCTTCGTCCATGCTGCGGGTGTGGATCAGTGCGCCACGGTCGGTCAGGCTTTTGGCAATGATGGCTGCACGCGGCATCTCAGGCAGCAGGCGACTGATGCTGGCCTGCACCTGGGCGATGTAGGCTGCATCCGGGCACAGCAGAATGCTTTGCGCCAGTTCGTCATGCTCGGCCTGGCTGAACAAATCCATGGCGACCCAGTCGGGCGGCGTGGTGCCATCGGCCAGCACCAGAATCTCGGACGGACCGGCGATCATGTCGATGCCCACGGTGCCAAACACGCGGCGTTTGGCCGCCGCCACGTAGGCGTTGCCGGGGCCGGTGATTTTGTCCACCTTCGGAATGGTGGCCGTGCCATAGGCCAAGGCCGCCACGGCCTGCGCGCCGCCGATGGTGAAGGCGCGGCTCACGCCGGCCACATAGGCGGCGGCCAGCACCATGGCGTTTTTCTCGCCACCCGGCGTCGGCACGACCATGATGATTTCACTCACACCGGCCACATGGGCCGGGATGGCGTTCATCAGCACGGAAGACGGATAGGTGGCCTTGCCGCCGGGCACGTAGATGCCCACGCGGTCCAGCGGGGTGACTTTCTGGCCCAGGAGCGTGCCGTCAGCGTCGCGGTAGGTCCAGCTCTCACCACTGGCCTTCTTTTGCGCCTCGTGGTAGCTACGCACACGAGCAGCGGCAGCCTGCAGGGCATCGCGCTGGGTCGCTGGAATGCTGTCAAAAGCAGCCTTCAGTTCGGCCTGGGACAGTTCCAGCGCCTGCACGCTTGCAGCCTGCACACGGTCCCAGCGGGCGGTGTATTCCAGCACCGCGGCATCGCCGCGCTGCTGTACGTCGGCCAGGATGTCGGCCACCCGCTGCTCGATGGCCGCATCGGTATCGGCCGACCAATGCAGACGTGCCTTGAATTTGGCATCAAACTGGGCATCAGCCGTTGATAGATATGCGGGAGCAGCTATAAAAGTCATAGCGAATCAGTGGGTGAGTGGCTGCCCAATGGCGGCGGCAAAGGCGTCGATGATCTTGCGGATGGGTTCGCGCTTCAATTTCAGTGCAGCCTGGTTCACGACCAGGCGCGAGCTGATGTCCATGATGCGCTCCACCTCGACCAGGTGGTTGGCCTTGAGGGTGTTGCCGGTGGATACCAGGTCCACAATGGCATCGGCCATGCCCACCAGAGGTGCCAGCTCCATGCTGCCGTAGAGTTTGATCAGGTCCACGTGCACGCCCTTGGTGGCAAAGAACTCGCGGGCAATGGCCACGTACTTGGTGGCCACGGTCAGGCGCGAACCCTGCTTGACGGCGCTGGCGTAATCAAAGTCGGAGCGCACGGCCACGCTGATGCGGCATTTGGCAATCTGCAGGTCCAGCGGCTGGTAGAGGCCGTCACTGCCGTGCTCCAGCAGGGTGTCCTTGCCGGTGATGCCCAAATCCGCCCCACCGTACTGCACGTAGGTCGGCACGTCGGTGGCGCGCACCACCAGAACCCGCACATCGGGCAGGTTGGTGGCCAGGATCAGTTTGCGGGATTTTTCGGGATCGTCCAGCACCTCGATACCAGCGGCTTGGAGCAGCGGCACGGTTTCTTCAAAGATGCGGCCTTTGGATAAAGCAAGGGTGATCATTTGTTATTCCATGGCGTGGGGGCCATTACTTGATTCTTTCAATATCCGCACCGATGCCGCGCAGCTTGGCTTCCATCTGATCGTAGCCGCGGTCCAGGTGGTAGATGCGGTCCACCACCGTTTCGCCTTCGGCCACCAGAGCGGCAATCACCAGGCTGGCGGAGGCGCGCAAATCGGTGGCCATCACGGTGGCACCCGACAGGCGCTGCACGCCCTCGATGACCGCTACCTTGCCGTCGATCTGGATGTTGGCCCCCAGGCGCACCAGTTCGTTGACGTGCATGAATCGATTCTCGAAGATGGTCTCGGTCACCTTGCTGTGCCCCTGCGCGACACAGTTGAGCGCCATGAACTGGGCCTGCATGTCGGTGGGGAAACCGGGGTATTCGGTGGTGCGAAAGCTCTGGGCCCGGAGCCGCCCCTGCGACTGGATACGGATGCCACCATCCACTGCGGCAATCTGGGCACCGGCCTCGCGCAGTTTGTCGATCACCGCGTCCAGGTGGTCGGCACGCCCATGGCGCAGCACCACGTCGCCCCCAGCAGCCGCCACCGCGCACAGGAAGGTACCGGTCTCGATACGGTCCGCCACCACCTGGTGCGTACAACCGTGCAGCGTCTCCACACCTTCGATGCGGATGCGGCTGGTGCCGTGGCCTTCGATGCGGGCACCCATGCGAATGAGCATTTCGGCCAGGTCGGGGATCTCGGGCTCTTGCGCCGCGTTTTCCAGGATGGTTTCACCCTCGGCCAGGGCGGCGGCCATCAGGAAATTCTCGGTGCCGGTAACCGTGACCATGTCGGTGGCAATGCGCGCACCCTTCAGGCGTGACGCGCCCTGGGGCAGCTTGGCGATCATGTAGCCGTGCTCCACCACAATTTCTGCGCCCATGGCTTGCAGGCCCTTGATGTGCTGGTCCACCGGGCGCGAGCCGATGGCACAGCCCCCCGGCAACGACACCGTGGCTTCGCCAAAGCGCGCCAGCAGCGGGCCCAGGGCCAGTACCGAGGCGCGCATGGTCTTGACCAGTTCGTACGGGGCTTCAGGCGTGGTGAGCGACCCTGCGTTGATGGTGACCGCGCCGTCTGCGCCCTGCTCCACCTGCACGCCCATGTTGCGGATGAGCTTGAGCATGGTGGTCACGTCTTGCAGGCGCGGTACGTTGCGCAGGGTGACCGGTTCGGGCGTAAGCAGGGCCGCGCACAGCTCGGGCAGGGCCGCGTTCTTGGCCCCCGAGATCATGACCTCGCCCTGCAGGCTGCGACCACCGCGAATCAGCAGTTTGTCCATGGAATCAATCCGCCTGCTGCTGCGCCCACTGCGCGGGCGTGAAGGCTTTGATGGACAGCGCGTGGACCTCGTCGGTCTTCATGCGCTCGCCCATGGTGGCATACACTTTTTGGTGGCGTGCAATGGGTCGCACGCCCTCAAAGGCGGCGGATACCACCGTGGCATACCAGTGGCGGCCATCGCCTTCGACATGGCAAAACTCGCACGGCAGGCCGGCAACGATCAGGGCTTGGATGTCTTCTGCGTTCATATTCAAATAATGAGGAAATTAACTGCGAATCTTGTAGCCGATGCGCAGCAGGTACAAGGCCGTGCCGCCAACCAGCGCCAGCACACCCCCCACGATGCTCAGGCTAAGCCAGGGCGACACATCGCTCACACCAAAAAAGCCGTATCGAAACCCGTCGATCATGTAGAAAAACGGGTTCAAGTGGCTGGCACGCTGCCAGAACGGCGGCAGGGAATGGATGGAGTAGAAGACGCCGCTCAAGAACGTCATGGGCATGATGATGAAGTTCTGGAACGCGGCGAGCTGGTCGAACTTTTCCGACCACAGCCCTGCGATCAAACCCAGTGAACCCATGAGCGCCGCACCCAGCAGCGCAAACACCAGGATCCACACGGGTTGCGCCGCCAGGAGCGGCGCAAAGAATGCCGACACCACCAACACCCCCAGGCCCACCACCAGACCCCGCACGATGCTGGACCCGACGTAGGCCACAAACCAGGCGCGGTGCGACAGCGGCGTGAGCAACAGGAACACCAGGTTGCCCATGATCTTGCTCTGGATGAGCGAGGACGAACTGTTGGCAAACGCGTTCTGCAGCAGGCTCATCATGACTAGGCCCGGGATCAGAAACGTGGTGTAGCCGATGCTGCCGTACACCTGGACATGGCCCTCGAGCACGTGGGCAAAGATCAGCAGGTAGAGCAAGGAGGTAAGTACCGGCGCGGCCACCGTCTGGAAGGCCACTTTCCAGAAGCGCAGCACTTCCTTGTAAAACAACATCTGCCAACCGTTCATGCGGATGTCGCCCCCACGCTCGTCGCTGCGCGTACGTCGCTGCCCCCCGGGGGGGCTGCTTCAGCTTGGGGCGGCCCGGCGCTGGGATCTGTCGCCCCCACGCTCGTCGCTGCGCGTACGTCGCTGCCCCCCGGGGGGGCTGTTTCAGCTTGGGGCGGCCCGGCGCTGAAACGCTCCTCTTGCCGGTTGCTCGACGCACGGTTCATGATGTCGA
The DNA here is from genome assembly GCA_041919095.1 of Rhodoferax sp. Lineage (GTDB taxonomy): Bacteria > Pseudomonadota > Gammaproteobacteria > Burkholderiales > Burkholderiaceae_C > Allorhodoferax. The sequence continues at coordinate 30,766 of JAYRUL010000013.1, read as the reverse complement.
TGAACACGTCTTCCAGGTCGGCCTTGCGGATTTCCACGTTGTCCACGTGCATGCCCGACTCGCGCGCCTGCGCCAGGATGTGCTCGATCTCGCGGGCATCCTGGGCGGGCAGCTGCACCACGCTGCCGGTCACGCGCGCGCGCGCCGCCAGCGCCGCAGGCAGGACGCCCTGAGTCTTGAAGCGCAATACATTGCCGGAGGCGGCCTTGAGCAAATCGGTGGTGCGGTCCAGCGCCACGATGCGCCCGGCCTTGAGCATGGCGATGCGACCGCACAGGGCCTCGGCCTCTTCGAGGTAGTGCGTGGTCAGCAGCACGGTATGCCCCTGCTTGTTGAGCTTGGCAATGAAGTGCCACAGTGTCTGGCGCAGTTCCACGTCCACACCGGCCGTGGGTTCGTCCAACACGATCACCGGGGGTTTATGCACCAGGGCCTGGGCCACCAGCACGCGGCGCTTCATGCCACCGGAGAGCTGGCGCATGTTGGCATTGGCCTTGTCGGCCAGGCCCAGGCTTTCCAGCAGTTCATCGATCCAGGCCGCGTTATTGGTGATGCCAAAGTAGCCAGACTGGAAGCGCAAGGCCTCGCGCACATTGAAGAAGGGGTCGAACACCAGCTCTTGCGGCACGATGCCAAGCTTGCGACGCGCCTGTTCGTACTGGTTTTGTACGTCAAACCCTTGCACGGTCACGCGCCCGCTGGTGGCGCGCGTCAGACCCGCCAAAATGCTGATCAGGGTGGTTTTGCCCGCGCCATTGGGACCTAGCAGACCAAAAAACTCGCCTTCCTCGATATCAAACCGCACCGCATCGAGCGCCTGGAAGGTGCCCGAACCCCGTGCCACGGGATAGGTTTTGGTAACGGATTGGAAGGAGATCGCGGCCATGGGAACCGGCCATTTTAGGCGGTCGCCGCTTAAGCGGTGCGCAGCAGGCTGTCAATCCCGTACAGCGTGGCCAGATCGGCCAGATGCCGGGGCCAACCCTGTACATCGAGCTGCTTGCCCCGGCTCAGGCACATGCGCCGCAGTTCCAGCAAAACGGCCAGAGCGCTGGAATCGAACCGCTGCAAGGCAGCGGCATCCACTACCACGGAAGTCTGCTCCTGGTCGATGGCACGCGCCAATTCGGTCAGGCAGGCCCGGGCCTGACCGTGGGTCAGTTCAGCAGGCAGGCGCAGCACGTCAGCCTTTCTTGGCGCTGGCGTTGGCCTTGTTGCGCTCGGCCAGCGAGGCAATCAGCCCATCCACGCCCTTGGCGTTGATTTCTTGGGCAAACTGGCTGCGGTAGGTTTCAACCAGCCACACACCCAATACGTTGAGGTTGTAGATGCGCCAGCCCGCGCCTTGACCTGGCGTCTTTTCCAGGCGGTAGTCCAACTGGATGGGGTCACCACTGCCCTTGATCTCGGTGCGTACCAGCACTTCCTTGTCTTCAGGGTCCGCGCGCAACGGCCTCATCACGACCGACTGGTCGCTCACCTGCGCCAGCGCACCGGCGTAGGTGCGCACCAGCAGGGTCTTGAACTCTTCTTGCAACCGCTTTCGCTGCTCGGGGGTGGCTTGACGCCAAGCCGGGCCTACGGCGGAGGCCGTCATGCGCTGGAAGTTGACACTGGGCATGATGCGTGTGTCTACCAGGGCGATGATCTTGGTCAGGTCGCCCGCGCGCAGGGACTTGTCGGCCTTGATGGTGTCGAGCACATCGGTCGACAGGCGTTTGATCAGGGCATCGGGGGCTTCATCTTCGGCATGGGCCCAGGGTGCGAGTGTCAATGCGCCCAATACCAGCACACCAGAAAACACATGGCGAAAAAATGCTCGTTTCATCAGGGACCTCATGGCTTGTTTGTGGGCTCTTGCTCAGGCGCATCCGGATTGGGAGCCTCTTCCTCATCCGGAGGGTTGCCGTCGTACACCTGGTTGCGTCGACGTTGCAGGTAGGCGTCGCGGGCAAAACTGTAGGGATCCAACGCCGCACCGGCCACCACGTCGCCAGCGCGCAAAAAAGTTGCACGGGTATCGATCAGGCCCAGTACGGTCAACCGATCGCGGTCGCCCGAATCGGGCAGGTTGTTGACGATGCTGGCACCGCGGTCCACGCCCGAGCCCAGCGCGTCACGCACAGTAGAGGAGCCCAGCAACGGCAATACCAGGTAAGGGCCTTCGCCCACTCCCCAGCGCCCCAGCGTCAGGCCGAAATTGGAAGGGTGGCGCTCGATCCCCATTTCACCCGCGACGTCCAGCAACCCACCCAGGCCCATGGTGGTATTGATGACAAAGCGCCCCAGGTTGTCCGCAGCGTTCACGCCCCGAAACTGCAGCAAACTATTAATACCAGACCAAGCGTCTTGCAGATTGTCAAAGAAATTGTGGATGCCGGTTCGCATCCAAACCGGCAAGCCATCTCGGTAGGCAGTGGCCACCGGCTTGACCACGGCACGGTCTACGGAATCATTGAATTGAAAAACGCCCCGATTCCAGGACTCGAGCGGGTCGCGCGGATCGCGATGCGTGACCGTGGCGCATGCCTGCAACAAACAGACCGCTACCAGCACCGACCATCGCCCTAGGTGTTCCCGATACTTCATTTTTTCTCCGTCCCTTGCGTCGGACCTTCGGCCGCCTTGCTGTAGAGGAATTGACTGATCAGATTTTCCAACACAACGGCCGACTGGGTGGCACCGACGACGTCGCCCTCAACCAGGTTGGTATCTGCCGCGCCAGCCTCGATGCCGATGTACTGCTCGCCCAGCAGGCCGCTGGTGAGGATCTTGAGCGAACTGTCTTTAGGAAAGGCATAGCGGCTCTCAAGCGCCAACACCGCCTTGGCTTGGTAGGTCTTGTCATCAAAGACCAGGCTCTCCACCCGGCCCACCACCACGCCACCGCTGCGCACGGCTGCCTTGGGTTTGAGCCCCCCCACGTTGTCGAACTTGGCCGATACCTTGTAGGTGGACTGAAAACTCAAGGTCAACAGGTTGGCCGACTGCAAAGCCAGAAAGAGGATGGCGACCGCCCCGATCATGACAAACAGGCCAACCCAGACATCATTTTTTGAGCGCTGCATTCAAATAACCTTTAATTGACACAAGGAAAAAGCTTGGAGAGTGTTTGCGTCGCACGAGCCCTAGATAGAAAACATCATGGCAGTGAGAATGAAGTCCAGACCCAAGACCGCCAGCGACGCCATGACCACTGTGCGGGTGGTGGCGCTGGCGACCCCTTCGGGCGTTGCCTGCGCTTCGAAACCTTGGTACACCGCAATGAAGGTCACGGTCAGTCCAAAGACGACGCTCTTGATAACCCCATTGCCCACATCCTGCCACACGTCCACGCCACCCTGAATCTGACTCCAGAACGAACCCGCGTCCACGCCGATCAGCAACACGCCCACCACCCAGCCGCCAATGACCCCCATGGCGCTGAACACGGCGGCCAGCAGCGGCATGGCCACGACACCGCCCCAAAACCGCGGTGCCAGCACACGCTGGATCGGGTCCACCGCCATCATCTCCATGACGCTGATCTGCTCGCCGGCTTTCATGAGTCCGATCTCGGCAGTCAACGAAGTACCAGCCCGTCCGGCGAACAGCAGCGCAGTCACGACCGGACCGAGTTCCCGCACCAAACTCAAGGTGACCAACAGGCCCAACGCCTCGGACGAGCCATAGCGCTGCAAGGTGTAATAACCCTGCAGGCCAAACACAAAACCGACAAACAGGCCTGAGACCGCAATGATGGCCAGCGAGTAGTTACCCAGAAAATGCATCTGGTCCCGCACCAGGCCAAAACGGCGAAAGGTGGGGCCGACTGCCAACAGCAAGCGCAGGAACAGGCGTGCGCCATAGCCCAGATCGGCCAGTTTTTGGCGGGTGGCAAAGCCCACATCGGCTGGTTTGTACCAACTCATGCGACCGCCCTCTCTGCGCGTGCGTCCGCATTCTGCGCGGCAGGACCAAAATCATCCGCCACCGATTGGGCCGGGTAATGAAAGCGCACCGGCCCATCCTGCAAGGCATTGACATACTGGTACACCAACGGATCGGTGCTGTGCAGCACTTCCTGGGGTGTGCCTTCAGCCGCAATCTTGCCGTTGGCCAGGATGATGACGTGATCCGCAATGCGAAAAGTTTCTTGCGTTTCGTGCGAGACAAAAATGCTGGTCAGGCCCATGGTGTCATTGAGTTGGCGAATCAGATGGGCCGACGTGCCCACCGAAATCGGGTCGATGCCGGTAAAAGGCTCGTCGTACATGACCAGTTCGGGGTCGAGCGCAATGGTACGTGCCAGGGCCACCCGGCGCGCCATGCCGCCAGACAAGGAGCTGGGCATCAGGTCGACCGCGCCGCGCATGCCCACGGCATTGAGCTTCATGAGCACGATGTCACGGATCATGTCTTCGCTCAGGCTGGTGTGCTCGCGCAAGGGAAAGGCCACGTTGTCGTACACGCTCAGGTCTGCAAACAGGGCACCAAACTGGTACAGCATGCCCATGCGACGGCGCGCGGCATAGAGCTGGGGTTGATCCATCACCGTGACGTCTTGACCGTCAAACAGCATCTGCCCTTTTTGAGCGCGGTACAGGCCCCCAATAAGGCGCATGATAGTGGTCTTGCCGCCACCGGATGCCCCCATGAGTGCCGTGACCTTGCCACGCGGCACGATGAGGGACACATCGTCGAGGATGACGCGCTCACCGTACCCGAAGGTCAGATTGCGCAATTCGACAAGGGCAGTGGGATTGTTGGCGGCCATACAAAACAAAAGCCGGACGGGTTCCGGCTTTTGGATGATAAAGGATTCAGGTAAACCCTGATGTATCTGGCCCGATATCCGTGGTGATCCTTTAGCGCGGCAACACGCTAGACCCCATCAAGTACTCGTCCACCGAACGAGCGGCTTGACGGCCTTCGCGGATCGCCCACACCACCAAACTCTGGCCCCGGCGCATGTCGCCCGCAGCAAAAACCCCAGCCACACTGGTCGCGTAGCCGCCCACCGCGTCCGTCGTGGCTTTGGCGTTGCCCCGGGCATCCCGGTCCACGCCAAACCCTTCCAGGATGGTGGCAACCGGGTTGGTGAAGCCCATGGCCAGCAGCACCAGGTCTGCCTTGAATTCCTTCTCGGTGCCCGCCACTTCGGCAAACTTGCCATCCTTGAATTCCACCTGCACCGTCTTCAAGCCAGTCACCTTGCCGTTCTTGCCGGTGAATTCCTTGGTAGAGATGGCAAACACCCGCTCGCAGCCTTCATCATGGCTGGAACTGGTGCGTAATTTCAGCGGCCAGTAGGGCCAGACCAGGGGCTTGTCTTCGTGCTCGGGCGGCATGGGCATGACTTCAAACTGCGTCACGCTCTTGGCGCCGTGGCGGTTGCTGGTACCCACGCAATCACTGCCCGTGTCGCCACCGCCGATCACGATGACATGCTTGCCATCGGCGCGTAGCTGGCCCTTGATCTTGTCGCCCGCGTTGACCTTGTTCTGCTGGGGTAGGAATTCCATGGCGAAGTGGATACCGTCCAAGTCGCGACCGGGCACGGGCAGGTCTCGGGACACTTCCGAGCCGCCGGTCAGCAAGACAGCGTCGAAATCGCGCCGCAACTGCTCGGGCGTGATGGTTTGCTTGGCCCAATTGGTGACCTTGGCTGCGGCACCCGATGTAGGCAGCGCACCGATCAGCACACCCGTACGGATGGTGACACCCTCTTTCACAAGTTGGTCCACGCGCCGGTCAATATGCGCCTTGTCAAGCTTGAAGTCGGGAATGCCGTAGCGCAGCAGGCCACCCACGCGGTCGTTCTTTTCGAACAGCGTCACGCTGTGACCGGCGCGCGCCAGTTGTTGGGCTGCGGCCAGACCCGCTGGCCCGGCCCCCACGACGGCAACGGTCTTGCCGGTCTTGACGGCTGATGGCTGCGCCAGGACCCAGCCTTCGGCATAGCCACGGTCGATGATGGCGTGCTCGATGGATTTGATGCCCACCGCGTCCCCGTTGAAGTTGATGGTGCAGGCGGCTTCGCACGGCGCGGGGCAGATGCGCCCGGTGAACTCGGGGAAGTTGTTGGTGCTGTGCAGAGTGTCCAGCGCCAGTTTCCAGTCAGCGCGGTACACCAGGTCGTTGAAGTCAGGGATGATGTTGTTGACCGGGCAGCCGTTGTTGCAAAACGGCGTGCCGCAATCCATGCACCGCGCCGCCTGCTGGCGGGCCTGGGCTTCGTCCAGTCCGATCACGAACTCCTTGTAGTGCTTCACACGCTCGACGGGTGCCGGATAGCCCTCTTCGACGCGCTCGTATTCCATGAAGCCGGTTATTTTTCCCATTTTTACTCCTTCGCGAGGCCAGCTAAGAAAGCGGCCCCCAAAACTGCAGTTCCGTGATTGAGGTCTTACTTGGTTGAACTTGCTATCTTTTTAGTAGCTGCTTGCGCATTTTGGACGCCGGTTCCCGCCACTTTTCTTGCATGAATTTCGCCGAGGGCCCGCTTGTACTCGTGCGGGAACACCTTCACGAACTTGGCGCGAGATTCCTCCCAGTGGTCCAGCAGGTCGCGGGCGCGGCGGCTGCCGGTCCAGCGGTTGTGCTCTTCAAGCAGACGGCGCAGCTGGGCCTCGTCGCTGAGGTTGCGGTGCCAGATGGCGCGCTCGATCGCGGCTTCCTGCTCGTAGGCGGGCAGCACACGCTCCAAGGCGACCTGGGCCGTGTTGCAACGCTTGGAGAACTGGCCGTCCTCGTCGTACACGTAAGCAATGCCACCACTCATGCCTGCAGCAAAGTTGCGGCCGGTCTTGCCCAGTACCACCACGGTGCCGCCAGTCATGTATTCGCAACCGTGGTCACCCGTGCCCTCCACCACCGCTGTGGCACCGGATAGGCGCACGGCAAAGCGTTCACCGGCCACGCCGCTGAAGAAGGCCTCGCCACTGGTGGCACCGTACATCACCGTGTTGCCGACGATGATGTTGCCCGTGGCCACACCGCGGAAATCAATGCTGGGGCGCACCACCACGCGCCCGCCGGAGAGACCCTTGCCGGTGTAATCGTTGGCGTCACCGATCAGGTACAGGGTGATGCCATTGCACAGGAAGGCGCCAAAGGACTGGCCACCCGTGCCCTCGAGCTGAATGCGGATGGTGTCGTCGGGCAGACCTTCAGGGTGCACCTTGGTGACCGCACCGGAGAGCATGGCACCCACAGAGCGGTGCACGTTGCGCGCGGCTTCGATGAAGTGCACCTTCTCGCCCTTGTCGATAGCCGAACGGCTCTTGGCAATGAGCACGTTGTCCAGGGACTTTTCCAAACCATGCTCTTGGGTACCGACTTGGAAGCGCGGCACATCCGCCGCTACGCTTGGCTGGGCAAACAAACGGCTGAAATCCAGACCTTGGGCCTTCCAGTGGGCGATGCCTTTGCGCATGTCCAAAAGGTCGGCGCGGCCCACCAGATCGTCGAATTTCCGGATACCGAGCTGGGCCATGATTTGGCGCACTTCTTCAGCGATGAAGAAAAAGTAGTTCACCACGTGCTCGGGTTTGCCAGAGAACTTGGCGCGCAGCTGCGGATCTTGCGTGGCCACGCCCACCGGGCAGGTGTTGAGGTGGCACTTGCGCATCATGACGCATCCTTCCACCACCAGCGGGGCGGTGGCAAAACCGAACTCGTCAGCCCCCAGCAGCGCACCGATAGCGACGTCTCGGCCGGTCTTCATCTGACCGTCGGCCTGCACGCGAATCCGCCCACGCAGGCGGTTGAGCACCAGGGTCTGCTGGGTTTCGGCCAGGCCGATTTCCCACGGACTGCCCGCGTGCTTGATGGACGACCAGGGCGAGGCACCGGTGCCTCCATCGTGACCGGCGATTACCACGTGGTCGGCCTTGCACTTGGCCACGCCTGCGGCGATGGTGCCCACGCCCACTTCAGATACCAGCTTGACCGAGATATCACTGTGTGGTGCCACATTCTTCAAGTCGTGGATGAGCTGGGCCAGGTCTTCAATGGAATAGATGTCGTGGTGCGGAGGGGGGGAAATCAGGCCCACGCCCGGGACCGAGTGCCGCAACTTGCCGATGTACTCCGACACCTTTCCACCGGGCAGCTGACCGCCCTCGCCCGGCTTGGCGCCCTGGGCCATCTTGATCTGGATTTGGTCGGCGCTAGAGAGGTACTCGGCCGTCACGCCAAAGCGACCCGACGCCACCTGCTTGATGCGGCTGCGTAGTGAGTCGCCGTCTTGCAGCGGCAAATCAACCTCCACGTTTTCCTCGCCAATGATGCTCTTGAGGCTATCCCCCTTCTTGATTGGGATGCCCTTCAACTCATTGCGATAACGAGCGGCATCTTCACCGCCTTCGCCGGTATTGCTCTTGCCGCCAATGCGGTTCATTGCCACGGCCAGTGTGGCGTGAGCTTCGGTGGAGATGGAGCCCAGCGACATGGCACCGGTGGCAAAACGCTTGACAATTTCCTTGGCGCTCTCGACCTCGTCCACAGGGATGGCCTTGGCCGGGTCGATTTTGAACTCGAACAGGCCGCGCAGCGTCATGTGGCGCTTGCTCTGGTCGTTGATGATCTGGGCGTATTCCTTGTAGGTGTTCCAGTTGTTGGCACGCGTGGAGTGCTGTAATTTGGCAATGGCATCGGGCGTCCACATGTGCTCTTCGCCACGGGTGCGCCAGGCGTATTCGCCCCCGGCGTCGAGCGCGTTGGCCAACACCGGGTCGGCACCGAAGGCGGCCTTGTGCATGCGCACCGCTTCTTCGGCGATTTCGAACACGCCAATGCCTTCGACGCGGCTGGCCGTGCCCGTGAAATACTTGGCCACGGTTTGACTGGACAAGCCAATGGCCTCGAACAGTTGCGCACCGCAGTAGCTCATGTAAGTGGACACGCCCATCTTGGACATGATCTTGGACAGGCCCTTGCCAATCGCCTTTACGTAGTTGTAGATGGCCTTGTCGGCGCTCAGCTCGCCGGGCAGATCCTGGTGCATGGAAGCCAGGGTTTCCATGGCCAGGAAGGGGTGGACCGCCTCGGCCCCGTAGCCTGCCAGCACGGCGAAGTGGTGCACCTCGCGGGCAGAACCGGTTTCGACCACCAGGCCCGCTGAGGTACGCAAGCCCTCGCGAATCAGATGCTGGTGAATGGCCGACAGCGCCAGTAGCGCCGGAATGGCCACCTGTTCAGCCGACACGGCGCGGTCGCTGATGATGAGGATGTTCTTGCCGCCCTTGATAGCGTCCACCGCTTCGGCGCACAGGGAGGCGAGCTTGGCCTCTACGCCTTCGCGACCCCAGGCCAGCGGGTAGGTGATGTCGATCAGCTGGCTCTTGAACTTGCCCTGCGTGGTGCGTTCGATGTCGCGCAGCTTGGCCATGTCGTCAAAGTCCAGCACCGGCTGGCTCACTTCCAGGCGCATGGGCGGGTTGACCTGGTTGATATCGAGCAGGTTGGGCTTGGGGCCGATGAAAGACACCAGGCTCATCACGATCGCCTCGCGGATCGGGTCGATCGGCGGGTTGGTCACCTGGGCAAACAACTGCTTGAAGTAGCTGTACAGCGGCTTGTTCTTGTCGGACAGCACGGCCAACGGGCTGTCGTTGCCCATGGAGCCGATGCCTTCTTCGCCGTTGATAGCCATGGGAGCCATGAGGAACTTGATGTCCTCCTGGGTCATGCCAAAGGCCTGCTGGCGGTCCAACAAGGACGAGGAAACGTACGCGCCCAGACCGGTGGTGCCGTTGTCGCTACCGCCCAGCTGCTGGCCGTGGTCGCCCTCGCCCGCGACGGGTTGCACCACATCATCCAGGCGGATGCGCAGGTTCTCGATCCATTGCTTGTAGGGCTTGCTGTTGGCGAGGCTGGCCTTGAGCTCCTCGTCGTCGATCATGCGGCCCTGCTCCAGATCGATCAGGAACATCTTGCCCGGCTGCAAGCGCCATTTGCGCACGATTTTGTTTTCGGGGAACGGCAACACGCCCGACTCGGACCCCATGATGACCAGGTCGTCATCGGTAATGCAGTAGCGCGAAGGACGCAGGCCGTTGCGGTCCAGCGTGGCGCCGATTTGGCGGCCATCGGTAAACACGATGGAGGCCGGGCCGTCCCAGGGCTCGAGCATGGCAGCGTGGTATTCGTAGAAGGCGCGGCGGCGAGCGTCCATCAGGGTGTGCTGTTCCCACGGCTCGGGAATCATCATCATCACGGCCTGGCTGATGGGGTAACCCGCCATGGTGAGCAGTTCCAGGCAGTTATCGAAGGTGGCGGTGTCGCTCTGGCCCGCAAAGCTGATGGGGTACAGCTTTTGGAGGTCGGCACCCAGCACGGGTGAGGACATCACGCCTTCACGCGCCTTCATCCAGTTGTAGTTGCCCTTGACGGTGTTGATCTCGCCGTTGTGCGCCACATAGCGGTAGGGATGGGCGAGCGGCCATTCGGGGAAGGTGTTGGTAGAGAAACGCTGGTGCACCAGGCCCAGGGCGGAGACACAGCGCTCGTCTTCCAGGTCTTTAAAGTAAACGCCCACCTGGTCGGCCAGCAACAGGCCCTTGTAGACCACCGTGCGGCTGGACATGCTGGGTACGTAGTACTCCTTGCTGTGCTTGAGTTTTAACGCCTGGATGTTGGCACTGGCCGTTTTGCGGATGACGTACAGCTTGCGCTCCAGGGCGTCCTGCACGATAACGTCGGGGCCGCGTCCAATGAACACCTGGCGCTGGATGGGTTCTTTCTCGCGCACGGTGGGGCTCATGGGCATGTCGGCATTGACCGGCACATCGCGCCAGCCCAACAGCACCTGGCCTTCGGCCTTGATGGCGCGCTCCATCTCCTGCTGGCAAGCCAGGCGGCTGGCATGCTCCTTGGGTAGAAAGATCATGCCCACGCCATATTCGCCCGGCGGCGGCAGGCCTACGCCCTGCTTGGCCATTTCTTCGCGGTAGAGCGCATCGGGCAACTGGATCAGGATGCCCGCACCATCGCCCATAAGCTTGTCGGCGCCCACCGCACCGCGGTGGTCCAGGTTCTCCAGAATCTTGAGCGCATTCTTGACGATAGCGTGGGACTTCTGGCCCTTGATATGCGCCACAAAACCGACGCCACAGGCGTCGTGCTCGTTGGCGTTGGAATACAGACCGTGTTCGGTCAAATGCTGGATTTCGGCTGCCGTACCCATGGCGCTCTCCTGACTGATTGCAACAAACCCGCAGAATACTGCAACGCAACAAACCTGCCAAGCAAATTAAATGGGGTCAGATTCTAATTATGCGACTTGAATTTCGATGCACTTTTAATTAGGGACACAACACATGCAATAGCAAGACGCTTAATGGAATCGGGGGCTAAAGCCCGATTTTTACTAGATGTTCGTTTTGGAAACGGGTCGCCCGCGCGGCTTGGGAGTGACTCGGCGCGTCGTCAAGTCTTGTAGATTTTTCACAAACCCTGGCTCGCCCAAGGCCCAGCCGCACAGCGCAGAGTCGGTCAAGGCTTGCTGCTGGCCAGCCTGCACACCTGCGGCAACCAAATCCGCATACGCCGCCTCACGCGCAAAGGGCGTATTGCCCAGTGCCCAGACCAAGGGGTGCGGCGTTAGCAGCTTGTCGGTGCGCAGGCCCAGGTAATGCGCATGGCTGGACCAGGGGTAGTCCCGTGCCTGCGCCACCATGCCCGCGCGCACGGGGTTGAGGTCGATGTACACCATGCAGGCCAGCAAGTAGCGCTCGGTCTGGATGACGGTGGATTTGTAGCGCCCTTCCCAGAGCGTGCCAGTGCGGCGATGCGTATCGTTGAAGTAGCGCACATAGCTGCGTCCTACCGCCTGCATCATCTGGGGCAGGCCCTCTGCAGTCTGGGGCGTGGCCAATAGATGAAAGTGGTTGTTCATCAACACATAGGCGTGGATCGCCACCTGATACTTGCGTGCGTTTTCGGCCAACAAGTCCAGCATGCATTGAAAATCCTGCGCACTAGTAAAGATTGGCTGGCGGTTATTGCCACGCTGGATAACGTGATGGGCGTAGCCCGGCAAGGTCAAGCGGGGAAGTCGGGCCATGGTTGTGGAGCTAAATTGGAATCTGACCCCAATTATGCAATTCGGGCGGAATGCCAAACTGGTCGATCAAGGCGTGCAAATGGCGCGCGGCGGCGCGGTTGGGCTGATCGGTGCGCTCGGCAATGATGAGTTCGTTTTTGAGGCTGTGCTCCCAGCCGACCAGCTCGGTAACGGTAACTTGGTAGCCCTGTGCCTCCAGGTACAGACAACGCATGACGTTGGTAATCTGGCTGCCCATTTCACGGGTGTGCAAGGGCCGACGCCACAGCTCAGCCAGCGGGGTGCGCTTGAGCGCCAATGCCTTGTTGGCGTTGAGCAGGCGGGCCATTTCCGCTTGGCAGCAAGGCACCAGCACCATGGTGCGCGCCTGCTTGTGCAGCCCAAATGCGATGGCGTCGTCGGTTGCCGTGTCGCAGGCATGCAAGGCCGTGACCACGTCGATGCGCTCGGGCAGCAGCTTCGAATCGGCGGACTCGGCCACGCTGAGATTCAGGAAGGCCATCCGATCGAACCCCAGGCGCTGGGCCAATGCCTGCGAGCGCTGCACCAACTCCGCACGCGTCTCGATTCCAAAAATGCGCGCGCCCGCGAGCTGCTTGAAGTACAGGTCGTACAAGATGAAACCCAGGTATGACTTGCCCGCGCCGTGATCAGCCAGGGTGGCGTTAGCCCCCCCGTCGGGCAGTGCTTGCAGGATCTTCTCGATGAACTGGTACAGGTGGTACACCTGCTTGAGCTTGCGCCGTGAATCCTGGTTGATCTTGCCCTCACGTGTAAGGATGTGCAATTCCTTCAGCAGTTCTATGCTCTGCCCCGGCCGCAATACGTCGGCTAATGGATGGACGGCTTCTGGGCGGATGCTGGGTTTGCTTTTCTTTTGCATGGCTATTGCAGTTCAGTCGTTTAACCCCAGTGCGCCGAGCAAGCGTTGGCCCGTGAGTCGTTCATGTTCGCCTGCGGCGTACCGATCCGTCATACCGGCGATGTAGTCCGCTACCAGACGCGCCGTGCTGGCCGTGTCCCCTTCGCCGGCTGCAGCACCTGCCAAGTAGGCCACTGGCGGCAGTAGTTGGGGCTCGGCCATGTAGGCATCAAACAGGTCACGCAAAACCTGCGTCGCCTTGGAGCGGGTTTGCAGTACCTGGGGGTGCCGGTACAGGTTGGCAAAGAGGAAGCGTTTGAGTTCGCGCGACTGGCGGCGCATAGGCTCGCTGAATGCCAGCAGCGGCGGCAGGGCTCGCACAGCGTCTGCGCTTTCGGGCCGCGCTTGCTCCAGCGCCAATTGGCTGTGGGCAATCAAGTCGTAGACCTGCGCGCTGAGCATGCGCCGAATGGTTTCTGCCAGCAGGCGGCGCTGGTGCTGCGACTCCCGCAACACCGGAAACTCGCATACGACGGTTTCGTGGTGCTGCGCAAATAATGGCAGATCGGCCAGTTGCGCGAAGCTGATCAGTCCCGAGCGGACGCCATCGTCGATGTCATGGGCGTTATAGGCAATTTCATCGGTCAGGTTGCACAGCTGGGCCTCCAGGCTGGGGCGCGTGCCATCTAGAAAACGCCGGGCAACGCCCCCCGGCTCAATCTGCTCCAACTGCGCAGCATGGGTTGCACTGCAATGCTTGAGGATGCCCTCGCGGGTTTCAAAGCATAGGTTGATGCCATCAAACTGCGGATACCGGGTTTCCAGCAGGTCCACCACCCGCAGGCTTTGCAGGTTGTGCTCAAACCCACCGTACACGCGCATGCAGTCATTGAGCACGTCCTGACCGGCATGGCCGAAAGGCGTGTGGCCCAAGTCATGGGCTAGCGCAATCGCTTCCACCAGATCTTCGTTAAGCCGCAACGACCGCGCCACCGACCGCCCCAGTTGCGCGACCTCTAGCGAGTGGGTGAGCCGCGTGCGAAACAGGTCGCCTTCATGGTTCAGGAAAACCTGCGTCTTGTAGACCAGGCGACGAAACGCCGTGGAATGCACGATGCGGTCGCGGTCGCGCTGAAAAGCAGTGCGGGTTGGCGCAGGAGATTCAGGGAAACGCCGACCCCGTGACTGGGCGGGATCGCATGCGTAGCAGGCCAGGATTTCTTGCACAAATTAGCCTCTAGGCATTGTGGAATAAGCGTAATCAGCTATCATTTTCATAGTAGCTAGACGCAGCACGCGGCAAGAGTTTCGCACACCACCGCATCCGAGGCACCCCGCAGACTCGCCGTTGTATGGCCATCAATCACAACAAACCGGATTTCTCCAGCATGGGATTTCTTGTCCACCCGCATGAGCTCCAAGTACCGACCCGCATTGTCCTGCAGGTCCAGCCGGGGTGCCTTAACAGGCAGGCCTGCACGCGCAACTAGCCGCCGCAAACGATCTACGAATGCAGCGTCGACCAGACCCAGACGCTGGGACAAATCCGCAGCCATGACCATGCCGCACCCAACCGCCTCGCCGTGCAACCATGCCCCAAAGCCCAGGCCCGCTTCGATGGCGTGTCCAAAGGTGTGCCCGAAATTCAGGATGGCTCGCAGCCCAGACTCACGCTCATCCTGCCCCACCACCCAGGCCTTGATCTCACAGCTGCGCTGCACGGCGTAGCCCAACGCTTCAGGGTCGCGCGCCAACAACGCGTCCAAGTGGGTTTCGATCCAGTTCAAGAACTCCAGATCCGCAATGGGGCCATACTTGATGACCTCGGCCAGACCCGCGCTGAGTTCGCGCTGGGGCAAGGTGCCCAGCACAGACAGGTCGCACACAACACGCAAGGGTTGGTAGAAGGCACCGATCATGTTCTTGCCCAACGGATGGTTGATGCCGGTCTTGCCACCCACGGAAGAGTCCACTTGGGATAGCAAGGTGGTTGGCACCTGCACAAACGGAACACCACGCATATAGCTGGCTGCTGCAAATCCAGTCATGTCGCCAACGACACCCCCACCCAGCGCAAACAAGGTTGTCTTGCGGTCACAGGCCTTGTCGAGCAAAGCGTCGAAGATCTGGTTCAGCGTTTCCCAGTTTTTATGGGCCTCTCCATCGGCCAGCACGACCGTATGAACCAGGCGGTAGTGGGACGTCAAAGCTGCTCTCAGACGCTCGCCGTAGAGCGGTGCCACCGTGGTGTTGGTGACAATTAACGCTGAGTTGGCTGCGGGAAGATCAGAAAAACTGTCGGGGGCATCTAGGAGCGCAGAGCCGATCAGAATCGGGTAGCTGCGCTCGCCTAGATCGATGGCGACGCGCCGCGGGGTAGGAAGAGCTTGCATGGGCATAGTGTAGAAGACGCCATGCGCCCACTGCGCTATTGCGGCCTGAGCCCCGCCAGTTCCAATTGCATCACAATCATATTGACCAGCGTGGCCACACTGGGGCGGCCCGTGTCGATCGTGAAATGTGCGACTTCTCGGTACAACGGATCACGCACCGCATACAAGTCCCGCAACGTCGCCATGGGATCTGCAACCTGAAGCAAAGGACGTTGGGTGTCGTGCCGCAGGCGTTTGTACAACTCTTCGGGAGTGGAGTTGAGATACACCACTGTTCCCCGCGCGCGCAACTTTTGTCGGTTACCCAGGCGCAAGACGGCTCCTCCCCCGGTCGAGAGTACGCCAGTTCCAACGCTGCTGAGCTCGTCCAGCACGCTTTCCTCGATATCACGAAAGCGCGCTTCTCCTTCACGATCAAAGAACTCCTTGATCGAGCAACCCAGCCGCTGCTCGATCACGTGGTCGGAATCCAGAAAAGGCACGTGCAGCCGCTTGGCGAGCTGACGGCCGATGGTGGACTTACCAGAGCCTGGGAGGCCGACGAGGGCAACCACAGCCATCAGCTACCAAGAAGCATGTTCTATCACTTGCTCACATTAGGGGCCAATGGCACGAACAAGAATTAGCAACCAGCTAATCCGTTCGTGTCCTTAACTGTGATAGTTCCAGTACCAGTTCGACCAGACGAATCTAATACCGTTAGCGTAATTGTGCGATCGCCACCCGCCGCTGGTACGGGCGCTGAATCGCCAACGTCCAAGTAGTCCCCGTCGCCATTTGCGTCGACTCCAGCCGCGCCCGGGGCTACGACAGCTGAGCAAGTATTGCCCCCAGTCAATGTAATAGAGAATGTTCCATCAGCATTTGCAACGGGAGTTTTTGGAACCAATATTGAAGTATTCGTTGAGAATACCTGAACCGCGCCAGCGTTCGCGCCGTACAAGATCAACGAGATGTCAGGTGTATTGCTGTTTTCAGGGACGGTGAATGCGCTAGGTGCCAACTGCAACGCAGAAGTTCCTACGTTGATAGTCACACTGAAGTTCACGGTCTGGTTATTCGCATCCACGACGGTAATTGCCGAACCAGTACAGGCTTTATTCCCCTTGGCCTCGAGAATATTACCTTGCGTCACTTTAACGTCAATTAAACAGTTGTCAAGCACAATCGCGCGGTAAGGCGGCGTGCCACCCGTAATCACTGAGCGAAAGACACTGCCCGTTGCAATTGTCGGGTCGGTGGGGTTCACCGCCAAAGGCACTGTGCCTACAGTCACGTTAACGGACAATGTGGTACCAGCAGCGTCACGAACGGTAATAGCCGAAGAGGTTGCGCTAATTTGCACCCCGGTAATCGTCATTTGATTTCCATTGATGGCCACCGTTGCCACTGACGGGAAACTACTCGTTGCCGTATACGGTGGTGTACCGCCACCTAGCGTGTAGGTCTGTGCGTAAGCAACCCCCGGAGTGATCGTAATCGCAGAAGCAGCTGTTGTGTAAAACGCCGTAGAAGAACCCGCCGTGACTGCCAAATCAAACTTCGAGTTCCGTGCATCAACGACAGTGACCGTGGCCGTGCCAGCAACCACCGTACCTACATACACAAAGTCGTCACCACTCAGCCAACCCACTGCGACAGCGGGGTTTGAACTGTAGACAGAGTAAGGCTTCACCCCTCCTTTGATGGCATACGGTTGCAAAGACCCAACTTGGAGCGTAACGGCACTGGGTGCGACAACAGTAAACGTCGACGTGGATCCTAAGCTTAGCCCAGGGGAACCGCCACCGCCTCCGCAAGCCGCCAGCAAAGTCGCAATGAAAACAGACGCAATTACACGAAGAAGATTCATGGTATTTCTCAAGGTCATATTTGGAACACTATCGTGCAGCACTACGGTCGTTGAGCATCCTGGGTGTGATGAATACCAACAACTCTTTCTTGTCTATCGACTTGGTCCTCGATTTGAACAGGTTTCCAATCGCTGGCAAATCGCCCAAAAGCGGCACCTTGTACTCGTCGTTGTTTTCTCTTTCTTCGAAGATTCCGCCTATCACCACCGTGCCCCCATTCTCAACAAGCACCTCAGTTTTGACGTGTTTGGTGTTGACACCAAATCCCAGCGTGGTTTGGCGGCCGACCACGTCTTTACTAACGTCAAGCTTCATCAGGATACCGCCGTCTGGCGTAATTCGCGGCGTTACTTCAAGCTTAAGGTTGAACTTTTTGTACGCAGTTCCCGGTGTACATACGTTGGCCGAACAAACCAATGTCGAATAAGGTAGCTCTTCACCTTGCTCAATCAACGCTGGGACTTTATCAGCAGTGACTACGCGCGGGCTGGACACTACTTTGCCCTTGCTATCGGCTTCCATAGCGGATATTTCGAGGTTGAGGAACCGGTTCGCAGCGGCATTGAAGACCGACAATGCCAAAGCCGTAGGCGCCGAAGCACCTAACGGATCGGCAGGCAAATTTACGAACTGACCACTCGTGTTGACCCCGGTACTGGCCCCGCTACTAGCGACAGCGTCGGCATAACTTGTCCCAAAAGCCACTCGTTCGCCACTACTTCCAATTTGATAGCCGCCATCACCACCACGCTGTGCGCGCAAGTCCGTTGCTCCCAGTTTGACGCCCAAGGACTTGCCAAAGGTATCCGACGCCTCCACCAACCTAGCCTCAATCAGGACTTGCCGGACTGGCACATCTACTTTGGCGATGAGTTCTTGAATCTGTTCGAGCTTGCTCGGAATGTCGGTGACAAAAAGTTGGTTGGTTCGCTCAACTGCGATAACACTGCCTCTCGCGCTCAATAGGCGTGCGTTCGGAGTAGATTGACTGCCAGCTGCTACAGCACCCCCTGCGGTGAGTTGGCTGGCCAAGTCCTTGGCGACTGCATAATTGATCTGGAAGAACTGTGTCTTCGTTTGCTCAAGTCCCTGCGTGGCCACCGCAGCTTCCAACTCCAATTTTTCCTTGGCAAGAATTTCATCCTTGGGGGCCACCCATAGGACATTGTCAGTCTTGCGATAGCCCAGTCCTTTCGCCTGCAAAACAATGTCGAGAGCATGGTCCCAGGGAACGTCCTGCAGTCGTAGGGTAACAGCGCCGCTTACGGAGTCCGATGTGACAACGTTGAAGTTCGTGAAATCTGCGATGACTTGCAGCAGGGAGCGGACTTCGATGTTCTGGAAATTCAAGGACAGCTTTTGTCCGGTGTAACCAACACCCGGACTGAGCTTCTTGGGATCAACCTTGATTTCCTTAACCTCCACCACGAACTGCTCATCACTCTGGTAAGCGCTGTGTTCCCACATGCCCGAAGGTTCGATAACCATGCGTACACGGTCACCAACCTGGTTGGTCGTGACCGTTTTGATCGGTGTCCCGAAGTCCGCCACATCCAGTCGGCGACGCAGCCCCTCAGGAAGTGACGACTTCATGAATTCAACCACCAATCCTTGTCCTTGCTGGCGAATATCCACACCGACTTGGTTGTTCGGTAGATTGACCACCACCCGCCCAGCGCCGTCCGGTGACCGACGAAAATCGACATCCTTCAGCGAGAGAACGTCGCGATTCTGGTTCTCAGCAAATTGGGTTGTTGTCGGCGTTGTGGATGCCACACTTGGCTGCAGGAACACCATCAGCGCCTTGCCTTGTATTTCGGTGGTATAGGCCGTCGGCACTTTCAAATTCAGGACAACACGCGTACGTTCACCCGCCTGGACCACACTCACCGATTTCAGATTACCTTGATTCATCTCGACCGTGGATCTTCCCATGGCGCTGACAACACCCGGAAAATCCAGGGCAACGCGTGCGGGAGCTTGCACCACAAATCCCGTCGGCGCGCTGGCTAACGGCTGAGACAAATCAATTCGAACTATCTCTGTTCCGCCTTGAATGGACCCGGTTACGGATTCAATCGCTGTTTGGGCCGCTGCTAAAACACCAGACATCAGCAACACGGCACCTAGCCCGATTCGCTGCAAGCTCCGCAGTACCATTCCATCAATTCGCTGATTCATTTTGATTTCTCCTGCAACTGCAGTGTCGTTTCGCGCTCGATCCACTCTCCCGCTGCGTCCTGCACAATTTCACGCAACGTCACTTCAGTCTCTGCAATCTTGATCACCCGCCCGTAGTTCTGCCCCAAATAGGCACCCAGATGCACTTGGTAAAGCAACTTATCAACCATTAGCAAAGCAGCGGGTTTTCCCTCTTTGATAATGCTGCCAACCACCGTCATCGAGTCCAAAGGATAGGCTTCCAATGGTTCTTTGCGCCGTGCCAACTCCGGTGCTACCAATGAAGCATTGGAAGCGGTTTGGTTCGAGTCACGTCGCAACGCTTGTGTCAGCTTGTCTTTGCTAAAGGGCTCGGTAGCACCCGCATTCGCATAGGCCTGCGGTTTGAATTGCTTAGGCTCTGGCAAGGGCTGCACCCGCGGGCGCGTTTGGTTGCGTTCTTCGACCATCCATTGACGAATGTCCTCTTCGCCCGATGTCCCACATCCGACCAACGACAAGCCAACCACAAGTACGGCAAATCCGCGAATTGCGCGCGTCATTTCTTGCCTCCCTTGGGCCCGGCTGCCTTGCGCTGGGCATCAACCTCGTCACTATCCAGATACCGGAAGGTCTTTGCCGTCGAGTCCAAAACAAGCATACCGTCAGCCCTCGGTGCAATGCCCAGGTTGTTCAAGGTCACAATTCGAGACAGGGCCGCAATGTCAGCTGCGAACGATCCGATATCGTGGTATTTGCCAACAACCCGGATCGTGATCGGCAACTCTGCGTAATAGTCTCGTACCGTCAACTGACCCGGCTTGAACAAATCAAACTGCAGGTTATGCCCAATACCAGCCTGGTTGATATCGGATAGCAAAGCATCCATTTCAGCCTTGCTGGGCAATTGCTTTTCCAACTGGGTCACGTACTGTTGTACTTGCTCACGTTGTTTCTTCAGTACGTCCAAGTTGACGGCTTTGGACAATTTGGTTTTGTATTCCTCGCGCAGTTTGACCTCTTGGGCCTTGGCTTGTTCCAACTCCTCGTCGAAACTGCTCAACCAAGCGAACCAGGTTCCGACAACGACCAAGGTCGCCGTCACTGCAAACAACATGTAACGTGGAAGTGAAGGCCAAGCAGACGGATCTTTGGGATCCAAATCCTTGAATTGCCGGGTCAGTTCTTCCTGCAGATGTGCGAACTGTGCTGCATCAATTTTCATCGCGCACCTTGCTACGGTTTAGCGGTGCTAGCTGCACCACTGGCTGGCGTTGCACTGGCCGCAGCAGCGGCTGCCATGGTCTTTTGCGCTTCACTGGAGCGCACCAAGCGGACTTTCATGGTGAAATTTGAGACCCTGCGTTGATCCCGAGGCGTCAACGCGACAGTGCCAGCAACAATTTCGACCAATTCTGGTTTGGCAAACCACGGTGTGTTGTTGGCCAGATTTCGGTAAAGCTCCGACACACGTTCATTGGATTGCGCAACGCCGTTGATCGTCACAACCTGGTCGGTCTGTGCCATCTTGGAGATGTAAACACCATCTGGCATCTGATTGACAATCTCAGTGAGCAAATGCACGGGCAGATTTCGATCGGACTGGAGGTCTTCCACGGCCTGCTGGCGCGCACGCAAAGCTGCAATTTCCGCTTCCAAGCCTGCGATGTCCTTGATCTGGCTATCCAGTTTGGCAATTTCTGCAGTCAAAATGGAATTGGTACCCTGCTGGGCAGAAATGGCTCCTTGAAACCAGAGAAAGATCCCCCCCACAACCAACCCACCGACCAACGCAGCCGCGGCCAGAGAAACATTGAAAACGTCGCGACGACGCTTGCGTGCCGCCTCGCGATGCGGAAGTAGGTTGATCAGTATCACGCCACAAACCTCCGCAATGCCAACCCGCACGAAGTCAGATACGACGGCGCTTCACGGGTCATTTTCTTGAGCCGCACACCATCACCGATCTCCATGCCGTCAAACGGATTGAGCAGGCTACAAGGGAAACTGGTGTGCTGGGTCACTGCAGCCGTCAGCCCGGGCAATGCAGCTGACCCACCGGCTAGCATGATGTAGTCCACTTTGTTGTGCGGCGTACTGGTGAAGAAAAACTGCAGGGCACGGCCAAGTTCTTGCACCATGGTTTCGATAAAGGGACGCAGCACGGACGCTTCGTAATCGTCTGGCAACTCCCCACTTCGCTTTTTGGACTCAGCCTCTTCAGGTGAAAATCCGTACTGGCGCACGATCAGTTGGGTGAGCTGCGCACCGCCAAATGCCTGATCACGGTCGTACAAGACTTCTTCGTCCCGCAACACCTGCATGCTCGTAGTCAATGCACCGACCTCGAACAAGGCCACGATCAGGCCCGCACCCTTGTTGGGCAGATTCTCAATGAGTCGCCCTGCGGCCAGCCGCGATGCATACGACTCCACATCAACGATCACAGGCGTCAACCCAGCGGCTTCCGCCAGACCTTGGATATCCTGCACTTTCTCCTTGCGAGAAGCGGCAATCAGAACCTCAATATCGCCAGGTGAGTTCGCGCTAGGGCCGATGACACAGAAGTCCAGACTCACTTCATCCAAAGGAAACGGGATGTACTGATTGGCCTCGTTCTCCACTTGTTGTTCCAACTCGGGGTCGGACATACCCCCTGGCAGAACAATCTTTTTGGTAATGACCGCCGAAGGAGGCAATGCCATGGCGACATTTTTCGTCTTGGTTCCACTTTTCTTAACCAAGCGCTTGAGCGCCCCTGCGACTTCATCGAATTTTTCGATATTGCCGTCGGTGATCCACCCACGCTCCAAGGGCTCGATGGCGCAGCATTCCAACACCAGCGATCCCGCCTTGTCGCGGCCCAACTCCACTAGCTTGACACTAGAGGAACTGATATCCAACCCGAACATTGGTGCGGGTTGGCGACTGAACAACGATCCCAATGCGATCAAAGTGGTCCCCTGAAACAGGCCAGAAACACCCCGGCCAAACTTAAGAAATCACTTCAATGCTATCAGTAAGCCCCTTGTCCGGCAAAGATATTTTCTGTTTTGAATGGTTTCGGACGTTGCCAAAAACAAACGCTTTTCAACGCACGCACGTTGGAAGTGACCTTGCTACATCGCATTTTTATAATGCGCCTCTGTCTTTGACGGCACCCCATGTCCAACAAAAATACCCACCCAAGCTCCTCGGGGACCGCTTCCCATTCTCATCGATCAGCTGGCTCGACCGTGTTGCACATCGCCGCATGGGGTGTTGGCCTTGCGTTGGCCAGCCTGGTGGGATTGCTGCTGATTGTGGGCGTAGGTTTGGCCATGGCCTATCCCAACCTACCGGACACCTCGGACCTGTCCGACTACCACCCCAAGATGCCCTTGCGCATCTTTTCAATGGACGGCGTACTGTTGGGAGAATTCGGGGAGGAACGCCGCAAGTTCACACCCATTGCGGATATCCCGCCTGTCATGACGCAAGCGGTGCTGGCGATTGAGGATGCACGCTTCTTCCAGCATGGTGGTGTGGATTACCTGGGCGTCATTCGTGCGGGACTGGCCAACGTCGGACGCGCAAAAAGTCAAGGAGCCTCCACCATCACGATGCAAGTGGCACGCAATGTGTATCTTTCCTCTGAGAAGACGTTTACCCGCAAGATCTACGAAATCTTGCTGACCTTCAAACTGGAGCACTTCTTCACCAAGAATCAAATTCTGGAGATCTACATGAACCAGATCTTCTTGGGGAATCGCGCATACGGTTTCGCTGCCGCCTCAGAAGCCTATTTTGGCAAACCATTGAAGGACATCACCATTGCAGAGGCTGCCATGTTGGCAGGTTTACCCAAGGCCCCTTCGGCCTACAACCCCATCAGCAATCCGCAGCGGGCGCGGGCGCGCCAGCGTCACATCATTGATCGCATGGTCGAAAACGGCTTCATTACGGCGCAAGAAGCGGATCTCGCCAAAAGCCAGATTCTCAAGATTCGACACAACACCAACGATCAAAACATCCATGCCGAGTACGTGGCAGAAATGGTGCGCCAGCTCGTCTACGCGCAGTATGGTGATGAAACCTATACGCGTGGCCTGGATGTAACCACCACGGTACGCGCCAGCGAACAGGCCACGGCCTACCAGGCACTGCGCAAAGGCATCA
Source organism: Rhodoferax sp. (assembly GCA_041919095.1). Taxonomy (GTDB): domain Bacteria; phylum Pseudomonadota; class Gammaproteobacteria; order Burkholderiales; family Burkholderiaceae_C; genus Allorhodoferax. Next base: position 7,291 of record JAYRUL010000013.1, on the reverse strand, counting down.
TGGACTACGAACGACGGCAACATTACCGGGGTCCGGAAAAGTTTGGGAACTTGCCGAATGATCCCCAAGAGTTGGAGGACGCAGTAGACGATCTGCTGGACAACCACCCCGATAACGGCAATGTACTGGCCGCGGTTGTGCTGGAAGCGGACTCCAAACACATCAAAGCCATGCGCCCGGGTGCCATGATCGTCGAGATAACGGGCGACGGGCTCAAACCAGCCCAATCGGGTCTGTCTGAGAAGGCTCCGCCGCACATCAAGCTGCGACGCGGTGCCGTCATTCGTGTCATTAAAACGCCCAAAGACACTTGGGAAATCACGCAACTTCCTGAGGTAGAGGGGGCATTTGTCGCCATCGATCCGCGTGACGGAGCCATTCGTGCGTTGGTCGGGGGCTTTGACTTTGCCAAGAACAAATTCAACCATGTCACGCAGGCCTGGCGCCAGCCGGGATCCAGTTTCAAGCCCTTCATCTACTCGGCGGCGCTGGAAAAAGGGTTCACTCCAACCACCGTGATCAATGATGCCCCGCTGTTTTTTGATGCAGGCGTCACGGGTGGTCAACCTTGGGAGCCCAAGAACTACGACGGCAAATTTGAAGGGCCCATGACGCTACGCCATGGCCTGGCCAAATCTAAGAACATGATTTCCATCCAGGTGTTGCGATCCATTGGCACCCAATACGCACAAGACTGGATTACGCGGTTCGGTTTTGAAGCAGACAAGCACCCACCCTATCTGACCATGGCCCTGGGGGCGGGGTCGGTCACGCCCATGCAAATGGTGGTGGGCTATTCCACGTTTGCCAACGGTGGCTACCGGGTCAACCCATGGGTGATTTCGCGCATCACGGACCAGCGCGGCAAGACATTGGTGCAAACGCCGACCGTAACACTGGACCACTACGAACGCGTGATTGAACCGCGCAACGCCTTCCTGATGACCAGTTTGCTGCAAGAAGTGACCCGCTCCGGAACCGCCGCCCGCGCCCAGGCAACGCTCAAGCGCAGCGACATCTATGGCAAGACCGGCACCACCAACGATTCCATGGACGCCTGGTTCGCCGGTTACCACCCCACCCTGACTGCCGTAACCTGGATCGGCTACGACACACCACGCAAATTAGGCGATCGGGAAACGGGCGGTGGCCTGAGCCTGCCGGTGTGGATCACGTATATGGAAACCGCGCTCAAGGGCGTTCCGGTCATGGAAAACCCGGTTCCAGAAGGCGTCATCTATGCGGGAGGGGACTGGTACTTCGACGAATACGTGCGAAGTGCCGGGGTTCCCAGCCTGAGCACCGATGAACAACCCGAGCGGGACACCATCGTTTTGCCACCCGCCGAGGAGAAAAAACGCATCCTCGACCTGTTCCGCAACTGAAGTACCGGATCAACTAGCAGCAAAATCCAATCGGGCGCCAGCATGCGCCGACGCTTGCTGCGACAGCAACTGAAAGAACTCCCCTTGGCCTTTGGTGTCTTGCCAAGCACCCTCCATCCAGCGAAAGTGGAATCCCCCGGCCTTGGTAGCCATCCAGACCTCTTGCAGCGGCTTCTGGAGATTGATCACGATCTGGCTGCGATCGGCAAAGGTCAGCGTCACCATACCCCCCACGCGCTGGTTGTCCAGATCGGTATCGGTGCGTTCGTTGATGCGATCACATTGCGCTTCCACGGCCTTCAAAAGCGCCTCGGCCTTGTCCAGGTATTCGGTATCGGTCATTAGAATTTAGGGCATGTTCAGTTTAAAAACCATTCTAGCCAGGGCCATACCCCTGTGCGCATGCGGGTTGTGCCTGACGGGATGTGGGCAAACCGGCTCCCTTTATTTGCCGCCCAAAACACTTCAAGCTGCCCACCAAGCCCTTTTCATGCGCCAGATCAGCAAGCCTGCAATGATCAGTGCATACAGCGCAACTTCATCAAAATCGTTCTTGCCCGCGCGCATCCAGTAAAAGTGCAACAGGGCCAGCAAGGCCACGGCATAGACGCTTCGGTGCAACCATTGCCAACGCTTTGCACCCAGCCATCGAATTACACGTTTAAACGACGTCATAGCCAGCACCGCCAAGAGCGCCCAGGCCAAGAACCCTACCAAAACAAACGGCCGTTTGGGAATGTCCCGCAGGATTTCACCGGCATCCAGTGCCATATCAAATAGCGCATACGCGGTGCCATGAAGCAAGGCGTAATAGAACACGAACAACCCCAGCATCCGACGCCACTGCGCCAGTGCAGGCCATTGCAAGCTTACCCGCACGGGCGTTACTGCCAGCACCACACACAGCATACGCAGCGCCCACAAGCCCGTCGCGCGTTCCAAGGCTTCTGCCGGATTGGCTCCCAACCGGTCCGTTGCGGCAGCGAACAGCAACCACAGACTCGGACTCAGTGCTGCCAGGAAAACCACCGGCTTGACCCAAGGGCGGCCAAGACTCGTACCCCAGCGACTCACTCAGTAGTTCCTGCGCAAATCCATGCCGGCATAGAGCTGGCCGACCTGCGCCTCATAGCCGTTGAACGGCAACGTCTTGCGCTTCTTGGCAAACAGGCCATCTTCGCCAATGCGCCGCTCGGTTGCCTGACTCCAGCGCGGATGGTCCACATCGGGATTCACATTGGAATAGAAGCCGTATTCATTGGGGGCAGCCCGATTCCAGGCGGTGAGCGGCATTTTCTCAACCAAGCGGATCTTCACCACACTCTTGCTGCTCTTGAAACCATACTTCCAGGGCACCACCAATCGCACCGGCGCACCATTTTGCTTTGGCAGCATCTCGCCATACATGCCAAAGCTCAACAAAGTCAACGGATGCATGGCCTCATCCATGCGCAATCCCTCAACGTAAGGCCAATCCAGCACTCGCGAGCCTACCCCCGGCATGGTCTTGCTGTCGGCCAAGGTGACGAACTCGACAAACTTGGCGCTGCCCTGGGGCTCCACTTTGCGAATCAGCGCCGAAAGGGAATAACCAATCCAGGGAATCACCATGGACCATCCTTCCACACACCGCAGCCGGTAGATGCGCTCTTCCATCGGACTGAGGGCAAGCAAGTCTTCCAGGCTCCACCGCCCGGGCTTGTTCACCAGGCCTTCCACGTCGATCGCCCACGGCTGGGTCTTGAGTGCCTGGGCATAAACCGCCGGATGGGATTTATCCGTACCGAATTCGTAGAAGTTGTTATACCCGGTTGCATCTTTGTAGGCTGTGTGCTTCTCCACCGTAGAAGCACCGGGCACCGCGGATACCCCTGCCGCCAAGGCGGTGCGTTTGGCAGGACTACCTGGACCCGCCTGGGCCAGCGCATCGCGTGAAGCCCACGCCGCCAGCGTCGCCCCGAATACCCCTGTGGCCGCTGCCTGCAACAGGTCACGGCGATTCCATGCGACTTGCTGGGGTGTGATTTCGCTGGGAACCGTGTGGTTGAATCCATTGCGGTCGGAATGAATGAGCATCGTAGTTTCTCCGTTACCCCCTCTTGGTCGGGTATGGGCTGCACTTCTTACAAGCACGCACCAAAAAAATGGGGCAGACTGGCCTATCGGCAAGTCTGCCCCATTCGGTAAAACCGTGTGTGAAGCGTGCCTACAGCACTCCGCTCTTCCAGGATTTCAAGGATTCTTCAAGCCAGCGATGTAGTCAGCCAAAGCCTTGATTTCACGGTCATTGAGTTTGGCGGCAACTTGCGCCATCTGCAAACTGTTGCCGCGCACGCCGTCGCGGAATGCGGTCAACTGGGCGGCCGTGTACTCCGCGAACTGACCGCTCAGGCGGGGATATTGCGACGGAATCCCTGCGCCGTTGGGGCTATGGCAGCCCGAGCAGGCGGGAATGGAGCGATCAGCAATACCGCCGCGGTAGATGCGTTCACCCAGCTGAGCCAAAGCCTTATCCGTCGCCGCGCCGTTGCTCGCCTTCTTGGTGGCGATGAAGTAGGACACGTTTTTCATGTCCTCATCCTGCAGCATCGTGGCAAAACCCTTCATGATGTCGTTCTTGCGTTTGTCCGACTTGAATTCCTGCAACTGCTTGACCAGGTACTCCGGGTGCTGCTGGGCCAGTTTGGGGAATGTGGGACCAGTGGCATTGCCGTCCGCACCGTGGCACCCTACGCACACCGCATAGGTAGCCTCTCCTTTTGCAAGGTCGGGCTTGGCGGCTTGAGGTTTGGCATCGGCGGCAAAGGTCAACAAGGGGCTGGCGATCACGCTGGCGGCCAGAAACAGACGGGCAAGCAACTTCATAGTGCAAAGTGGTGTTAAGGGGGGGACCTTGGCATTCTACAATGGCACACCGCGCCCCAAGGCCCACCATGACCATATCCCCCCCCCAGCGGGGCGCACCCGCGCCACGCTCGCCCCAACGCCCCAACGACGCCCTGCCCGCACTGGGCTGGCTGCATACCGCGCGCTTTCTCACCACGGCACCGGAGCTGCACTTTCTGCCCGCCCTGGACGTACCCGAAATCGCCTTCGTGGGCCGATCCAACGCGGGCAAGTCCACCTGCATCAACACCCTGACCCAGCAAAAGCAGTTGGCGTTTGCGTCCAAGAAACCCGGGCGCACGCAACACATCAACCTGTTCGCCGTGGGCAAGCAGGGCGTTACCGACGCCGTGCTGACCGACCTGCCCGGCTACGGCTATGCCGCCGTGCCCAAAGCAGATAAGGTTCGCTGGCAGCAGGTCATGGCCAACTACCTGGTCACGCGCGAAAACCTGCGCGGCATCGTGCTGCTGTGTGACCCGCGCCTGGGCCTGACCGAACTCGACGAAATCCTGCTGGACGTGATTCGCCCGCGCGTGCAAGAGGGTTTGAAATTCCTGATCGTGCTGACCAAGGCCGACAAGCTCACCCGTGCCGAGGCCACCAAGGCGCTGTCGATTGCGCGACTGCAAGCCGGGGGTGGAGACGCTATGCTGTTCTCTGCCACCAAACGCACCGGCATCGACCAGGTGGCCCAGCTGCTGTGGGATTGGACCCATCCCGACCCCGAGCCCGAGGCCCCCGCTGACGACATGCCGTCCCCTGCCGCATGATCGACACCTACCTCCAGCCACTTCCCCACGCCATCACCTTGAGCTGCCGCGCTGTCGGAGCGCGCGGGCGGCCCGTCCTGATCTTTTTGCACGGTTTCCCCGAAGGCGCCTTCGTCTGGGACAGCCTGCTGGAGCACTTTGCCCAACCCGAGCACGGCGGCTACCGCTGCGTGGCTCCCAACCTGCGCGGTTTTGAGCAGTCTTCGTCCCCCACAGACGTGGCCGCCTACCGCCCCAAGCACCTGGTGCAAGACATTCTGGCCCTGATCGACATCGAAACCGGTGGCACCGACACCACGCTCGCCTGCCTGGTGGCCCACGACTGGGGCGGTGCGGTGGCCTGGAATCTGGCCAACCAGCATCCCGAACGGCTGCGACGTCTGGCCATCATCAACTCGCCCCACCCCGGCACCTTCCTGCGCGAGCTGCAGCACAGCCCCGCCCAGCAAGCGGCCAGTGCCTACATGAACTTCCTGGTGCGCAACGACGCCGAAGCCTTGCTCAGCGCCAACGATTTCGAACGCCTGTGGGGGTTTTTCCGGACCGGCCTGGGCGTATCGGGCGATCTACCCACCTGGCTCAACGCCACCGTGCAAGACCAGTACCGCAGCGTCTGGCGCCAGGGGCTGCACGGCGGCTGCAACTACTACCGCGCTTCACCCCTGCGCCCACCCCGGGCTGACGACCCGGGTGCCGCCGCCGTGACCCTGCCCGCGCAGATGCTGACCATCGCGGTGCCGACCCTGGTGCTGTGGGGCATGGACGATGTGGCGCTGCCACCGGCCCTGCTGGAGGGGTTAGACGACTACATCCCCCAACTGGAGCTGCACCGAATTCCTGGCGCCTCGCACTGGATCCTGCACGAACAACCTGCGGCTGTATGCAAAAATTTAAGCCAATTCTTGCTCTAGCCCTCACGGAATAAGCGTAGCCAGCTATTATTTTTATAGCGAATCGCTGTCAATACGGCGGTCGCTCACCGTTCGGTCGATCCTTGAAACGCTTGTGCACCCAGTAGTACTGGCTGGGGTCTTCGGTGATGTAGCGTTCCAGCTCCTGGTTCATGCGCGTGGTGTCGGCCAGCAAGTCGCCCGTTGGAAAATGCTCCCAGGCCGCTAACACGTGCACCGCGTAGCCCCAGGGCGTGAGGCGGGTCACGATGGGTACCACCTTGGCCCGGCCCAGCCTGGCAAAGCGCGACAGCGAGGCAATGGTGCAGGCGCTCACGCCAAAGAACGGCACAAACAGCGATTCCGACGGATCGAAGTTCATGTCCGGCAGCAGGTACAGCGGCTCACCCGCACGCACCGCCGCGATGATGGGCTTGACGCCGTCGAGCCGCGCCACCATCTCGGGCGCGCCAAAGCGCTGGCGCCCCGCATAGATCCAGGCATCCGCATCCGCATTCATCTGCGGTGAGTAGATCGTGGCAAAACGCCGGGGCACCTGCTGGGTCAGTGCCGTCCAGGCCGCATCCAGCCCCATGAAATGCGGGGCAAACAGCACCGTGGATTGCGTGCCCTGCAATTCCCGCACCGCCCCTTGCAGACGCAGGCGCTGGCGCAGCACGGCGTCCGGCGCGTGCCACAACCAGCCCCGATCGAGCCAGCTCTGCATGAAGTGCACGAACACGCGTTGCGTCTGGGCCCGCACCTGCGCGGCTGACCAATGCGGAAAACACAGGTGCAAATTGGTGGCCACCACGCGCCGACGCGACCGCACCAGCACCCACAGCAGCAGCCCCAACGCGCCACCCAGCGCTCGCAATGTCGGCAAAGGCAGCCTCGCCGCCAGGCGCACCAGGGCCAGCGCGGCGCGCGTCAGCATGCGCGGCCTCCGTAGGCCGGTAACAACATCCACAAAGCAGGCAGGGTTGGCATGGCAGTTGATGGCAGGGGCTACGCTAAAATCGCGCCCGTCGCTGAGTTACGGAACTACTTGCAGGGCGACACCACATGGGCAGGCCGCAGCGGGTTGCCATTGTGCCTTGGCAACAAGGACTTTCTGCTAAAGCGTTCGCTAGAGCTCCAAAAGCCCCGGCAACGCGATGGGATGTATTTTTTTTGGAGCACACAACATGGCGAACGATTTTCTTTTCACGTCTGAATCCGTATCCGAGGGGCACCCCGACAAGGTGGCCGACCAGATCTCCGATGCCATTCTGGACGCGATCTTCAAGCAAGACCCCAAGAGCCGCGTGGCCGCCGAGACGCTGACCAACACCGGTCTGGTGGTCCTGGCCGGTGA
>JAYRUL010000012.1:0-39348 GCA_041919095.1 Rhodoferax sp. | reverse complement strand
CCGCTTCAGTCGCCCGTGCCACTGGGTGGCAAGGCACCCGCAACCGGTGGTGCCGGAGCGTCCATCGACCCTGCAGCGGCGCAACTGGAAGAAGAGCTGCCTAATACGCTGGCGCCAAAGACCGGCAAGGCGGCAAAGTCTCTGAAGGCATCCGTGATTGACGACAGTGCCAGCCTCGCACAGGAGGCTTCGGGCGGTTGGGGCAACGGCAAGACAGTCGCAGCCGAACAACGCTTGCAGTCCTTGATTTTCCGGCAGATGGAAATGCAACCGACGTCGACGCCCCTGGTTGCTAGTTTGTCGCAGGAGCTCAATGGGCTGGTCCGAGAAAGTACACGCGGGCGATTGGCGGACAAGCAGCCGGGGCCTGAGTCGGTAGGCCCCACCAACCTGTACACGCCGACCGAGTCCGGCCTGGGTGTGGCCGAGCCCGCTCCCGCATGGGAGGGCGTGGTGGCAGAGAAAGTAGCCTACTGGGTAACCCACGACGTGCAGAAAGCCGAACTCAAGCTCGATGGACTTGGGGAGCAGCCGGTGGAGGTCAGCATTCGCATGAACGGCTCGGAAGCGCACGTTGCGTTCCGTACTGACGAGCTGCAAACCCGCAGCGCCTTGGAACAGGCCGGGAGCGAACTCAAGGAAATGCTGCAGCGCGAGGGTTTGACATTGGCGGGCGTGTCCGTCGGCACTACCGGTGGTGGAGAGGGACAACGCAACTCGGAACGCAAGTCACGAGCGCCAGCGCGCCAGGGAAGTATCGAAATGGTGGTTTCACCGCAACCCAATCCGACACGCGCTGTCGGGACTGGCGTGGGCCGATCGCTTGATTTGTTTGTCTAAGCGGGATTTCTAGCCTAACTTGGGCCAACAACGGCCCCTGAATGGTTCAAAATAGGCTACGTTCTTTGGCGATTGAACCTGAAGGAATGACTGTGGCCGGTAAATCTGATGATGCCCATGACGCTGGTGAAGCCAAACCACCCGCGAAAAGCAAAAAGATGCTTCTGATCCTGATCGGGGCGGTGCTGCTGCTGGCAATTGCTGGTGGCGGTGCGTTTTTCTACATCAGCAAGCAACGTGCAGCTGCAGCCGAAGAGGCGGACGAGGGTTCGCCCGCCAAGAGCGCGTCGGCCAAACCCCATGCGCCGCCGGTCTACCTGCCGTTGGACAACATGGTGGTCAATCTGGCCGATCCCGGCGGGGAGCGCGTGGCCCAAGTGGGCATCACCTTGGAGGTGCGCGATGCCAAGGCGAGCGACCAGGTCAAAGGCTTTTTGCCAACCATTCGCAGTGCCGTGCTGTTGCTCATCTCCCAGCGCACCGCCGATGAACTCCTGTCGCAAGAAGGCAAGAAGAAACTGGCGAAAGACATCCTTCGAGAAACCCAGCGGCCATTTGGTGGTGGGGAGGACGAAAGCGACGAAGCCGATAAGCCAAAGCCCAAGAAGTCGACCAAATCGGCCAAAGCTGTTGACGAAGATATGCCCGTGCTTGGCGTGCTGTTTTCAAGCTTTATCGTGCAATAGGTAGCGTAGGGTAGTGGGCTATGAGCGAATCGTTCCTTTCCCAAGAAGAAGTTGATGCCCTTTTGGAGGGTGTCACGGGCGAGAGCCAGAAGACGGTTGAAGAAGCCGCTGAGCACGGCGAGGTACGCCCCTACAACATCTCCAGCCAAGAACGCATCGTGCGTGGGCGCATGCCCACCATGGAGATCGTCAACGAGCGATTCACCCGCAACTTGCGCGTCGGCTTGTTCAACTTCATTCGGCGAAGCCCGGAAATTTCGGTAGGCCCGGTGACGGTGCAGCGCTACAGCGCGTTTTTGCGCGAGCTGGCGGTTCCCACCAACTTCAACATCGTGGCCATTCGCCCGTTGCGTGGTAGTGGGTTGATTGTGTGTGAACCGGCCTTGGTGTTTGGTGTCATCGACACCCTGTACGGCGGGATCGGCAAGTTTCAGACGCGCATTGAAGGCCGCGATTTTTCAGCAACCGAACAGCGCGTCATCAATCGCCTGGTGGATGTGATCACCACCGAATACAAGAAGGCGTGGAAGGGTATCTACCCCCTGGAGTTGGACTATCAACGCTCTGAGATGCAGCCCCAGTTTGCCAATATTGCAACGCCCAGCGAGATCGTCATATCGACCTCGTTTCAGTTGGAGATTGGCGACATCACCGGTGCCATCCACTTTTGTTTTCCGTATTCGACACTGGAGCCCATCCGCGATGTCCTGTATTCGTCCACGCAGGGTGATTCCATCGAGGTGGATCGCCGCTGGGTGAATGTGCTGACCCGTGAAATCCAGGCCGCCGAGGTCACCCTGGTGGCACAGTTGGCCCATGCCGACGCCACGGTGGAGCAGCTCCTGTCGATGAAGAAGGGCGATTTCATCGAGTTGGAGCGCCAGTCGCGAATCCAGGCGACGGTGGATGGCGTGCCCATTTTTGAGTGCCAGTACGGCACCCACAACTCCAAGTACGCCATCCGCATCGAAAAGATGTTGCGCGGCAACGATCAGAACTGGTTGGGAGAGCGAAATGACTTCTGAAGACAAACCCGATGAAGCCGCCGACGACGGCATGGCCGATTGGGCTGAGGCGCTGCTAGAGCAGAAAGCGGCCGAACCTGGAGATGCTGCCGGTTCGGTGCTGTCGGACGAAGCGCCCAAGCCGTTTGTTGCCGGTACCGGTTCAGATGCGCCGGTGAACGACATCAACATGGTGCTGGATATTCCGGTTCAACTGTCTGTGGAGCTGGGTCGTACCAAGGTACCCATCAAGCACATCCTGCAACTCGGGCAAGGTTCGGTAGTGGAACTGGATGCGTTGGCGGGGGAGCCCATGGATGTCCTGGTCAACGGTTACCTCATCGCCCAGGGCGAGGTGGTGGTGGTCAATGACAAGTTCGGTATCCGTCTGACCGATGTGGTGACACCGTCCGAACGCCTGCGCCGGGTGAGCAAGGGTTAGCGTGGTTTCCCTCTCGTCCTGGCTGACCGTCGGCCTGTTTGTCTTGGTGGTGGCTTGTGTTCCGTTTGCCCTGAAGGTTTTGCAGCAGCGCTACCGGGTTGGTCTGCCTTTGCAGACGCAAGGGCAGCCACGCGTGGTCTCGGCCGTGTCCTTGGGGCCGGGTCAGCGCTTGGTCTTGGTCGACGTTGGGCCCGACGGCGCACGTGAACGCCTGACCCTGGGCGTCACTGCCCAGGGTATTGAATGCCTGCACCGTTTCCCGGCACCGGTTCAACCTGCGGTCGCGCAGGGCAGCGAATGAACACCCGGTTGCTGCGCGTACACCAAACTGCGGTTGCGGCGCTGGGCGTTGCAGCGGCGGGTCTTCCTCTGTTAGCTGGCGCTGCCGAACCTGCCGGGCAGTTGCCCCTGGTCATTGGTTCCTCGGCGGGGGGTACGACCTACTCCGTGCCCATTCAGACCCTGCTGTTCTTTACGGCGCTGTCCTTCCTGCCTGCGGTGTTGCTGATGATGACGGGCTTCACCCGCATCGTCATCGTCTTATCCCTGTTGCGCCAGGCACTGGGCACGCAGTCTTCGCCACCGAACCAGGTGATTGTGGGGTTGTCCTTGTTTCTCACCTTTTTCGTGATGGGCCCTACGCTGGACCGGGTGTATGCCGATGCGTACGAACCGTACACCAAGAACGCCATTTCGTTTCAACAGGCCCTTGAACGCGGAGAGGTTCCGGTGCGCTCCTTCATGGTCAAGCAAACGCGGCAATCCGATTTTGCGCTGTTTGCCAAGCTGGCCAAGCTGGAGCCCGCCGTGACCGCAGAAACGGCACCCATGCGGGTGTTGATTCCGGCCTTTGTCATCAGCGAACTGAAGTCGGCTTTTCAGATCGGTTTCATGATCTTCATCCCCTTCTTGGTGATCGATATCGTGGTGGCCAGCGTGCTCATGTCGCTGGGCATGATGATGCTATCGCCGGTCTTGGTGGCCTTGCCCTTCAAGCTGATGCTGTTTGTCCTGGCCGACGGCTGGAACCTGTTGGTGGGATCGCTGGCAGCCAGCTTTATCACTTGAAAGCGTGTCGCCATGGATGCACAAACCGTTTTGACCATTGGGCAGGAAGCCTTGCTGCTGCTGCTGATGGTGTCCGCACCGGTCCTGGGGGCGGCCTTGCTGGTTGGCTTGGTGGTCAGCCTGTTCCAGGCGGTCACTCAAATCCATGAGGCAACCCTGGCTTTCGTGCCCAAGTTGATTGCGGTGGTGGCCGTGTTGGCCATTGCCGGACCCTGGATGCTGACCGTGCTCGTGGAATACATCCGCCGGGTGCTGACCGGCATTCCGGCGATCGTCACGTAGCGTGGTGCAGGCTCTGGAGCGGCGCAGCGTGAGCACTCTACGGGCGTAGCGCCGCAAATCCACCATGATTTCCATCAGCGACACCCAGTTGGCCGCTTGGATATCGCCCTTGCTGTGGCCGTTCCTGCGCATCTTGGCGGTCTTCACGGCGGCACCGGTATTTTCATCCCGGGCTTTTCCCATGCGGGGCAAGATCGCGCTGGCGTTTCTGATTGCGCTGGCTTCGCAGGCCAGCTTGCCGCCCATGCCCGTGATTGCCCTGGATGGCGCAGCCGCCATGGGTGCGGTTGTGCAGCAAGTGGGTGTGGGGCTGGCCATTGGTTTTGCGGTCCGCCTCGTTTTTTCTGCGCTGGAGTTGGCCGGTGAAGTCATCGGTTTCCAGATGGGCCTGAACTTCGCGGCGTTCTTTGATCCCATGACCAATGCCCAGTCCAGTGCAACTGCGCGGTTCTATGGTCAGATGGCGGCTCTGTTGTTCCTGGCGCTCAATGCCCATCTCTGGCTGATCCTGGCCGTGACGCAGAGCTTTCAGGCATTCCCGGTCGATCAGAACTTCTTGGTGGCGGTCCAGACCATGGGGCTGCACCGGCTGGGCGCGGAGTTGTTTGCCAGCGCGCTGTGGATCGCACTGCCCTTGCTGGGCATCATGCTGTTTGTCAACTTGGCGTTGGGCATCGTGTCACGGATTGCGCCCCAAATGAACATCTTCGCCGTGGGCTTCCCGGTGACCTTGGCGGTGGGCATGCTGGGTATTGCCGCCACACTGCCCTTGTTGGACCGGCCCTACAGTGCGCTCCTGGAAAAAGTGGTGGGCATTTTCCACGGCGCCTAGATGAGGCGCCCGTGCGGCGCTTGCTACGGCCTGCGAAAGGCCACGGCCTGGCGCGCCCAATAGCCTGATTCCAGGGTATCCAGGCGGACATCACCGCCGCTGGACGGCGCATGCACAAAGCGCCCGTTTCCGACATAAATGCCTGCATGCGACGCCGAACCTCCCAGGGTAAACACCGCCAGGTCGCCACTGCGCAGGTTGGACGCATCCACCGACTGACCCCAGCCGGAGAGCTGTCCCACCGTGCGCGGGGCGAGCACCCCGGCGCTGTGCTTGTACACATAGCCGATGAGCCCGCTGCAATCGAACCCGGTATCGGGTGTGTTGCCACCATAGCGGTAGCGCGTGCCTACCAGGCTGATCGCATGCAAGGTGACCTCGCGCGCTTGCTCCGGCTCCAGCCGACTCGGTACGGCAGTGGGTTGATCGGTAAAGACCGATCCGGAAGGGGATTGGGGTGCACTGGAGCAGCCAGCCAAGACGGCCACGGCGAAGACGAACAACCAGAGAAGGCGGGTAGGCATACCCGTATTGTGGATGCAGTGCCTGCGATCCTGCAAACACCCACTGGCGCAAGGGGCGATGGTCAGCGTTGCAGTGGGGCAGGCAACGCTGCAGCGACGGCCTGCAGTCGGGCTTGCCGAATCAATTGACCTATCAATTGGCCGCTAGAGCCCGTGGATTGTGCGTGAGCAGCTATTGCATTTGTAGCAACTGCCTGCGCGGCCGCCAACGCCGTTTCCAGGCGTTGGCGTTGGGGATAGGGAGTGTCTTGTCGATCCGAGCGGGCACAGGCGTCAATCTCGCAGGCCAGCAGGGCTTGGGAAAAGCGCGCGGGCTTGCGCAGGGCATCGCAGCGTTCCAGCAGATCCAGCACCGCTTCGGCATCGAATGCCAGGCATTGGTCGACCGAACGGTGTTCGCGCGCAACCAACTGTGCCAGTTCGCGGCAATCGTTGGGCATGCGCAGGTGCAAGAAGGCCGCGCCGGTGTGCCGGACCAGGCAGGCCACGCGCACCGGCAAGTGCGCTGCGCATTGCGCCGCATGGTCGATGGCCCGCAGGGCCACGTCGTCGGGTGGCATGACCCGAATGTCGCCCGCGAACGCTGGCGCGTTGTCGCCCCGCGCCAGTGCCGGGAGCAGATGTGCCAGCGCACCACAGGCGTGCAGTACGGCAAACATGCGCGAGGGCTGCTGCTCCATGAGTCCGCGCGCCAGTTCCTGCCACACCCGTTCGGGCACCAGGTGGTCGGTTTCCCCGGCATCGACCATGGTGCGCATCAACGCCAGGGTTTCGGGAGCCACCGTAAAGTCGGTGAACCGAGCAGCAAAACGCGCAACGCGCAGGATGCGCACCGGGTCCTCGCGGAACGCAGGGGTAACGTGGCGCAGCATCTTGTGCGCAATATCGGCTTGCCCCCCGAACGGATCCACCAGCCGGTCCGAACCCGCGCAGACCGCGACGGTCAGGCCGTTTTTTAGGTCAAATTGGCCGTCTGGCCGCGTGGATAATGCGTAAGCAGCTATTGAATTGATAGTGAGATCGCGCCGCGCCAAATCATCCTCGAGCGTGACATCGGGCGCTGCATGCACGGCAAAACCACGGTAGCCGCCCGCCGTGTTGCGCTCGGTGCGCGCCAGGGCGTATTCCTCGTGCGTGGTGGGGTGCAGAAACACCGGGAAATCCCGCCCTACGGGGGTGAAGCCCTGGGCCAGCAGTTGCTCGGGCGTGGCCCCCACTACCACCCAGTCGCGGTCCTGCACGGGCAAGCCCATCAGGGCGTCGCGCACCGCACCGCCAACCAGGTAGACCTCCATATCAGTTCACCAGGGCCACCGTGGAACCGGCTTTGCCGGGCCTCTGGTGGCGTCCCCCTTCCGTAGGAGAGGGGGAAGGCGCACAGGGACTCACGGGGTGCATCGGTACGGCTCCTCAAAGTCCAGGAAGTCGTTTTCTGCCAGCGCGCCGCTGACCCAGGCGGCCACACCCGGCAAGGCGCTGACCCGGCCGACGTAGGCGGCTACATCAGCAGGCAAAGGCAGCGCGTAGGTCTGCATGCGCATGCAGATCGGGGCGAAGTAGGCGTCGGCAATGGTGAACTCGCCAAAAAGCAGCGGCCCGCCATGGGCCTGCAACAGCTCGCTCCACATGCTGCACAGGCGATGCACGTCGGCGCGCACGGCGGGCTTGTCGCGCCAGACCAGTGCTCCCACGGTGGGCAGGTGGGCTTCAATGTTCATGGGGCAGGCGCTGCGCAGCGCGGTAAAGCCGCTGTGCATCTCGGCGCAGACGCTGCGCGCGCGACCGCGTTGGGCCTTGTCGGCTGGCCACAGCTGTTTGTCGGGAAACTGCTCGGCCAGGTACTCGGCAATGGCCAGGGTGTCCCACACCACCAGGTCGCCGTCCACCAGCAGCGGCACCTTGCCCGTGGGCGTTAGGCCTTGCAGGGTGGCTTTGAACTGCGAGTCGGCCTCAAACGAGTCAAACCGCACCATCATTTCCTGAAACGCAATGCCTGCCTGGCGCATCAGCACCCAGGGGCGCATGGACCATGAGGAGTAGTTCTTGTTGCCAATGTAGAGCTTGAGCATGGTCGGTCCTTGCGCGGTGGAATGAAGGGGGCTAGGGCAGTTCTTCGTCGGCGGAACTCAACGGCGCGTTGCGCGGCCCGACCTGGCCCAGGCGCGCCTTGAGCGACTGGGGCTGCCCGGTAATCAGGGCGGCGTAGTTTGTGGTGTTGGCCAGCACTTTCTTGACGTAGTCCCGGGTTTCATTGAAGGGAATGTTCTCGGCCCAGATGGCCGCCTCCAGCACCGCAGCGCCACTTTGGCCACGCCACAGGCGTGAACGACCGGGACCTGCGTTGTAGGCCGCCGCCGCCAGGGGCAAGGAGCCCTCAAAACTGTCCAGCACCAGCTTGAGGTAACCGGTCCCGATGGCGATATTGGTATCGCGGTCATTGATCTGCTGGGGCTGAAAACCCACCAGACCAATCTTCTTGGCGGTCCACTTGGCCGTAGGCGGCATCACCTGCATCAGGCCGGCTGCACCCACGCTGGAGCGCGCGTCCATGATGAAACGGCTTTCCTGGCGGATCAGGCCGTAGACATAGGCCGGGTCCAGGCCGATCTGGGCGGTGCGGGCCAGTACGTCGGCCTTGAACGGCATGGGGTAGCGCTGGCCATGGTCGGCAAAGGACTTGGTGCGCTCGCTGGTGTTGATGCAGCGGTCCCAGACCTCGTTTTGGCAAGCGAATGCGGCCGCAGCCAGGAGCGAGCGGTCATCCATGCCGCCTTTGGTGTGCAGGTTGGTGGTGTAGTTCCACTCGCGCACACCTTCGCCGCGCAAGCCCAGCCGGATGGCGGCCAACGCACGCAGCAATCCCGGGTGGGTCGCGGCGGCTTCTTGCTCCGCCGGGGTGGGCGCGGGCGGCTGGGGTGGCACAGTCACCCGCTGGCCCAGTTCTTCCAATGCCAGCTGCTCGTAAAAACCGCGCTCGCTGGCGATACCGCGCAGCAGTTGCAAGGCCTGATTGCGCTGCGACTCGGTGGCCGCAGATTGCAGCAAGGCCCGGGCGCGCCAGTAGACCCAGGTGGCGTCGTTGCGTTGGGACTCGCCCATGGCATCAATGGCGCTGAGCACCTGCGCCCAGCGCCCGGCGCGCAGCGCGCAGCGCACCTGCCAGGCCAAGTGCTCTTCATGCAGGTGGCTGCTGTGGGCGCGTTGGAAGTAGTCGGCCGCTTCGGGCAGCAGCTTCTGCGCCGCGCGCTTTCCAATCACGCCCCACACCCAGCTGCGTTCTTCCTGGTTGAGCTGGGTTTTCCAGCGCAACTTGTCGAGCTCCTTGGCTGCACCGGCGGGGTCCAGGTAGGCTTGGCGGATCAGCGCCAGCACCACCAGTTCGCGCGTCTTGGTTTGCAAGGCGGTCAGTTTGTCGCCCAGAAACTTGGTCGGATGCAGGTAGATCTGGTGCAGCGTCTTGAGCGAAGACGGACTCACCATCTCGACCGCCTGGTTGACGACCTTGAGCCGATCGTTCTCCATGCCCAGCCGGGCGCGCTGCCACACCATCAAGCGCGAGCTGGTGTGGTCCTTGAGCAACTGCTCAGCCGCTGCCGCGCAGCCCTCGTCCGCTTCCCGCAGCCCCAGCCAGTGGTCTTTTACCTGAGCGGTCGTGTCCTGCCCGGTCGCCAGGTGTTCGGCCAGCAAGGCGTAGCAACGGATCGAGCGGTCATCGCCCATGCGGTAGCGGGCGTATTCGCGGTTGAACATGCCCCAATCGCGGTTGCGGCCCAACAGCAGCAGCCACTCCGCGCGCAACCGGTCTTCCTGGTAGGTTCCGTGGTAGCGGCTGAAGAAGTCTTGTATCTCGGACGCCGGGGCCTCGCCCAGCCGCGCCGACAGCTCCCAATACGCTGCCCAGGGTTCCAGCAGGTGGTTGCGCGCCTGGGGCAGCAGGGCAGCGAGTTGGCGGCGGTCGCGCTGGCGATAGGCCTGGGCCATGTCCAGTATCACGCCATCGGCGCGGGT
The DNA here is from genome assembly GCA_041919095.1 of Rhodoferax sp. GTDB lineage: Bacteria > Pseudomonadota > Gammaproteobacteria > Burkholderiales > Burkholderiaceae_C > Allorhodoferax. Next base: position 29,662 of record JAYRUL010000012.1, on the reverse strand, counting down.
GGTGTCCGTCGGGGCCGTGCGGGCCGAAGAGGGTATGGGGTGGCTGGTCACCCAAATGCCAGCAAGCAGTGTCAGAATCGCAGAAAAACGCATGTAGAGATTATGGACACATCCGACCCTTCCAAAGTCGCTGCCAAGAAGGCCTTGCGCAAAAAGCTGCTGGATCAGCGTCTGCACCTGCCCGATCGCCTGGCCCAGGCGGACGCCTTGCAGCAGGTCATGCGCATCTGGTTGGTGGGCCGGCCCGACACCGTGATTGGGGCCTACTGGCCGATCAAGGGGGAATTCGACCCCCTGCCGGCCCTGCACCGCTGGAAGGAGGATGGCGAATTGCTGGACCAACCCCAGCTGCGGCGCATTGGACTTCCGGTGGTGGACAAGGCCAGCAAGACCATGACGTTTCATGTCTGGTACCCCGGCTGCCCCATGGAAGAAGATGCCTATGGCATCCCCAAACCGAAGGACACCGAACAACTGCAGCCCACACTGCTATTTGCGCCCTGCGTGGGCTATGGGCCGGGCGGCTACCGGCTGGGTTATGGCGGGGGTTTCTATGACCGCATGCTGGCAGCACTCAACCCGAAACCGTTTGTTGTGGGGCTGGGGTTTGGATCGGGCTTTGTCGATGACCTGGAGCCCGAGCCGCACGACCAGCCGCTCGATGCCATCCTGAATAACCACGGCGTGGTCTGGCCGATTGGATGAAACCACCATGACACCCACCGAATTTGCCCAGTTCAAGTACCGCCACACCGATTCCGTGGCGCGCACGCCTGCGCGCTTGGGGGTGGTGGGCATCAGCTTGGGGCTAGCCATCATTCTGTTGGCGCTGCGCGAAGTACCGCTGCCGATCGCGTTGGCTGCGTTTTTGGTGCCCGCGGTAGCCTGGTGGTCCGCCGGGCGTTTTTTGCTGCTGGGGCCACGCTACCTGCTCTGCGGCAAGGCCATCATCTACTACGCCAATGTCCAGCGCCTCACGCTCGCACGCGGCTCCGGCACGCTGCGCGTGCAGTCCAAGAGCGGGCAGACCTTCACGCTGGAGCGCGACAAATTTCCGACCAATGCCCGCAAGGCCGACAAGATCCAGAAAAACAAGACCGCCAAGTTCAATAAGGTGGCCGACAAGATCATTGAAAAGGTGCGCAAGACGGCCCCGGGTGCCGAGCTCGTGGGTGTGTGATGGACCGCGCCATCCATCTGCTGTATGTGCCCACGCTGTGCTGCAACCTGAGCTGCAGCTACTGCTACCTGGGCAAGCAGACCACCGAGGCCGCTCTCAAGCTTGATGCGCAGCGCGCCGTGCAGACGCTGCGCCACACGCTGGACGCGCTCCAGGGTGCCGGTGTGCTGGCCTTCAACGTCTCGCTGCACGGCGGCGAGGTGACCACGCTGGCGCCTGCTGTGCTGGACGAATTGTTTGGCATGATCCGCGCGCACTACCTGGAACACTTCGACGCGCTCAACGCCCTGGGCCACAAGAAGTCGGCACCGCACATCAAGACCAACCTGTTCAAGTTTGCGCCGCTGATTGATCTGTTCGACAAACACAAGGTGTCCATCAGTGCCAGCATTGACCTGCCGCTGTCCCTGCATGCGCGCCACCGCACCACACGGGGGGGCACCGATTGGTTGCCCCGCACGCTGGACAACATCCGCCTGCTGGCGCGCTACCCGCATGCCAAGAAGATCTCGGCCACGTTAAGTGCGGAGCACCTGGCCGACATTCCCGCACTGGTGCATGACATCTGGTACCTGCACCGCGAACTGGGCTTTGACATGAACCAGTTCAACCTGATGTTCGCCTTTGGCTCGGAGCTCAACCGCGCCGCCAAGGGCGAGGCCGTGCTGGCACCCTGCACACCGGCGCAGCAGCAGGCGCTGTACGACGCCCTCGCCCAGGAGTTCATGGGCACCGAGCTGGAAGAAGGGCTGCGCCGCAACTGGTTCGACGAATTCAAGCCCAGCTACTGCACCAACGCACCCAACTGCGGCGAGCGCTTCTACCTGCTGCAAAGCGATGGCACCGTCTACTCCTGCGTGCGCGGCCAGGGCATGGATGCTTTTCGCTATGGCAATGTGTTCGAAGACCCTATCCTGGACATTCTGGACAACGGCGCGCGCAAGATCCGCGCCATCCACCAAAGCCAGGGTTTCGATTCAGACTGCCAGGGCTGCGGCCATTTGAGCACCTGCAACACGGGCTGCGCCGTCGTCAAAGTCCAAAACCAGAGCGGCAAGTCCTATACCTGCGCCCTGCAAGAGTCGATCTACCGCGACAACCCGCTGTCTTATCCGGCGGACAGCCCGGCCGCGCAGCGCGACTACGCCTTGCACGTCCAGCAGACCACGCATCCCAGCCTGGCGTTTGCACAGACACCCGAGGTGCCGACCGAGCCGCAGTTCATGCTGCCCAGCGACATGGCCGAGCCCAAGAACACCCTGGGCGCGCTGATCGCGGCCGACCCGGTATTGCAGGTTCTGTTCAGCGACAGCGCCTTCGTGCTGGAACTGCGTGGCGAATTGCTGCCTCTGGATTCCCAGCTGCTGAAGACCCGGCGCACCCAGCACACCCTGGTAGCGTGCGACCCGCTGGTGTTGCACCTGCGCCGCGAGATGTTGCAGGCCCACTGCCCAGAGACCATCCGCAACACGCTGTACCTGCAGTTGCTGCGCGACACGCCAGTGATCTATGGCGATGAGCAACGCACCAAGCAGGAACATATCTTCACCTACCAGCTCTACGCCAACTGCCTGCAGCCCAGCAAACGCTTGGGAGACGACTACCTCCAATGCGAGCTGACCGGTTTGCTGGCGCTGCACCGCGCGCATTTCCGCCGGGGTGTGCTCAGCAACCTGTTTGTGACTACGCTGTACCTGCGCGAATACCACTACAGCAAACAAAAGGCCAACGCCTTCTACCATGTGCAAACGGCCAACCTGCCGTTCCAGAATTTCGAGTTCCACTACCTGCCCTGAGAGTGCCACCATGCCCACCCCCGACCTGCAACGCACCGCCTACACCGTGGAATGTTTTTTGAACGCCCTGCGCCTGGAAGACAACAGTGCGCGCACCGAGGTGGAAGAAAGCTTGGTGCGCTGGCTCATGGATGGCCAACGCCGCAAGGGCGACCACCTGCTGTACCAAGACCAAACCATTGCCTGCTACAGCGGCAATCGTCCGGTTCAGCGGTTTCCCATGCCCCAGGCGCGGCAGCCGCAAACCATCTGGTGCAATGCCGACAAGCTCTCCACCATTGACGGCAAAGCCTTCAGCGCCAGTGGCAAGCTCGTGATGCTGGGCACGGCCGGTTTGCTGCTGGGCATGCCCGGTCTGGTCGGGGCGCAGCAAGACCCCAAGGACAAGAAGCGCAACAGCAATAACAACAATAACAATAACAATAACAACAACAACGGCTGATGCCTGATTCAAGTGCTGAATCATTCGCGGGATTGGGGAGTGTGCACGCCGTCTCTCGTCTGCGCACCGAACGCCTGGCGCGCAGTGCCAAGCCCTTCTTGGCCCGCGGCGGTCCGCGCGGGGAGCGCTGCACCGGTTGCCGATTGGTGCCCAGTCATTGCATCTGCGCGCTGCGCGTGTGCCTGCCCACCCATGCAGGCGTGTGCCTGCTCATGGCGGACATCGAGCCCCTTAAGCCCAGCAACACGGGCTGGCTGATCGCGGACACGGTGCAGGACACCTTTGCCTTTGGATGGGCCCGCACCGAAGTCGATCCGGCCCTGCTGGCCCTGCTGGTCGAACCCCAATGGCAACCGTATGTGGTGTTTCCAGGCGAGTTTGTGGCGAGCGAGCGGGTCGTGACGCAACTACCACCCGCTACCGCCGAAGGTCCCGCCGCCCAGCGACCACTCTTTGTACTGCTGGACGCCACTTGGCCGGAGGCTCGCAAGATGTTTCGCAAGAGCCCCTATCTGGATCGTTTCCCGGTGCTGAGCCTGCAAAGCGAACAGATCTCGCGCTACCGGCTGCGCCGCTCCCGGCGTGACGATCACTTCTGCACCAGTGAGGTGGCTGCCCTGTGCCTGGAACTTGCGGGCGACGCGCTAGCCGCCCAGACGCTTGACGCCTATCTGGATGTGTTTACCCACCATTACCTGCAGGCCAAACACCAGTTGCCGCCCGACTGGGAGAGCGCCGCGCACCGGTGTTTGCGATTTCGCGTTGGGCGGTGTGACGGCGAAAGTCCCGGCTCCCTTTTGTAGTTATTTATACAAAGCAAGCGCTTGCTAAAAATACCGGGGGCTGGTAACCTCGGCGCATGACACCAACCCAGGACAACGCGGCGGCGTCCACCGCGCCCAAACGCCCACGCGGCCGCCCCCGAAAAACGGTCGATGAACGTGATGACGGCAACCGCCGCAAGGCCTTGCTGGTTGCGGCGGCCAAGCTGTTTCGGCGCAAGGGCTTTGCCGCCACCACCACGCGCGACATTGCCAGCGCCGCGGGCATGCAAAGCGGCTCGCCGTTCTACCACTTCAAGAACAAAGAGGCCCTGCTCTTTGCGGTGATGGAGGCGGGCATGCAGTCGGCCCTGCAGCGCCAGCGTGACCGGGTGCAGCAGCCGGGCTATGCCGAATGGCCCGCTGCGCGACAACTGCACCAATTGGTGCAGATCCACTTTGAAGTACTGCTAGGTCCGGGCAATGACTTCGTGCCGGTCATGCTGTACGAGTCACGCTCCCTGCCCATGCGCCAGCGCAAGCTATTGGCGGCACTGATCGCGGCCTACGAAGCCACTTGGTTGCCCGTACTGGAGACGCTGCACCAGCAAGGCCAGTTGCGTGCGCCGGTACGACTGGCGCGGCTCTTGATTCTGGGCGCGCTCAACTGGTCCGTGCAGTGGTTTGATGCCAAGAAGGGCGCAAGCATTGCGCAGCTGGCGGACGCTGCGATTGCATTGTTTTTGAAGGAATCCCCATGACCTACCGCTCTATTTTTGCCCCCGATGTTTTTGCCGACCAGGTGATGGTGGTTACTGGTGGGGGTTCGGGTATTGGGCGCTGCACCGCGCATGAATTGGCCAGCCTGGGCGCGCACGTGGTGCTGCTCGGGCGCAAGGCCGAGAAGCTGCAGGCCGTAGCCGCCGAGATCGAGGCCGATGGCGGTGCAGCCACCTGGCATGTCTGCGACATCCGCCAGGAAGACGCGGTCAAGTCCACGGTGGCTGCCATCGTGGCGCAGCACGGGCGCATCGATGGCCTGGTCAACAATGCCGGGGGCCAGTACATGACGCCCCTGGAGTCCATCAGTGCCAAGGGCTGGGAAGCGGTGGTCAACACCAACCTGACCGGGGGCTTCCTGATGGCGCGCGAGTGCTATCTGCAAAGCATGAGCAAGCGCGGGGGTGCCATGGTCAACATCGTGGCCGACATCTGGGGCTCCATGCCCGGCATGGGCCACAGCGGTGCCGCCCGCGCTGGCATGGTGAGCCTCACCGAAACCGCCGCCGTGGAGTGGGGCGGCGACGGTGTGCGCGTGAATGCCGTGGCACCGGGCTACATTGCATCGAGTGGTATGGACAACTACCCCGTGGAAGCTGCACCCCTGATTCGCGCCATGGCGCAGACCCTGCCCTTGGGTCGCTTTGGCACCGAAGCCGAAGTGGCTGCTGCCATCGTCTACCTGCTCAGCCCCGCGGCTTCGTTTGTCAGCGGCATGGTCTTGCGCGTGGACGGCGCGCGGCCCCAAGCCCGTATGGGCTACCCCATGAAGGCCGCAGACGCGAAGGCGCGCGAACGCGGTGCCATTGCCCCCTTCAACGGTTTTCACCGGGCACGCCTGCCCAAGGTTTTCGCAGGGGAAGGCGCATGAGTGCCGCGCCGGGACGTCCCCAAGCACGCTCGCACAGCAGTGCGCAGCACGAAGGTACTTTAGTGAGTGCAACAGATACCACCATCGACGCTGCCGACATGACCGCGCTGCAAGATGCGGCCCGGCGTTTCGCCAAGACCGAAGTGCTGCCGCACCTGGCGCAGTGGGAGGAAGCGGGCGAGTTCCCGCGTGCCCTCTACCGTCGTGCGGCTGAGCTGGGGTGGCTGGAGCTGGGCTATCCCGAGGCCCTGGGTGGCACGCCGGCTCCCTGGGCGTTGCGCAACGCCCTGGCCACGGCGCTGGCGCGCCACGCGGGCAGCGGCGGGCTGATGGCCAGCCTGTTCAGCCACAACATCGGGCTGCCGCCCATCGTGCGCCACGGCAGTGCCGCCTTGCAAGCCGCCGTGGTACCGGGCGTGCTGCGCGGTGAACGCATTGCGGCGCTGGCCATTACCGAGCCCGGAGGTGGCACGGATGTGTCCGCACTCAAGACCACGGCCCGGCGCGAGGGGGACGACTACGTCATCGACGGTGAAAAAATCTTCATCACCTCGGGCATGCGTGCCGACTGGATCACCGTGGCCGTGCGTACCGACCTGCAGAACAAAGGCCCGATGGGCATCTCCATGGTGGTGGTGCCGGGCGATGCCGCTGGCTTGTCGCGCAGCCCGTTGCAAAAAATGGGCTGGTTGTGTTCCGACACGGCCCACCTGCGCTTTGACGGCGTGCGCGTACCGGTGGCCAACCGGGTGGGCGAGGAAGGCGAGGGCTTCAAGATCATTCTCACCAACTTCAATGGCGAGCGGCTGGGCATGTCGGCGATGGCGCTGGGTTTTTCCGAGTGCTGTTACGACGAAGCCTTGTCCTGGGCGCAGCAGCGCAAGACCTTCGGGCTGGCGCTGGTAGATCACCAGGTGGTGCGCCACAAACTGATGGACATGAAAATGCGTATCGAGTCCACCCGTGCCTGGCTGGATGCCGTTACCGCCCGCGCCGATGCTAACGACAAGGCAGCCAAGGGGCCCGAATGGGTGGCCCAGGTGTGTCTGTTAAAAAACCACGCCACCCAGACCATGCAATACTGCGCCGACCAGGCCGTGCAGATTCTGGGCGGCATGGGCTTCATGCGCGGCACGGCCTGCGAGCGCATCTACCGCGAAGTCAAGGTCATGACCATTGGCGGTGGTACGGAAGAGATCATGAAAGAGCTGGCATCCCGCCAGCTCGGGTTGTAAGAATGCAGCGATGAACGCCAAAACCAAAAGTGACAGCAAGCCCGACTTCGCACCCGTGGTGTTCGAAGCCGAATTTGTGCAGAGCCTGAAGAAACTCTTTGAGGAAATGATCGTCTTCAACCAGGTGCTGGGTTTGAAGATCAACGCCATCGCTCCTGAGCTGGTCTGCGCCGAAATCCAGATGAAGCCCGAACTGGTCGGGCACTTCAGCTACAACCGCCTGCACGGGGGCGTGATCAGCGCCAGCCTGGATGCCTTGGGGGGCTTGGCCGTGATGGCCGCCATCGGCGCACGCCATATGGATGAACCACCCCTGCAGCGCCTGCACCGCTTTGCCAAGCTCGGCACCATCGACCTACGCGTGGACTACCTGCGCCCCGGCATTGGCGAACGCTTCGAGATGCGTGCCCAGACCCTGCGCCTGGGTTCGCGCGTGGCCTCCACCCGCATGGAGTTCCTGGGCGCCGATGGCAAGCTGCTGGCCACCGGCGCGGGGGCTTACATCGTTTCTTGAAACCTCAGGGCTTGGTGGGCGCCGCCGCGCTGGGACTGAAGTAATCGGACACGGTCTTCCATTTGCCATCCTGGATTTGCGAAAGCCGCGACGAATCGCTACCCAGGCGTTTGGTAGCGCTAAACGTGGCGGTGGCGCTGCCAAAGATGTCCGGCGGTACGGTCAGCGAGTCCATGACCTTGATGAAGCTGTCGGTCGTCAGGTTCTTGCCGGCCTTGGTCGCCGCCACGGAAAAGGTGTTGATGATCGAGTAACCATACACCGAGAACACCGTGGGATCTTCGTTGAACTTGGTCTTGTACTTGTTGGCCCAGAAGCGAATGGGCTGCGACTGCTCGTCGGTGTAAGGGTTTTGCACGGTCATGGCCGCGTACAAGCCGTCCATGGCCTTGCCGCCGAGCTTGTGGATCAGGTCGGTGTAAGCCGCACTGGAACCCACAAACACCGGGTTGTAGCCCAGCTTGCGTGCCGTGCCGATGGCACCGATGGTTTCGCGGATGATGGTGCCCAGTACTACCATCTCACAGCCGCTGGCCTGCATCTTGGAGACCTGGGTGGAGAAGTCGGTGGCACCGCGCTTGTAGGTGGTCTTCTCGGTAAAGGCCATGCCCAGCGTCTTCAGGCCGGCTTCGCCACCGCGCATCACCTCCAGGCCAAAGTCGTCGTCCTGGTACATGGTGCAGACCTTCTTTACGCCTTTTTCCTTGACCAGCTTGGGCACGGCGCTGCGGATCTGGTCGTAATAGGGGGCGGCATAGGAATACTTGAGCCGGTGAAAGGGGTCGTACATCTCACGCGCAGCCGTGATGGGGAAGAAGTTGATCACGTTCTTCTCGAACTGCACCGGCATGGCCGCCATGTTCTGGGCCGTTCCAATGTGGCCGACCATCATGAAGATCTTGTCCTGGTTGACCAGCTTTTGCGCGGCCAATACCGCCTTCTTGGGGTCGTAGGCGGAGTCTTCGACGATGAGCTTGAGCTTGCGCCCATTCACGCCGCCTTGCTCATTGATCTCGTCCACGGCCAGCAGCATGCCCAGACGGGCTTGCTTGCCAAAACCTGCAATGGGGCCCGAGAGATCCTGGATGGATCCCAGCAGGATTTCATCCTTGCTGACCCCCTGCTGGGCCTGGGCGGCCACTGAGCCGACGGCCAAAGCGGCCAGTACCAGCGTTGTCTTGAACTTCACCATGCAAGTCTCCTCGTAGTTAGGTGGTGGGGAAAAATACGGTGTCCAGTCGTGCGCCGGACTTACTGGGAACTGTAGTCCAAAACGACTTTCCAGCGCGCCTCATGGATTTGGGACAAGCGCGATTCGTCGCTACCCAGGCGGCGGGTGGGCGTGAATTTCAGCGCCGGGCCGCCAAACATGTCCGCCGGGATCTTCACCACTTCCATGGCGCGGATGAACTTGGACGTGGTGGGGCGTTCGCCTGCATCACGCAAGGCGTTGGCAAAGGTCTGCAGGGTGCTGTAGCCAAAGACCGAGATGGTGGAGGGTTCTTCGTTGAACTGCGTCTTGTAGCGGCTGGCCCAGCGGCGCACGCTGGGGGACGGATCGTCCATGTAGGGGAACTGCGCGGTCATGGTGGCATACAAGCCTTCCATGCCTTTGCCTCCCAGTTTGTGAATCAGGTCGGTGTAGGCCGCACTGGAAGCCAGGAACACCGGGTTGTAGCCCAACTTGCGCGCGGTGGCGATGGCGCCTACCGTCTCGCGGATGATGGTGCCGAGCACCACCAGTTCACAGCCGCTGGCTTGCAGCTTGGCCATTTGACTCGAAAAGTCGGTGGCACCCCGCTTGAAGGATGCTTTGTCCAGCACGGTCATTTGGCGCGCCTTCAGGCCGTCTACCGCACCTTGCAGCACCTCCTGGCCAAAGTCGTCGTCTTGGTACACCACGCACACTTTGGTCACGGATTTCTGGCGCGCCAGCAGTTTGGGCAAAGCCAGGTGAATTTGTTCGTAGTAAGTGGGCAGCGACGAGAACTTGAGCCGGTGAAACGGCTCGTACATGGAGCGCGCCGCCGTCAGCGGCATGAAGTTGATAATCTCTTTCTCAAACTGGATGGGCATGGCGGCTTCGTTTTGCGCAGTGCCGATATGTCCCACCATCATGAAAATCTTGTCCTGATTGACCAGCTTCTGCGTGGCCAGCACGGCCTTCTTGGGGTCATAACCCGAGTCTTCCACCAGCAACTTGATTCTGCGCCCGTTCACGCCACCGAGCTCGTTGATTTCGTCAATGGCCATTTGCATGCCGTTGCGCGCCTGCTTGCCATAGCTGGCCAAAGGGCCGGACAGATCTTGAATGGTGCCAATCAGCACTTCGTTCTTGCTGATGCCTTGTTGCTGCGCACCGACGCTGGCGGCCGCGGCCAGCAGCATGCCGGCCATAAAAATACGATAAGGTTTCATGGAAATGGAGGGTTCTGCCAAGGTGGGGTGCTGCCGCTCAGGCGCGGTACATCGCGTCGATCTGGGCGGCATACTTCTTTTCCACCAGTTTGCGTTTGAGCTTCATGGTGGGGGTGAGTTCTTCATCTTCGGCGCTCAGTCGGGTGTCGAGCAGGAAGAACTTCTTGAGCTGTTCGACGCGGGCGAACTTTTGGTTCACCCGGTCCAGCTCGGCCTGGATCAAGGCCTGAATCTGGGGCGCACGCGTAAGCGACGCGTAGTTGCTAAAGGGAATGTCGGCGTCCTGCGCAAACTTCTCCACGTTGTCCTGGTCGATCATGACGATCACCGTCAGGTAGGCTCGCTGGTCGCCGATCACCACCGCATCGGTGATGTAGGGCGAAAACTTCAGCTCGTTTTCCAGTTCGCTGGGGGTGATGTTCTTGCCTCCGGCGGTGATGATGATGTCTTTCATGCGGTCGGTGATACGAAAGAACCCATCGCCATCCACCACGCCCACATCACCGGTGTGCAACCAGCCCTCGGCGTCGATGGTTTCGGCTGTTTTTTCGGGTTGGTTCAGGTAGCCCGCAAACACGTTCTGGCCACGCACCAGAATTTCCCCGGTGGGCGGGTCGAGCCGGACCTCGTTGAAGCCAGCCGCAGGCCCGATGCTGCCGGGCTTGATGCGGTCCACCGGCACGCCGGTGGAGGCCCCGCAGGTCTCGGTCATGCCCCAGACCTCCAGCATGGGCACGCCCAGCGCCAGGTACCAGCGCACCAGGTCGGGCGAAATCGGTGCCGCTCCGGTCACCAGAAAGCGTGCACGGTGAATGCCAATGAGCTTGCGCACATTGTTCAGGCACAGCAAGTTGGCCAGTGCGTACTGCAGTTTCAGACCAAGGCTGACCGCCTGCCCGTTCAGCACCTGCTCAGCAATGCGCTGACCCACGCCCAGACTCCAGCCGTAGGCAGCGCGCTGCAGGGTGCTGGATTCCTTGAGCGCAATCGCTACGCCGGAGTAGAACTTTTCCCACACCCGCGGCACGGCGGTGAATACGGTGGGCGCGATCTCGCGCACGTTCTCGGGTACGGTCTCGGGGTTTTCCACAAAGTTGAGCTTGCTGCCGGTGTACAGTGCAAAGTACTCGCCACCCACCCGCTCGGCAATATGGCACAGCGGCAGGAAGCACATGCGCTCGTCGGTGGCATCCTGCTCAATCAAGGTGTTGTAGCCGCGCACGGTGTAGACGAGCCCACGGTGCAAATGCATGGCCCCTTTGGGCTTGCCCGTCGTGCCGGAGGTGTAGACCAGGATAGCCAGGTCGTCAGGCTGGCAGGCCCGGGCGCGTTCGGTGACGCACTGGGGGTGCTGGGCCAGGTGGTCGCGCCCGAGGGATCGCAGGGTTTCCAGGCTGATGACATCGGGGTCGTTCAGATGGTGCAAGCCCTCCATGTCAAACACAATGAACTTCTGCAGACCGGGCAGTTGCGTACGCACCCCCAGCGCCTTGTCCAGCTGCTCGTCATCTTCCACAAACAGGAAGCGGCTGGCCGAGTCGTCGCAGAGGTACTGCACCTGGCTGGGCGCGTCAGTGGGGTAAATGCCGTTGGCTACGCCTGCGCAGGACAAAATGGCCAGGTCCGCCAAGACCCAGTCCACCGTGGTGTTGGCCAGAATCGAGGCGCGTTGGCCCGGTGCAAAACCCAGGGCGATCAGGCCGGCGGCAATTTCTTGTACCGCCTGCCCACAGTCACGCCAGGTCCAGCTTTGCCACAAGCCGAGCTGCTTCTGACGCAGCCAGACGGCATCGGCGCGTTGGGCCACCGCGTTCCAAAAGATGGCTGGCAGCGTTTCGCCGGGCATCACGATGCCGGGCTGGGACGTCACCGTCGCCGTGTTCCACAGTCCCCTCATATCGTGGCCCCCACGCTGGTCACGACGTGTAATGCGCTGCCACCCCAGGGGGTGCGCACCAGCTTGGAGCGATTCTGCGCTGCGTGCATGCTTACCTCCAGTTTTTCTTTTTCTTCCAACGCCGTTCGCCGCGCACGCCATCGTCCTTGAGCCCCAGGTAGAACTCCTTGATGTCGTCTTTTTCCCGCAGATTGGCGCAGGTGTCTTCCATCACGATGCGGCCGTTTTCCAGCACGTAGCCGTAGTCCGAAGCATTGAGCGCCATGTTGGCGTTTTGCTCCACCAGCAAGATGGTGGTGCCGCTTTCGCGGTTGATACGCACCACGATTTCGAAGATTTCCTTGGTGAGCTTGGGCGAAAGGCCCAGGCTGGGCTCATCGAGCAAGATCAGGTCGGGGTTGGCCATGAGCGCGCGGCTGATGGCCAGCATCTGCTGCTGCCCGCCCGAGAGCAGCCCTGCGTCCTGGTGGGAGCGCTCTTCCAGGATGGGGAAGTAGCGGTACACGGTTTCCAGGTCGCGCGCCACGCCATCGCGGTCGGAGCGGGTGTAGGCGCCCATGAGCAGGTTGTCCCGCACCGACAGCAGGGGGAACACCTCGCGTCCCTCGGGCACGTGGGACAGGCCCTGCTGCACGATATGGGCGGGGTCTTTGGCGGTGATGTCCTCGCCCTTGAACTCGACCGAACCCTTGCGCGGATCGATGATGCCGGAGATGGTCTTGAGAATGGTGGTCTTGCCCGCGCCGTTGGAGCCCAGCACGGTGGCAATCTCGCCACGGCGCACCTGCAGGCTCACACCGCGGATCGCCTTGATCGGGCCGTAGGCGCTCTCCACGTTCAGGAGCTTGAGCACCGGTTGGTCGCTGATGGGGGGCGGTGCGGTGCTCATACGTGCGGGCTCCCAGCGCTGGGGCGGCGCAGCGATGCCACGTCATCCACCGTGCCCAGATATGCCTCGATCACGCGCGCATGGGTCTGCACCTCGCGCGCCGTGCCCATGGCCAGCACCTCGCCCTGGTTCATGGCCAGCACCCGATCGGATACCTTGGACACCAGGCTCATGTCGTGTTCCACCATCAGCACGGTAATGCCCAGGTCGTTCTTGATGTCCTGGATCCAGAAAGCCATGTCATCGGTTTCCTCCACATTGAGCCCGCTGGAGGGCTCGTCCAGCAATAGCAACCGGGGTTCGGTGCACAAGGCGCGGGCCAGCTCCACCACCTTGCGCACGCCGTAGGGCAAGCCCGCCACCAGGGCGTCGCGGTGGTGTTGCAACCCGAGAAATTCGATGATCTCCTCGGCCTTGCGCCGCGCCTGCAGCTCGGCCTGGCGCACTGTGGGCGTAAAAAACAGGTCTTGCCAAAACCCGGTGCGCCGGTGCGTGTGCCGCCCGATCAACAGGTTGTGCAGCACCGACGCATGCTCAAACAATTCGATGTTCTGGAACGTGCGTGCAATGCCCAGCGCGGCAATGGATTGCGGCGACTGCGCGCCCAGGCGCACCGGCCCCTGGGGCGTGTGGTACGTGATCTCGCCGCTGGTGGGGGTGTAGATGCGGCTGATCAGGTTGAACACCGTGGTCTTGCCCGCGCCGTTGGGCCCGATCAAGGTAAACACCTCGCCCTGGCGTACATCAAAGCTGACGTTGTTGACCGCCAGCACGCCGCCAAAGCGCACGCTTAAGTTTTGTGCCGAAAGTAAGAGGTTGGTCATAGTTTGAGCGCCGCAGGGCCGCCCCAAGGCGCGAAGGCCCCCTCGGGGGGCAGCGAAGTACACGGAGTGACGAGCGTGGGGGTCATCATTTTTTGAGCGCCGCAGGGCCGCCCCAAGGCGCGAAGGCCCCCTCGGGGGGCAGCGAAGTACACGGAGTGACGAGCGTGGGGGTCATCACTTCAGCCTCTCCGACTTTTGGAACGACTTCTGCCGCTTGAACATGCCCTGGCGGTAGAACGGGAACATCTGGAAGTAGGTACGGATCTTGAGCCAGCGGCCATATAAGCCCATGGGCTCGAACAGCACAAAGGCCACCAGCACCACGCCGTAGACCACCGCCTTCAAGCCAGGTGCCTGGCCAATGGCATTGGGCAGGTAGTCTTTGACGATGGTGATGAGTTCAGGCAGCGTGATCAGGAAGATGGCCCCCAAAAACGCGCCGTGCACCGAACCCACGCCACCGATCACGATCATCAAGAGCAAATCGATGGATTGCAGGATATTGAATTGGTCCGGCGAAATGAACTGCATCTTGTGCGCATACAAGGCTCCCGCCACGCCCGCCAACGCGGCTGAAATGCCAAAGGACAAGGTCTTGTAGCGCGCCAGGTGGATGCCCATGCTCTGCGCCGAGATTTCCGAATCGCGGATGGCCACGAACGCCCGCCCCGTGGGCGCGCGCAGCAGGTTCAAGATGCCCAGCGTGGCCAGCACCGTGACGCCCAGGCACAGGAAATAGAACGACTCGGCGCTTTCCAGCGTCCAGCCCGCCAAGACCGGCTTCTTGATGTGGATGCCCGCGTTGCCCCCGGTGACCGATTCCCAGCGCGCCAGCACCTCTTCCACAATGAAACCAAACGACAGTGTGGCCATGCCCAGGTACACCCCCTTGACGCGCAAGGCCGGCAGCCCCACTACAAACCCGACCGCGGCCGACAAGCCCGCCGCACACGCCAGCGCCAGGGGAAACGACCAGCCCGCGTTGGTCAGGACCGCTTGCGTATAGGCGCCCACCCCCAAGAAGGCTGCATGGCCCAGGGAGAACAGCCCGGTAAAGCCCGCCAGCAGCATCAAGCCCAGGCCGGCCACGGCATAGATCAGCACAAACGTCAGCTGCGCCAGCCAGTATTCACTGGTTAGCCAGGGCGCGCCCAGCAGCACCAGCAGCAAGGCGCTGTACCAGAACACATGGCCACCGTGCTTGGCCAGGCGCAGGTCTTGCGCGTAGTCGGTTTTAAAGATGAATCGCATAAGGGGTTCGGAGTCGCACTACGGGCCGATTCCGCAGGGTTTCATACTTTCTTGCGCAGGGTTTCGCCAAACAGGCCGTTGGGCCGCACCACCAACATCACCAGCACCACGATGTAGGCGGCCGTGTCCTTGAAGCCATCGGGCAGGTAGAAGCCCGACAGCGACTCCACCAACCCGATCACCAGCCCGCCCACGATAGCGCCGGGCAGGCTGCCAAAGCCGCCCACCACCGCTGCCGGAAACGCCTTCAGCCCGATGAAGCCCATGTTGGCGTGCACAAATGTGATCGGGGCCAGCAGCAAACCGGCTACGGCCGCCACGGCCGCCGCCAGGCCCCAGGCCAGGCCATTGAGCCGCTGCACCGGAATACCCATGTAGTACGCCGCCAGCTGGTTCTGTGACGCCGCCTGCATGGCAATGCCTAGCTTGCTGTACCGAAACAGCGCAAACAGCAGCACGCACAGCACGCCAGTGGCCGCAATCACCACCATGTGTTCCACATTCAGCACCAAGGCTCCTACGCCAAACTCGTTGCCGCCGATCTTCCAGATCTCGTCCTTGTAGGGCACGGGCAGTGCTTGGGTGTCGGTGCCGATGTTGGGAATCATGGTGATCAGCCCGCGTGCCACGTAGCCAATGCCAATGGTCAGCATCACGATGGAAAAGGCCGGCTGCCCCAGGATGGGGCGAATCACCACGCGCTCCAGCAGCACGCCAAAAACCGCCATGGCCGCCACGGAACTCAGCACCGCCAACCAGTACGGAAAACCCAGCATGGTCATGGTGGCCAGGCCGCAGAAGGCACCCAGCATCATCAGCTCGCCCTGGGCAAAGCTGACGGTCTCGGTGGCCTTGTAGATCAGCACAAAGCCCAGGGCAATCAGGCCGTAGATACAGCCTTGCGCAATGCCACCAATCACGAGTTGAAGAAACAGCACACCGTCTCCAGAAATTTGAGCATCCCGGTTATAGCTGGGTGTGCGCAAAACCCCCCTAGGGTTGTCACCGATGCCGTGTCTCGCATGAGACCGCGCAGGTTGATGGCCACGGGGGGCGGGTTACAGGCGGTGCGCGGTCGGCCCGGTCAAAACCAGACCTCAAGGGTCAATTTACAAGCTAAAAGTGGCTCAAGGCCCCGTGGATAAAGCGTAGGCAGCTATTAAATTAATAGTGAATGGGATGCTGCCCTGGCACTCCGGGGCGGGGGGAAAGTGCGACAGGGTTACTTCCCACCAAAGGGGAAGCCTGTCTGGGCAGGGTGGGTCAGGTGCTTGTTGTCGCTGGCCCGCGCAGCGGCGGTGACGAGGGCGAGCATATAGCCGCTGTGGAGTCTGGCGTCGGCGCACTTCGCCAACGATGCAACGACTACCGTTGCGTATCTGCAGTGCGCTTGGCCGCCGGGGCAGTTGCGACCAGCGCCCGGGTGTTGGCGCGCGCACCGTCGAGCACGGCTTGGCGCACTTCGGAAGTGGCCATGGCCCGCGCTAGCATCACTGCACCCACGACCTGTGCCATCAGCGCCCAAGCGGCACCGTCGTCGGCCACATGGGGCGCGATGGCAGCGTGGATGTCGCCCATGCGGGCCTCGAAGGTTTGGCGCGCGCCCTCGCTGGCGCGGGCAATCTCGGGGGTGAGCGTGGTGGCGGCGCAGCCCTCGGCCGGACGGTCTACGTGGCTGGGGCTGAGGTAGCTCTCCAACGCCGCCAGCAGGCCGGTGTCGTCTTTGTCGGCAAAGCGCGCCAGCGAGCGCGTGAGCTCGCTGTCCACCAGTGCTTCCAGCAGCTCGCCCTTGGAGCGGAAATGGGCGTAGAACGCACCCGAGGTCAGGCCCGCAGCGGCCATGAGCTTGTCCACGCCGGTGGTGCCAAAGCCGTTTTCCTTGGCCAGCGCGCCGCCAACTTCGAGCAGGCGGGCGCGGGTGGTGTCTTTGTGGTCGGGGGCGTAGCGCATTTTGGTTTTTTAAAAGATCTCAAAAACGCTTGCATTGTTACATAACGACCGTTAGAGTAACGACCGTTATGTAACTTTATGGAACCCTTGATGTCCACCACTTTCCCCCAGGCCGCCCTCATCGTCGGCGCAGGCGACGCCACCGGCGGCGCCATTGCCAAACGCTTTGCCCGCGAAGGGCTCATTGCCTGCGTGAACCGGCGCAGCGCCGACAAGCTGGTCCCGTTGGTAGACGAGATACGCGCCAGCGGCGGCAATGCCCAGGCATTTGCCGCAGACGCACGCAAAGAGGAAGAGGTGGTGGCGCTGGTGGAGCAAATCGAGCGCGAGGTGGCGCCCATTGAGGTGATGGTGTTCAACATCGGCGCCAACGTGCCATGCAGCATCCTGGACGAGACCGCCCGCAAGTACTTCAAGATCTGGGAGATGGCCTGCTTCAGCGGCTTTCTGGTAGGGCGCGAGGTGGCCAAGCGCATGGTGGCTCGCGGGCGCGGCACGTTCATCTTCACCGGGGCCACGGCGGGCTTGCGCGGTTCAGCCAACTTCGCCGCCTTTGCCGGGGCCAAGCATGCTTTGCGCGCACTGGCGCAGAGCATGGCACGCGAACTGGGACCGCGCCATGTGCACGTGGCCCATGTGGTGGTGGACGGTGCCATCGACACCGCCTTCATCCGCGACAACTTTCCCGAGCGCTACGCCACCAAGGAGCAAGACGGCATCCTCAACCCGGATCACATTGCCGACAACTACTGGCACCTGCACCAGCAGCCGCGCGACGCCTGGACGCACGAGCTGGATCTGCGCCCCTGGCAGGAGCGCTGGTAATTCCGGCCCCCAACCCGACAACCGGAGACCCACCATGCAAAAAACCGTTGAATTCTTCTTCGACTTCGGTAGCCCCTATACCTACCTCGCGTACCACGAACTGCGCCGCATTGCCCAGGCGCGCGGGGCGCAGATCGTGTGGCGGCCGATTCTGCTCGGCGGCGTGTTTCAGGCCACGGGAAACCACAGCCCGGCCGAGATTCCGGCCAAGGCCAAGCACCTGGACGTGGACATGCAGCGCTGGGCTAAGGCCTACGGCGTGCCCTTCACCATGAACCCGCATTTCCCAATCCACACGCTGGCGCTGATGCGCGGTGCCGTGGCCATGCAGCAGCGTGGCGAGGAACTGTTCCAGCGCTACCTGGGCGCCATGTTCAGCGCCATGTTCGAAAAGCCGCGCAATCTGAACAACCCGATGGAGATTGGCGCCGTTCTGGCCGAGGCCGGGTTCGACCCAATGGAGTGCATGCAGGCGATCCAGGACCCGGCAGTCAAGGAGGCGCTCAAAGTTGCCACGGCGCAAGCCGTGGCACGTGGCGTGTTCGGTGTGCCCACCTTTTTTGTAGGCGATGCCATGTACTGGGGTCAGGACCGCCTGCATTTTGTGGATGCGGCGCTGGCGTAGTGCCGCCCCGGGGCAAGATGCGCGCCCAGCCCAGCCCAGCCCAGCCCAGCCCAGCCCAGCCCAGCCCAGCCCAGCCCAGCCCAGCCCAGCCCCTTTGCGCCCTACAGCGCCACCTCCCACAACACAGGTAGACCGTCCAGGCTGCGGAAGATGCGCGACAGCGCGCCCGCGTGCACCAAGGCGGTGGCGGCTTCGATGTCGGGGGCCAGGTAGCGGTCCTGGTCCAGGCGCGGCACCTGGGCGCGCAAAAGCGCGTGGGCCTGCTCCAGCGCGTCGGAGCTGTGCAGCGGGCGCAGGAAGTCAATACCTTGCGCGCTGGCCAGCAGTTCGATGCCCAGGATGTGCGCAGTGTTGGCAATCATGGCCTGCAGGCGTCGCGCGGCAAAGGTGGCCATGCTTACGTGGTCTTCCTGGTTGGCGCTGGTGGGCAGGCTGTCCACACTGGCCGGGTGGGCCAGGCTTTTGTTTTCGCTGGCCAGGGCGGCGGCGGTGACGTGAGCGATCATGAAGCCGCTGTTCAGGCCCGCGTCGGCACACAAAAAGGGCGGCAGGCGCGAGACCGAGGCGTCGATCAGCATGGCGATGCGCCGCTCGGCAATGGCGCCCACTTCGGCGATGGCCAGGGCCATGCCGTCGGCGGCCAGGGCCACGGGTTCGGCATGGAAGTTGCCACCGGAAACCATGGCCCCCGTATCACAGAACACCAGCGGGTTGTCCGTAACGGCATTGGCCTCGATCAGCAGGATGCGCGCGCTGTGGCGCATCTGGTCCAGGCAGGCTCCCACCACCTGGGGCTGGCAGCGCAGGCAGTAGGGGTCTTGCACGCGGTCGTCGCCTTGCGCGTGGGACGCGCGGATGGCGCTACCGGCGAGCAGGGCGCGGTAGTACTGCGCCACGTCGATTTGCCCGGGCTGGCCGCGCACGGCGTGGATGCGCGGGTCAAAGGGGCCATCGCTGCCGCGCGCGGCGTCCACCGTGAGTGCGCCAATCACCAGGGCCGACTCCAGCACGGGCTCAAAGCTCAGCAGCGCATGCAGCGCCAGCGCGGTGCTGGTCTGGGTGCCGTTGATGAGGGCCAGGCCCTCTTTGGCGGCCAGTTGCAGCGGGGCAATGCCAGCCGCTTGCAGTGCCTGCAGGGCGGGCACGCGCTGGCCGTCTTGCAGCATGAAGCCTTCGCCCAGCAGCGCCAGCGACATGTGCGACAGCGGGGCCAGGTCGCCCGAGGCGCCCACCGAGCCCTGGCTGGGCACAAAAGGCACCAGGCCTGCGTTGACCACGGCCAGCAGGGTGTCCACCACCACCTCGCGCACGCCGGAATAGCCGCGCGCCAGGCTGGCGGCCTTGGTCACCATCATCAAGCGCATGATGGGCGCCGACAGGGGTTCACCCACGCCCACGCTGTGCGAGCGAATCAGGTTGAGCTGCAAGGTGGCCAGTTGCTCTTTGCTGATGCGCTGGTTGGCCAGCTTGCCAAAGCCGGTGTTGACGCCGTAGACGGCTTCGTCGCCGTCGGCTGCGGCCTGCACCACGGCTTGCGAGGCGCGCAGCACGGCGCGCGCATCAGGGTGCAATTCCACGCGCACGCCCCCGGCGTGGATGCGTTGCAGTTGATCCAGGCTGAGTTGGCCGGGGTGGAGGGTGATTTTCATGATGTGTTTCCTACTGTGTTGAGGCCTGCGCAATAGGGGTCAGAGCACATTTGCTGCGCAAAGTGATCTGACCCCTTTGGGCTATGACTCCAATGGGCTAGCCCACCATGGGCAGGTTCAGGCCGTTGTCGCGGGCGCATTGCTGCGCAATGCTGTAGCCCGCGTCGGCATGGCGCATCACGCCGGTGGCGGGGTCGTTGAACAGCACGCGGCCCAGGCGTTCGTGCGCCTCCGAGGTGCCGTCGCAGACGATGACCACGCCGCTGTGCTGGCTGTAGCCCATGCCCACGCCGCCGCCGTGGTGCAGGCTGACCCAGGTGGCACCGCTGGCGGTGTTGAGCAGGGCGTTGAGCAGGGGCCAGTCGCTGACCGCATCACTGCCGTCCATCATGGACTCGGTCTCGCGGTTGGGGCTGGCCACCGAGCCGCTGTCCAGATGGTCGCGGCCAATGACGATCGGGCCTTTCAACTCGCCGTTCTTCACCATCTCGTTGAAGGCCAGACCGGCGCGGTGGCGCTCGCCCAGGCCGATCCAGCAGATGCGCGCGGGCAGTCCCTGGAAGGCGATGCGCTCACCAGCCATATCCAGCCAGCGGTGCAGGTGCGCGTTGTCGGGGAACAGCTCTTTCATCTTGGCGTCGGTCTTGCGGATGTCTTCGGGGTCGCCACTGAGCGCCACCCAGCGGAACGGCCCCACGCCCTTGCAGAACAGCGGGCGCACATAGGCCGGCACAAAGCCGGGGTAGTCAAACGCGTGGGCCACGCCAAAGTCCTGCGCGACCTGGCGCAGGTTGTTGCCGTAGTCCACGGTGGGGATGCCCATGGCGTGAAAGGCCAGCATGGCCTGCACATGCACGGCGCAGGATTCGCCCGCAGCTTGTTTCAGTGCAGCGTGCTGGGCCGGGTCTTTCTGCGCGGCCTTCCACTGGGCCACCGTCCAGCCCTGTGGCAGGTAGCCATTGATCAGGTCATGGGCGGAGGTCTGGTCGGTGACGATGTCCGGGCGCAGGTCGCCAGCCTGCGCGCGGCGCACCAGTTCGGGCACCAGGTCGGCCGCATTGCCGCACAGGGCGATGGACACGGCCTGCTTCTGCGCGGTGTATTGGGCGATGCGCGCCAGGGCGTCGTCCAGGTCAGTGGCCTGCTCGTCCACGTAGCGGGTGCGCAGGCGAAAGTCGATGGAGCTTTGCTGGCACTCAATGGTCAGCGAACACGCCCCGGCAAAGGTGGCCGCCAGGGGCTGCGCGCCGCCCATGCCGCCCAGGCCCGCCGTCAACACCCAGCGCCCCGCAAGGCTGCCGCCGTAGTGCTGGCGACCGGCTTCCACAAAGGTCTCGTAGGTGCCCTGCACGATGCCCTGGCTGCCGATGTAGATCCAGCTGCCAGCCGTCATCTGGCCGTACATCATCAGGCCCTTGCGGTCCAGTTCATTGAAGTGCTCCCAGGTGGCCCATTTGGGCACCAGGTTGGAGTTGGCAATCAGCACGCGCGGCGCGTCGGTGTGGGTGCGAAACACGCCCACGGGCTTGCCGCTTTGCACCAGCAGGGTCTGGTTCGGCTGCAATTGGCGCAGGCTGTCCAGAATGGCGTCAAAACAGGCCCAGTTGCGCGCGGCCTTGCCGATGCCACCGTACACCACCAGCTCGTCGGGGTTCTCGGCCACTTCGGGGTCCAGGTTGTTCTGGAGCATGCGGTACGCAGCTTCGATCTGCCAGTTGGCGCAGTGCAGTTCTGGGCCGCGTGGTGCGCGCACCGTTCTGGCCTGGCTGTTGCGGTAGCGGGCGGGGGAGGAATCGGACATGGTGGGGCTCCTGGCAGGGGTCGGTCATCGGGTGGAGCGTATCGTAACTTGTCTATACAACTTGTGTCAACGCCACTACAATGCCAGCATTGCGACTCCGCTACGGTTCCTACCCACCATGAAACCCGCCTACAGCCAGGTCAAAGACTTCATCCAGCAGCACATCAAGAGCGGGGCCTGGCGACCAGCCGACCCGGTGCCCAGCGAGTCGGCGCTGATGCAGCAGTTCGGCATCAGCCGCATGACGGTCAACCGGGCGCTGCGCGAACTCATGGCCGAAGGCATGGTCACGCGGGTGCAGGGGTCGGGCACCTACGTGGCCGAGCTGCACCGCATTGCCTCCAACCTCACCATTCGCGACATCCACGAAGAAGTGCTGGAGCGCGGCCATGTGCACACAGCCAAGGTATTGCTGGCGCAGGCCGAACGCGCTCCGGCCGGGTTGGCGCGCACACTGGGGCTGCGCGCCAATGCGCGGGTGTTCCACAGCATTCTGGTGCACCTGGAAAACGGCCTGCCCATCCAATATGAAGACCGCTACGTCAACCCGGCGGCCGCACCCGATTACCTCAAGACCGATTTCACCCAGACCACGCCCACCCACCACCTGCTCATCCAGGCTCCGTTAACCGAAGCCAGCTACTCCATCGAAGCCTGCCTGCCCACGCCGGAGCAGGCCAAGCAGCTGGGCATCCCCAAAACCGAGCCTTGTCTGGTGCAGGTGCGCCGTACCGTCAGCGGCGCACACGTGGCCAGCGTGGTGCGCCTGGTGTATCCAGGGTCGCGTTACAGCTTTGCGGGGAGTTTTCAGGCATGAGACCCACCCGTTGCAAAGGCGGGATGGCGCTGCGTTTTGCGCAGGTAAAGGGGGAGCCCGCGCAGCGGGCGGAGGACACGGAGCAAAACGCAGCGGCGTCACGCCGCAGTGGAGGTTATTGATGAGCTGGCATGTCGTTCACCTGGCCGATGTGGCGGCCACGCCTTGGCGCAATGGCGGGGGTTTGACCCGCGAGTTGGTTTCCGGGCCTGCGGGTGCCGACTGGCAATGGCGCTTGTCGGTGGCCGAGGTCGCGGCGGATGGCCCGTTTTCGCGCTTTGAAGGCGTCACGCGCTGGTTTTCCGTGCTGCAGGGCGCAGGGGTGGTGCTGAACGTGGCCACGCCCCAGCAAGCCAGTGCGGCCACCGAACACCGCCTGACTGCGCACGACGCGCCGCTGTGCTTTGACGGTGCCGCCGCCACCGCCTGCCGTCTGATCGATGGCCCCACGCAGGACTTCAACCTCATGTTGCGTGACAGCTGCTTGCCCGCGCGCATGACCCGAATCCACGGAAGCCACACCGAGTTGGCGCATGCTAGCAAAATGATAGCTGCTTACGCAATATCCACGCGGGCTAGCATTGAATTTAATGGTCAAAGCCTGGCGGTGCCACCGGCCACCCTGGTGTGGCGCCAAGTCACCAAGGCCGCTACGGTGCGCATCCAGTGCGAGCATGCGCTGTGGATGGAGTGGAGCCAGTGAGCGAGCGCGCCGCACGGCCGCGCGAAGGCGCGAAGGCCCCCACGGGGGGCAGCGACCCATCGCTCCACATTTGGACCCACTGCCGCGCCGCCACGCTGGTGGCCGATGCCAACGCCCCCTACGGCCTGATCGACGATGCCGCCCTGGTGGTGCAGGGCGAAACCCTGGCCTGGGTCGGCTCGCGCGCTGAACTGCCTGCCGCTTGGCGCGCGCAGGCCCACACCGCGCATGACGCGGGCGGTGCCCTCATCACGCCGGGCCTGATCGATTGCCACACCCACCTGGTGTACGGCGGCAACCGCGCGCACGAGTTTGAACTGCGCCTGCACGGAGCCAGCTACGAGGAGATTGCCCGCAGCGGTGGCGGCATTGCCAGCACGGTGCAGGCCACACGTGCTGCCAGCGCCGCCGAGCTGCAGGCTGCTGCTGCCGTGCGCCTGCAAGCCCTGATGCGCGAGGGCGTGACCACGCTGGAAATCAAGTCCGGCTACGGGCTGGCGTTGGAGCACGAGCGCAAGTGCCTGCAAGTGGCGCGTAGCCTGGGTCAGGCGCATGCCGTGGATGTGCGCACCACCTTCCTGGGGGCGCATGCCGTCCCATCGGAATACGCCGGGCAAACGGATGCCTACATCGATGCCGTGCTGCACATGCTGCCCGCCCTGCACGCTGAAGGCTTGGTGGATGCTGTTGATGGCTTTTGCGAGCGCATCGCATTCAGCCCAGCGCAGATCGAACGCGTCTTTGCCGCAGCCCACGGCTTGGGATTGCCGGTCAAGTTGCACGCCGAGCAGCTCAGCGACAGCGGCGGCGCGCAGCTGGCGGCGCGCTACCAGGCGCTGAGTTGCGACCACCTGGAATGGCTGTCAGACGACGGTGCGCGCGCCATGGCGGGCGCTGGCACGGTGGCGGTGCTGCTGCCCGGGGCTTTCTATTTCCTACGCGAAACGCGCCTGCCGCCGGTAGACCTGCTACGCGCCCACCGCGTTCCCATGGCCATCTCCACCGACAGCAACCCCGGCAGCTCGCCGTGTACCTCGCTGCTGCTCATGCTCAACATGGCGTGCACGCTGTTTCGCCTGACTCCCGAGGAGGCGCTGGCCGGTGTCTCCCGCCACGCCGCCCAGGCCCTGGGCTTGCGCGACCGTGGCGTCCTGGCAGCGGGCCTGCGCGCCGACTTTGTGCTGTGGGACGTGCAGCATCCGGCTGAACTGGCCTACGCCCTGTGTGCCAACCCCCGCCGTCAGACCGTTTTCAAGGGACAGATTCAATGAGCCCCACCCCCGTCTTTCACTTGCAGCAGGGCAGCGCGCCCTTGCTGGTGAGCATGCCGCACATCGGCACCGAGATTCCTGCCGACCTGCGCGACGGCTATGTCCCGCGCGCCTGGCAGGTAGAAGACACCGACTGGCACCTGGCGCGGCTGTACAACTTTCTGGGTGATTTGGGAGCCAGCGTGCTCACGCCGCGCTACTCGCGCTACGTGATCGACCTGAACCGCCCGAGCGACGACACGCCCATGTACCCCGGTGCTGCCAACACCGAGCTGTGCCCCACGCGTTTTTTTACGGGCGATGCCCTGTACCAGGACGGTTGCGCCCCCAACCCCGAAGAGCGCCAACGCCGACGCCGCCTGTACTGGCAGCCCTACCACGATGCGCTGGCGGGTGAGCTGGCGCGGCTGCGCCAGCTCCACGGCTACTCGCTGCTGTGGGACGCGCACAGCATCCGCTCGCAAATCCCCTGGCTGTTTGAAGGCCGCCTGCCCGACTTGTCCATCGGCACTGCCAATGGCACCAGCGCCAGCGCTGCGGTGGCCGATGCCGTGGTGCAAGCCTGCGCGGCGCAGTCGCGCTACAGCCATGTGCTCAATGGCCGCTTCAAGGGGGGCTACATCACCCGGCATTACGGCCAACCGCAGCACCACGTCCACGCGGTGCAGCTGGAGATGTGCCAAAGCCTGTACATGCAGGAAACCGCCCCCTTTGCCTACGACGAAGCGCTGGCGTGCCAGATCCAGCCATTACTCAAGAAAATGGTGCTTGGCCCGCGTGAAATCTTGCGAGATTGCTATGAAAATTGAAGTAACCTGGTATCTGGCCCCGCA
Source organism: Rhodoferax sp. (assembly GCA_041919095.1). Lineage (GTDB taxonomy): Bacteria > Pseudomonadota > Gammaproteobacteria > Burkholderiales > Burkholderiaceae_C > Allorhodoferax. Next base: position 4,330 of record JAYRUL010000012.1, on the reverse strand, counting down.
GGCCTGGGTGCATGGGGCCTGGGCGCGCGAGGTGCTGCTGGGCGTGGGTGCGGACGGGCGCTGGACGCATGTAGAGCCGCAGGCCGCCGCCGCGCAGCAAACTCCTGCCGTGCGCCTGAGCGGCCCGGTGTTGCCCGGCGTGGTCAATGCCCACAGCCATGCCTTTCAGCGCGCCATTGTGGGGTTGACGGAACGGCGCGACCCGCGTGCTCCGTCGGACGACTTCTGGAGCTGGCGCGACCGCATGTACACCGCCGCCAACAGCATCACGCCCGAGCAGCTCGAAACCATTGCCACCCAGCTCTATGGCGAACTGCTGGCCGGGGGCTACACCCAGGTCTGCGAATTTCACTACCTGCACAACGCCCTGGGCGGCGCGCCGTATGGCGAACCCGCCGACATGGCGCTGGCCCTGGTGCGTGCGGCGCGGCGCACCGGCATCGGACTCACGCTGCTGCCCACGCTGTACATGCGCGCCGGTTTTGCGCAGGGTGCGCTGCGTGAGGACCAGCGCCGCTTTGCGTCCACGCCCGAGGGGATTGCCCGCATCGTCGAGGCGGTGCAGCGCCACACGCAGGCGGACCCGACCATCAACGTCGGCGTGGCCATCCATTCGCTGCGCGCCGTGCCCGCGCCCGCCCTGAAAGAGCTGGCTGCCTTTGCCGCCCAAGCGGGCCTGCCCGTGCATATCCACATTGCCGAGCAGACGCAGGAGGTAGACGACTGCCTGGTCCACACCGGCATGCGCCCCATCGAATGGCTGCTGCACCATGTGGACGTGGACGCCCGCTGGAACCTGGTGCACGCCACCCACACCACGCGCGACGAGTTGGTGGGTGTGCAGGCACGCGGTGCCAGCATCGTGATCTGCCCGGCCACCGAGGCCAACCTGGGCGACGGCGTGTTCGATCTGCCGGGCTTTGGCGCGCTGCAGGGGCGCTGGTCGATCGGCTCGGACAGCCACGTCACCCGGCGCTGGAGCGAGGAGCTGCGCCTGTTGGAATACAGCCAGCGCCTGACCCAGCGCAAGCGCAACGTGGCCGCGCAGTGCCTGGGCGGCATCAGTACGGCTGCGGCCTTGCTGGAAGGGGCTTTGCGAGGCGGCGTGGCGGCCACCGGGCAGGCGCTGGGCGGGATTGCCGTGGGCCAGCGTGCCGATTTCTGTGTGCTCGATGGGCAATCCAGTGCGCTGCTGGGGGTCCCAGCCGAGCAGCTGCTCGATGCCTGCGTGTTCTCCAGCCCGGATGCGGGGTTTGATGCGGTGTACGTGGCCGGGCGGGCGGTACAGCCCGCAGCAGCGGGTCGCTTTGCTGCGACCCTGCGCGAACTGTGGGGTGGGTGACAAGGTCCGTTGCCATCGCCGAACCTGCACAGCCTACCTGACGCCCCCTTTATTGAAACTGGGTTACATCAAGCTGTGCGATTATTCGCCCCATGCGCAACCCGACTTCCAACCCATGAACGCCAATCGGTGGCGATCGATTCAAGTGCGGGTAACGCTGTTTACCCTGGGGGTGTTTCTCGTCAGCATCTGGTCCTTGTCGCTCGTGGCCAACCGTGTGCTGCGCGACGACATGCAAGCCATCGTGGGAGCGCAGCAGCTGTCGACCGTCACCACGCTGGCGGCGGAGCTCAACCACCAGATTGAAGACCGCCTGCAGGCCCTGCAAGACGTGGCGAACGGCATCGATTCGGCCACCTTGGCCAGTACCAGCGCCCTGCAAGCCCGGCTGGAAATCTTGGTGGCCCTGCAGCGCATGTTCAACGCCGGCGTGTTCATCACCCGGCTGGATGGCGTTCCAGTTGCGGATGTCCCTGCCGGCGCCAACCGGTTGGGTCGTGGTGTGGCCGAGCGCGATTACATGATTGCTGCGCTGCAGGAAGGGCGCGCCTCGGTGGGCAAGCCGGTGTTGGGCAAGGCGCTGGGTACGCCCGTGTTTTCCATGGCTGCGCCCATTCGTGATGCGCAGGGCAAACCGGTGGGGGCCGTGGTCGGCGTGGTTGACCTCAGTCGCCCGAGTTTTCTGGAAAACGTAACCCGTGATGGCTACGGTGCGACCGGCGACTACTTTGTGGCGTCACTAGCGCACCGCGTGAACGTGACCTCGAGCGACAAGCGCCGCGTCATGCAGCCCTTGCCGCCTGTGGGGGTCAGTCCCCATGTGGACCGGTTTGCGGCGGGTCATGAAGGTACAGCCCGTTATGTCGACCAACGGGGTGTGGAAATTTTGGTTTCGGTCAAGGGCATCCCGTCAGCCCAATGGGCCATGGTGGCCACTTTACCCACAGCCGAGGCGTTCGCGCCGATTGCAGCTTTGCAGCAGCGCGTACTGTGGGCAGCGGTCGTTTTTAGCTTGCTGGTCGGCGTCTTGATCGGATGGCTGGCCTGGCGACTGCTCAAGCGCCAGCTCACACCGGTGGTCGATGCGACGCGTTTGCTCGCGGCCCAGGCCGACGCGGGCGAGGTTGTGCGACCCCTGCCGGTGACCAGCCAGGACGAGGTTGGCGAATTGATCACCAGTTTCAACCGGCTGTTGGCCAGCCTGTCGCAGCGCAGCCGCGACCTGCAAGAGAGCGAGGCTTACAACAAGGTGCTGTTTACCGAGTCCCACATTGCCCTGACTGTGATGGATCCCAGTATTCCGGCCCTGGTCGACTGCAACCAGGCGGCCTTGGATATTTACGGATTTGAGAGCCTGGAACAATTGCGCACCGTTACACCGGCCGACGTGTCAACACCGACCCAATACGACGGGCGCGACTCCACCGCAGTGGCGATCGAAAACATTCAGTTAGCCCTGCGCAACCGGGTGCATGTGTTTGAGTGGCGGCACCGCAGACCCGATGGCGTCGTTTGGGATGCCGAGGTGCATGTCTTTGCCTTCGAAAACGCGGGCAAGACTTTGTTGCAATACAGCATGCAAGACATCACCGAGCGCAAGCGCGCCGAGGCGGATTTACGCATTTCGGCGACGGCCTTTGAGTCGCAGGAAGGGATGGTGATTACCGACGCCAATAAGCAGATTCTGCGCATTAACGCGGCCTGCAGCGAAATTACCGGCTATGCGCCCAACGAAGTGATCGGCCAAACGCCGCGTGTGTTCAGTTCGGGACGCCACGACGCCGCTTTTTATGAGCAGCTCTGGAGCAGTATCCACAGTACGGGTTCCTGGAAGGGAGAAATCTGGAACCGGCGCAAGAACGGAGAGATCTACCCCCAGTGGGCGCACATCTCGGCCGTGCGAGGGCCCGACGGGACCGTTACCCACTACGTGGCTTCGTTCATCGACATTTCGCAGCGTAAGTCGGCCGAAGACGAAATCCGCCATCTGGCGTTCTACGACCCGCTCACCCGACTGCCCAACCGGCGCTTGTTGCTGGACCGCCTGCGCCAGGCCGTAATTGCCAGCGCCCGCAGTGATGCGGCGGTGGCGCTGCTGTTTATCGATCTGGACAACTTCAAGACCCTGAACGACACCATGGGCCATGACAAGGGCGATTTGCTGCTGGAATCGGTCGCCCGGCGCCTGACCGCCTGCGTGCGCGAGGAAGACACCGTGGCGCGGTTGGGGGGCGACGAGTTCGTGTTGATGGTGGAAGGGCTCAGCCGCCAAGGCGGCGATGCCGCGGACCACGCCCGCGTGGTGGCGCAAAAGGTCCTCGACGCCCTGGCGGAGGTGCATGACCTGGACGGTTTGCGCTTCGCTTGCACCGCCAGCATTGGCGTAAGCCTGTCTGGTCCGGAAAGCGACAGCGTGGACGAGTTGCTCAAACGCGCTGATCTGGCCATGTACCAGGCCAAGGCCGCCGGACGCAATACGCTGCGCTTCTTTGATCCGCACATGCAAGCCACCGTCATGGCGCATGCCGCCATGGAAGCCGACTTGCGCGCGGGCCTGCAGTCGAGTCAGTTGGTGCTGTATTACCAACCCCAGGTTGACGCGGCGCACCGCATTACCGGTGCCGAGGCACTGGTGCGCTGGCAGCATCCGCGGCGTGGTCTGGTATCGCCAGCCGAGTTCATTCCTCTGGCCGAAGAAACCGGGTTGATATTGGCGCTGGGCCACCGGGTGCTGGAGGTCGCCTGCCAGCAATTGGTGGCGTGGGCCCAGGAGCCGGCCACCGAGCATTTGACGATGGCCGTCAACGTCAGTGCCCGCCAGTTCCACCAGGCGGACTTTGTGGAGCAGGTCTTGGCCGTGCTGGCGCGCACCGGCGCACGCGCACAGCGACTCAAGCTGGAGTTGACCGAAAGCCTGCTGGTGTCCAATTTCGAAGAAGTGATTACCAAAATGCAGGCCTTGCGTGGGCATGGCGTAAGCTTCTCGCT